>CAYLYU010000025.1:3015-17564 GCA_964387725.1 uncultured Zetaproteobacteria bacterium | reverse complement strand
GCTTTCCCAGATGGAAGCGTTGACCTTGAAACTTGAGAATAACTCCATCCCGGGTGATTTCTTCCAGAACTAGCCCTGCTCCGACAGCCTGGCCTTCCCTCAAACTCTTGTTGTTAATAATTGTCATACGCGAAGCGGGATCACTGGAGTAGATATGAGCGGCGATAGCAATGCCAGGCAGACTTTGTTGAATATTCACAGGAAGCTCATGAACACTCTGCAATTTCGGTTCAGGCGGGTCTTTTTTAGTCGGTTGAGAAGCAGGTATGGATGAAACCTGTTCAGTAGCAATTGCTTTTTGCGAAGATGAGGGAGATATTTGTTGCCATTGAGCTTCGGCTTCAGCTATCGGTTCTTGCTGCGGATTAGTTGCCACGTCAGGCGCTAGCTTATCGGCCGGATTTGTTAGTTCAGGCTCGGGTTTAGCCAGGGTTTCGGTTTTCAGCTGGGTAGGCTTCTGCTCAGAGGATGTTGTCTTTTGAGTGCTTGATGGCGTTATTTTTTGCCACCTCGGTTCCTGAGTCCCTAACTCAGGTGTAGTGGCAGGAATTATCGGTGATGAATCTGCCTCTTTGCTGACAATCACAGCTGTTGCAGGAGGGGGAGGTGCTGCTTGTCGTTGCGGGGCAGGCGAAGTTGATGGCTCCCCAGTTGTTTCATTACTGGGGGGGATGGTTGCCGGAATGAGTTTTACAGGCTGTTTATGGGAAGTTGAAACGCTTTGGGTAGCCGGCATTTTATTTTTCCATGGTTGAAACCAGTATAGCATTGCGGCGGCATTCAGTACCAGTGCGACAACAAACAACCTTAACCAGATGGAATGTTGTCCCGGTGTTCGTTCCACAATAATTTGTGAGGACTGAAGGTTTGGTATCGATCCGCGTTGGCGTTCCTGTTCCGATTTCTTCAGAGCCTGGAGAATATAGGACATAGTTACTCCCTTCCGTTGTTTAGCAACAGAGGTTCGCCGTTTTTCAGGATAGTATTGATGCGGATAATAGTCTGAGGCCCGGCAATTCCGTCCGGGATAAGTCCTTCTGATCGTTGAAAGGCTCTGACCTGTTCGAAAAGTTTCTGATCATACCTGTTTTTTTCCGTATCCGGCTGCTTCCTCCCCTGAATCGAGGCAAGCTCCCTGGCTAGCCATTTTATGTCAGCCCCGTGAGTCCCGGGAAGCATATTGCCCTGATAGTTTGATGGTGGACGCCACAGCAGGATATAACTACCCAGCCATTGCTGCTCGATATCTTTTAGACCGATAATCCTAATTTTTCCGGTCAGGGTTATCGTCGCTGTTTCTTCCTCAAGCTTCATGAGGGGAACATACCAAGCTTCGCCCTGAGCGTTGCGTAAATATAATACCACAGGCCGATTCAAAAGTCGCAGGCTGCCCAGATCTCCCTGTTTACGCAGACATTGAAGGCCTTGGTTTTGTGCAAACAGGCAAGCCTCTCCATCTCTTTCGGTTTTATAATCAATATTCCAGAGTTTAAACAGTTCATGAAAGGCCATTGCGTAGCTGTCAGAAGCAGAAAATTGTTCTGGCAATCGCAGGGGCTCGGTTGAAACTGCAGTTGTCTTTGTGGCAGGTTCAGCTTCGACTGCCTTAGTTTCCATGAGATCAGGTTTAGAAGCGTAATAATGATCCACGACAAATCCAGCCCCTGCTATCATAACGAGGGCAACAACAGCCCAGGCCAGCTTCCCTTGTGAGTCAAGCTTGGGGTATTGGGCCTCTCCGAACACCTCTTTCGCTGCCTGGGAAAGAATTTTGGCATCAACTACCTTTTGGTCCTGGGCATAGGCACCGAGCAAGGCACGATCACACAACACATTAATAAGTCGCGGCACCCCGCCACTCAAGCGATACAATTTTCTCAAACTTGAACCATGGAAGAGGGGATCCTGTGATCCGGCAACTCTAAGGCGGTGTTGAATGTAATCTGATACCTCGTGTAGCGAAAGCGGAGTCAGGTAGTAGCGAGCTGTGATTCGCTGTGCCAATTGTCGCAGTTCAGGCTGTGCCAGTTTGTCATGCAATTCAGGTTGGCCCAGCAGAATAATCTGCAAAAGTTTTCGTTCGTTGGTTTCAAGGTTGGTTAACAAACGTAACTGTTCAAGGACTTCCGTACTTAGATTTTGAGCCTCGTCAATAATGAGTACTGTGTTACGTCCTTTGGCGTGGGCTGTAAGCAAGTGGGCGTTAATGCGATCAACGAACACCTTAATGCTGTTATTTCCCTCAGGATAAGCTATCCCCAATTCATCGCAGATTGTGCCCAACAGTTCTTTCGCATTTAATTTGGGATTGAATATGAGGGAGACATCCGTGTGTTTCGGGATCTGTTCCAACAGGCAACGGCACACCGTGGTCTTGCCTGTACCCACTTCACCGGTGAGAAGAACAAAGCCGCCGTTACTGTCGATGCCATATAAGAGATGCGCCAGGGCTTCCCGATGTTGCTCGCTCATATAAAGATAACGAGGATCAGGGGCGATCGAAAAAGGCGCGTCTTTCAGACCAAAAAATTCATTGTACATAGCTTAGGGCCTGTTAACATTAATTATGACCGCAGCGACGCGGCCATTTTTGTTGCTATGCAAGACATTTCGAGCGCCTCGTGCTCGAGGCACATCAGCGAGAAATAACGCAGCAGAGTACAAAAATGGCCCGTCCCGCAGGGCTGCGCCCCAAATATAGCCATCCAGCGTTGCTCGTCGTTTATTTGGATTTACCAAACTTTACTCCTCGCGCCTTGACTGGCTATATTTGGAACAGCAGCGCTTCGATCAGAATTAATGTTAACAGGCCCTAGTTGGTGCGGATTATAATGCGTGTCTCCAGTTTTTTCGCCTCATTCATGATTTTTGGGTTACTTTCGATAACCTGGCAGCTCCAATATTAGTTTGGCGCCACCCGATCGGCATTGTTCAATCCGGATAGAGCCCTCGTAAGCTTGAATAATATCCCGAACGACAGCCAGACCAATGCCGTGGCCGGGGACACTTAGATCGGCCCGCACGCCTCGTTGTAAAATCTTTTCCGCCTGCCCGGCATCAATACCTGATCCGTCGTCTTCCAGAGTGAGAAGTATATGTTTATCGCTCACCTCGGCTCGAAGGAAAACCTGACTTCTACACCATTTGAAAGAGTTCTCAATAAGATTACCTAGCAATTCTAGCAAATCGCCTTCATCGCCCTTGAAATAGATATTATCCTCAACTTCCAGCCGGGTTTGTACGGGTTTATCACGATGTGCCTTTTTTAACGCATCCATGATCCTCTGTGCCGCAGGTCTGACAGCAACTGGCTTGATCAATGTTGAAGGACCAGCAGTAGCCGCTCTTTGCAACTGGTAAACGACGATCTGATCCATACGTTCTACCTGCTCTTCAACAGCATGGAAAACCGATGGCCCGTCTTTTTTTTCATCAATGATGCCACGCAAAATGGCCAAAGGAGTTTTGAGACTATGCGCCAGGTCAGCCAGCGCATTCCTGTAACGCTTTTGCTGGCTGCGCTCATGATACATCAGAGTATTGAGATTGCCGGTCAGTTTGTACAATTCCCTGGGGTACACGCCCTCTATCCGTTCCTGCTTTCCGGATTCAATCGAGGACAGTTCATTCGTTACCTGGCGCAATGGCGCAAGTCCCCAGCGCAAGACGATAAGCAGAGTCAGTAAAAGCAGCATAGACATGGCGCTAAACCATGCCCAAAGACTGTGACGGTATTGACTTATCTGAGCCCGGAACGCAGTTAGATCCTCGGCAATATGGAAAGTAAATGGAAAATCTCCGGATTCACTCGCCCAGTTGATCCCCAGGCTGTACACGAAATAATCCTTGCTGCTTTTGTCCTGCCGTTGTCGAAAACGTTGATCTCCCGGCTTGAGCATTCCGGGAAAAGGAGGTTCCTGGCCCAATGCTGAAGACGATCGCCAGGCGATCGTCTTGTTTTCAGCGGTAATCTCGGCGTAAAGACCTGAACCCGGGGTGCTGAAGCGGGATTCAGCGAGGTTTTCCGGCATGGAAATATGCCCACTGGCATCGGTTTCGGCGGCAGCAAGGAGTAAATAAATTTGCCCCAGCTGCCTTTCCTGCACAGCTGATTGGGCACTGTCAAAAAACGCCCGCTCCAATGCCGCTCCTGTCAAAGCAACAAAAAGAATCAGGATTCCGCTCGCACTTAAAGCCAGGCGAGAACTTATTGATGTTTTCAAGTAATCAGGGGAAGCTATCGAGCTTGACATGAAGGATACCGAATTGAGCGCATAAGGAATTATCGGCCTGAAGCAGGCTGTTCGTCAAACATACAAATACTTGCCGGATCAAACCTGTATGAAGAAGTTGTATCCGTAGGGCCTAAGAACCTTGATCTTGCGAGATGCGTTGCGCAGTATGGAGGAAAAACATGTGGCTCGGCAGGATCCTGCCGCTACCAGCCCACACCAAAGGGAGAGGATTACCGTGCCCATTGATTCAAAAAGGATAAGCGCCCGCCTCACTTGCCCTTTTCGGCTCCAGAAGCAATTGCAAGCAAAGCCTCTTCTATTCAGCGAGGAGTGAGATGATTGCTTTTCAGCAACTGTTATCGCACGTGCTTGAGCAAGGCGTGCAGAAAACTGACCGAACGGGAACCGGCACACTTTCAGTCTTTGGTTATCAGATGAGGTTTAAGCTGTTTGAAGGGTTTCCACTTGTTACAACAAAAAAGGTGCATCTGAAATCTATCATCCACGAACTTCTCTGGTTTCTGAAAGGGGATACAAATACCGCTTATTTGACAAAGAATGGTGTATCAATCTGGAACGAATGGGCAACTGAAAGCGGCGACCTTGGCCCGGTATATGGCTATCAGTGGCGTAACTGGCCGACACCGGATGGACAGCATATCGACCAGATATCCGAGTTGATCGAACAAATCAGGGTCAGACCGGATTCACGCCGCTTGATTATCTCGGCCTGGAATGTTGCCGACCTGCCTGATGAATCGATCAGGCCGCAGGCCAATGTAAAAGCGGGGAAGATGGCGCTGGCTCCCTGCCATACATTTTTTCAATTCTATGTCTCTGAAGGGCGGCTTTCCTGCCAGCTTTACCAGCGCAGTGCGGATATTTTTCTGGGAGTCCCTTTCAATATTGCATCTTATGCCCTGTTAACCCTGATGATAGCCCAGGTTACAGGCCTGCAACCCGGTGAGTTTATCCATACCTTTGGAGATGCTCATATTTATCTGAATCATATCGATCAGGTGAAAGAACAGCTTTCAAGGGATCCGTATCCTCTGCCGGCAATAAGAATCAACCCGGAGGTAAGAAATATCATGGCCTTCAGATACGAAGACTTTGAGTTGACCGGCTATCAAAGCCATCCTGCTATTCGGGCACCTATCGCAATCTAGGATGCTTTTCATGTCGCTGCCATCTAGAGTTTGAGTATGTCCGCTGTTATGAATACCTATTCCCGCTATCCGATTACCCTGGTCAGGGGTCAGGGCGCCAGGGTATGGGATGATGCCGGGCAAGAATATCTGGATTTCGTATCCGGAATCGCTGTGAATAGTCTTGGGCATGCTCACCCGGAGTTGGCAAAAATAATTTGCGCTCAGGCAAGCACAATGTTGCATTGCTCCAATCTATTTCACATTCAGGAACAGGAAACCCTGGCTAAAAATCTTTGTATCCTGTCGGGCCTTGACGCTGCTTTTTTTTGTAACTCCGGTGCCGAAGCCAATGAAGCGGCATTTAAACTCTCCCGGAAATTCTGGTACGACAAGGACAGTGAAAGGCGCAAGATTATCTGTGCTACCAACTCATTTCACGGGAGAACCTTAAACACCCTCACAGCTACAGGTCAGGATAAGGTGAAGATCGGCTACGATCCCCTGCCCCCCGGTTTTACCCACGTGCCCTACGGGGATATAAATGCCCTTCAGGAAATGGTGGATTCAACGACCGCTGCCATCTTGCTTGAACCTATACAGGGAGAGGGAGGCGTCCACCTGCCCCCGAACGGATATTTGGAATCCGTACGTAAACTTTGCAATGATTTCGGCATCCTGCTTGTTCTGGATGAAGTGCAAACAGGTATTGGCAGAACCGGTCGAATGTTTGCTTTCGAGCACTCTGGCATAAAACCGGATATTCTGACCCTTGCCAAGGGCATGGGTGGAGGAATGGCTATTGGTGCTATGCTGGCCTCTGACAAGCTGGCAAAAAGTTTCGGGCCCGGCACACACGGCTCTACCTTCGGCGGCAACCCTCTTGCCTGCCGGGCAGCACAAACAGTACTTTCGATTATAGAATCTGAGGGCCTGCTCGCCAATGCCACCGAACAAGGGAAACGATTGGCGAGGGGACTTGAGAACCTCAAGCCGCGCCTGGGCATTATAAAGGAAATACGCGGCCTGGGTCTTTTGACTGGCGTAGAACTTGACTGCGAGGCGGCATCAATTATTGGCAGATGCCGGGACAAAGGCTTGCTTCTGCTTCCAGCCGGGCCCAAAGTGTTGCGCCTTTTGCCACCGCTCAATGTCTCTTCGGCAGAAATTGAAGAGTCCTTAGGCATTCTAGCGAACTGTTTGAGTGAGGTTTCAAAATGAGACATTTTCTGACCCTGCTGGACATCACCTCCTCCGAGGCCAAGGACATCCTTAAACGTGCTGCTGAACTGAAAGACATGCAAAAAAATGGTATCTCGCATAAAGCACTGGCTGGAAAGACTCTGGGCATGATCTTTGACAAGGCCTCAACCCGGACGCGGGTTTCTTTTGAAACCGGTATGTATCAACTGGGCGGGCATGCCCTGTTCCTGCACTCTGGCACAACCCAACTTGGCCGGGGTGAACCAATTGAGGACTCAGCCCGGGTCTTATCGCGAATGGTAGACGGCATCATGATCCGTACTTACGGGCATGATGTTTTGCAACGCTTTGCCGAATACTCGCAAGTGCCGGTCATCAATGGTCTGACCGACCTTACCCATCCTTGTCAGATACTGGCTGATGTCTTTACCTTCGAGGAACATTGTGGTGATATCTCTGGTAAGACGGTCGCCTGGGTCGGAGATGGCAACAACATGGCCCACTCCTGGATCAACGGCGCGGTAAGTTTCGGTTACAGACTCAATATCGCCTGCCCGAAAGGCTATTGTCCAGACACCCGGCTATTGCAGGCAGCCAGAGATCTAGGAGCGATTGTAGATATATTCGATAACCCGATCTCCGCTTGCCGGGATGCAGATCTCGTCACCACAGATGTATGGGCTTCGATGGGGCAGGAAGAAGAGCAGGCCAAGCGGGAGCAAGCCTTTGCGGGTTTTCAGGTGAACGAGCGTGTAATGACCGTGGCGGCACCACATGCCATCTTCATGCACTGCCTGCCTGCCCATCGCGGCGAAGAAGTAACAGCAAGCGTTATTGACGGGCCGCAATCAGTGGTTTGGGATGAAGCTGAAAACCGTTTGCATGCACAAAAGGCACTGCTGGAATTTCTCTTAAAGCCATAAGTACGGAACTACAGCAATAATTATGAATGATGAAAACTATCCTATCTCAACAGAGGGTTTCAGATGAAACAATCCAGTATAAATAAGGTGGTTCTTGCCTATTCCGGTGGACTGGATACTTCCATCATTCTCAAATGGTTGCAGGATACCTATGGCTGTGAGGTGGTAACTTTCACTGCCGATATCGGTCAGGGTGAAGAAGTGGAAGATGCGAGAGCCAAGGCCAGGGCATCCGGGATCGATGCGATTTACATCGAAGATCTAACCGAGGACTTTGTTCGGGATTATGTGTTCCCAATGTTTCGTGCCAATGCCATCTACGAGGGGGAATATTTACTGGGTACTTCCATCGCCCGGCCTTTGATCGCCAAGCGGATGATTGAAATTGCTGAAGCCGAAGGGGCGGAAGCTGTTTCCCACGGTGCTACCGGTAAGGGAAATGATCAGGTTCGTTTTGAACTGGGCTTTTACGCCCTGAAACCGGATGTGAAAATTATCGCGCCATGGCGGGAGTGGGATCTGAACTCACGCGAGGATATGATGAATTACGCCGAAGCACACGGCATCCCTGTCGAGCGCAAGCGCAAGAAATCCAAGTCACCCTATTCAATGGATGCCAATTTACTTCACATATCCTATGAGGGCTACGACCTTGAAGACCCCTGGAATGAACCGGAAGAACCCATGTGGCGCTGGTCTGTTTCTCCCGAAAAGGCTCCCGACAAAGCTGAATATATTGAGTTGGGTTTTCAGGGTGGTGACATCATTTCCATCAATGGCGAATTCATGAGCCCGGCTGCGATTCTGACAGAACTTAACAGGCTCGGTGGCAGGCACGGCATTGGGCGTATTGATATTGTGGAAAACCGCTATGTTGGTATGAAATCCCGCGGCTGCTACGAAACGCCCGGAGGAACCATCATGCTCAAGGCGCATCGTGCCATAGAATCAATCACGCTCGATCGTGAAGTTGCCCACCTGAAAGACGAGCTGATGCCACGCTATGCCAAGCTACTTTACAATGGCTACTGGTTCAGCCCCGAGCGGCAGATGCTTCAACAAATGATTGACGCATCCCAGGCAACGGTAAACGGCGAAGTTCGACTCAAACTATACAAGGGTAATGTGATCGTGGTCGGCAGAAGATCTGAAAACTCATTGTTTGATGATCGTTTGTGTACCTTCGAGGACGATGCCGGAGCCTACGACCAGCGTGATGCTGGCGGGTTTATCAAGCTGAACGCACTCCGGCTAAGGCTGGAGGCACTTGCTCTACGTCGGACTTAGCCTTTAAAGCCGCAGTTGTCCGCCACAAATCCCTCATCAATCGTTCAGGCCAGCTCTGACCAAGTCGCCAAATTCATATCTTTTTCATGGTTTCTGCTCACGATCAGTCGCTTGTCCATATATCCGGCCGGCAAGTTCAGGGAGATTGATACATGCGCTATGATCTGTTTACCAAATTACTCCACTGGGGAATTGCTGTAAGTATTACCCTGCAGATGTTAATCAGCCTGCTCATGGAAGAGCCCCATCCTGGTGAAAAGCGAGAATGGCTGGAAGTCATCATGTTTGAATGGCATGAGTATATTGGCCTCACCGCTTTCACTATATTATTTGCTCGTTGGCTATGGGGACTCTCCGGCTACGGCGCAGGTGGTTGGCAACACCTGTTTCCATGGATTACAAAGGCAGGTCGCTGCGAATTAATAGGTGACATCAAGCGTGAAGTGCCCGGCTGGCTTAAAGGTAGAATTTCCGAGCCGGGCGAGCAGGATGCCATTGCCAAAACAGTACATGGCACGGGCCTGATTATCGCCTCCGTGATGGCCTTAACCGGCATCATCATGTTTTTTGCTATGGGTGAAGGTGGTGAACTGAAAGGTTTTGCCCACGACATGGAGGAGATACACGAAGTCTTTTCTACCCTGATGTGGATCTTCCTTGGCGGGCATTTTGCAATGGCCTTGTTGCATCAGCTTCTAGGCCATCATGTTTTGGGCAAAATGTTTCTTATGCGTGAACAATAAAGATGAAGCGCTGTTGTTTTTATGCAGGAGAGAAAAACATATTCCTCTTGCATAGGTTGATAATAACTGTGATATAAATCACAATATATGGAGCTTCCGTCAATGTATGTTTTCGCCCGATATTTGTATGCAAGGAGGTTTGTATGAAGTTCGCGTTACATATGCTCTGGATTGGCATGGTCGTTATCGGGCTTGGAGGCCCAGCTGCTTTGGCAGCGCCGTTACGCAAGGCGCCAGCTCCTTTGTTTCCTGTGCACACGGTAATCGCCGATGGACAAACTGATGAAACCTATCCTTCGATCGCTGGCAACTACCTTGTTTACAGTTTGAGGAAATCTCATCAGTTTGCCGTGGCTCGTGTCAGTGTTGATTCGGCTATGGCAAGCAGTCGAGGGATTGTGCCCAACCAACCCAAAGAAGCCGTGCGCTATGGCGTGGCTCTTGGCGATGGTTCTATTGGCTATGTCAGCAATCGTATGGGGCCGATTAGTGCATGGATGCGCCAGGCTCAGGGTGATGGCCATGTGGCCATCGCGAACATGGCCACATTTAATGGCGGTGTTATGCCCATGAATTTAAAGGCTTCACACAACGGTCGCTTCTGGTGCTTTGATTCATCGATGGATAAAAAGCGCCGTTCCAAGGTGTTGAATGATTTTACTGATGGTTATTTACACACGGAGCTTATTGGACAGGCATGGCGAATGTACCACTCTGATTCATTCCGTTTCAAACAGGGTTACAATCCAACAAAACCGGGAAATAAAAACGAGTTTGCTCCCCCTGTGTTATTTATTTTTGATCGCTCCTCAAGCCAGTTGACCATGATTCCCAATGCACTAAACGGCTCGATTTCTCCGGATGGAAGGCGGATCGCTTTTGTACGCGAAATTAATGGCAACTACGATCTGTGGATGCAAAATATGGATGGCTCGAACCTTACACAACTTACCAACACCTCATATGGAGAATTTGAACCCGCCTGGAGTCCGGATGGGAAAAAACTGGCCTTTGCTTCCAACCGTGATAATGGTGGTCACGTTTTACACACCTCCATATACATCATGGATGTATCATCAGGGCGTTCCAAAAGGCTCACAAATGCCCCGAGGGCAACTGACGGTGGCCCTGCCTGGAAAAACGCAAGTGTGGTTTTATTTCATTCCAACCGCAGTCCGGCTAAACCGCAGGCCATAACAGGGGGTGACTGGAATATATGGCAGGTGAGCTTTAAAGGGGCATTATAATGAAAAAGCACCTGTTGCTTCTTGCTCTGCTGGCTGTTCCAACTACCTCCTTTGCCGTGGATCTGGAAGAATGGCTTGATTCGGTGGTTACATCATCGTCAAGGCAGAAGCCTCAAAAGCTTACGGACAACGCTCACCTGCTCACACTGGAGCCGAAGGATACGGAAATGTATCCACACATTTCACCAAACGGGCGGTTCCTCATCAATGTAACCCGTCGGGGTAAGAGTGCCTGGCTTGTTCGACGCTTCACGGAAAATGGCGACCCTGCAAATGTGGTTACAGATGATAAAGTCGCTGTCAATGCCTTCAACTGGAAGAACAATGATAGCATTTATTTTCTGTCAAAACGTGCGGGAGGAACTGGCCTCTGGGATCAATCTGCTGATGCTGAAGGTATGGTTCGTCGCCTGCTTGAGGTAAATGGAAATCTAACTCAGCCGATACTGCTGAGTGACGGCAGTCTGATTGCTGTAAGACTGGATCCTATCCAGACATCCAGACACAGCAAGCCAATAAAGAGGACGCTAAATCGGGATGTGTTCAACAATTGGTCAAGTTCCGGTTTCAAAGCCAGCATCGTGCAAATCTATCCGGACAGGGGAGTCCGTGTATTAACCGAGGGGATCAATCCGGCGCTTTCTAATGACGGGGAGTGGCTGGCATTTAGCATGCCCGTGGGCAGGAGTTGGCACTTGTTCCGGATGCGCACAAACGGCTCTGATCTTGCTCAAATAACCAATGAGCGATCGGTGGATGTTCAACCTGCCTGGAGTCCTGATGGCAACTGGATTGTTTTTACCTCCAATCGTGGCAGGGGCGGCATGCGTACATCCAGCAAAAGCAATTGGGACATCTGGGCTATTGACAGGGATGGCAGAAACCTTACCCGATTAACCCGGGACCCTTCCCGGGATGGTGGTGCCGGTGTTGGCTCCGACGGAAGGGTATATTTCCATTCGGATCGAAAGGTTTCCAAGGCTGAACGCCTAAATCATGAGGTGCGGGGCTCTACATCCGGTTTTCACATCTGGACAATTCGACTACCCAGGAACGCTCCCAACTCCAACTCGGGTTAAAGCTTAATTTATCCTAAAAAAGCTGCTGGAAGTGCGTGCAAAGTGTAAGATATTGATTTGAAGGGCGTAATGAAAAAATGCGTAGTCACCTTATTGCTGATGAGCTCTTTTTTCATGTAGCAAAGCAAGAGCTTGCGATATGTGTTCGGCCAACTGCTTTTTTTCAGGTTAATGATTCCTGATCCTGAAAAAGGTTTTTCAGGTTTCTGGCATGTTTGGGATCAGGGCCGGACAAAGGCAGGAGAATTTGAAAACTCGCCCCCTCTCCGGGCTTGCTTTCAACCCCGATTCTTCCACCATGCGCTTCAATAATACGCTTACATATAGCCAGGCCCAGGCCTGCGCCACCCGCTTCCCGGCTTCGGGCTTCGTCAGCACGGTAAAATCGATCAAATAGATGGGGAAGGTGTTCACTGGCAATGCCCGGCCCCTGGTCGCTTACCCTGATCATAGCCTGTCCGTTGTAAATCGTTCCCGACAAGCGCACCTCCGACCCTTCCGGAGCATATTTGTAGGCATTATTCAACAAATTAAAGATCACACGCTCAAGTCGGTCACTGTCTCCGGTAATCTGCAATTCTTCATCAATATCCATTTGCATATTGATATTGTTATTCGCAAACAGCCCCAGATGATGTTGACCAACCTCCTGCAAAAGAAGGCTTAAATCGACATCTTCAAGCTTGAGTTGCAACAAACCGGCGTCGGCACGCGCCAGCATTAACAGACCATCTACAATCCGCTGCATTCGCTCAATAATTCCCAGTTGCTGACGAAGCGTATGGGCATACTCCCCGGTACTGCGAGGCCTGCGCAAAGCAACCTCAATTTCACCCTTCATCACCGTAAGGGGTATTCTCAGCTCATGTGAAGCATCAGCCGTAAACCGCTTTTGTGCCTTAAAACTCGATTCAAGGTCGGCAAACATTTTGTTAAGCATTCGGATAAGAAAGGCAATTTCTTTATCCTGCGAGAATGAAGTTAAGCGTCGGGAAAGATTGCCTGCGGCAACTGCCCTGGCAGTACGCGCGATTTCGTCAATGGGCCTCAAGGCTCTTTGGGCCAGGATATACCCCGCATATGCGGTAATAATCATTGAGAGAACCCCTAAAATGCCCCCGACAAGATACATGAGCTCAAAAAAATCGTGGATCTGATCCAGACTCCGTCCCAGCATGGTAACCGCCACGACCCTGTTAGCCCTATGCACAGGCATGGCAACAACGCGCATGCTCCCCTCGCGAAGCAATGAGCTGGTCGAGATAATTGCAACTTTATTTTCCATGGCATGTCTCAATGCCACCGTTACTTCATCTCCACCACGACCAATGAGACCGCGATCTGATTTGAATAACAGCATGCCATTGGCTCCGACCAACTGGACGGATCCGGGGTAGTGGTTGGCAAACCGGGACAAGTTCTGCATCCAGAAGTTAAAGGGAGTGCGCTCCAGCTCATCAACAATAACCGTAACCTGTTTCAATAGCTGCTCATCAGAATCGGCATACATTCGATTTGACAGAACTACATACAAGAGAACGCCTGCAAATATTAAAACCGATAGCTCAATAACAATATACAATAAGGCCAGACGACCACGAAAGGTATGGTACAGACTATCTTTCATGCGCCTGATCGGCGCAATCCTGAATGCTCTCAAGCGGCTAGTGTCCTATCCCGGCTTCACGCCGGAGGCGCTTCATCGCTCAACAGATATCCTTGGCCACGAAAGGTATGAATCAGGGCAAGATTAAAGCCCCGATCTACTTTTGCACGCAAGTGACTCACATACACATCAATGACATTGCTTTCAGGATCAAAGTTCATATCCCAGACGTGTTCCCCGATCAGGGTACGGGAAAGCACCTTTCTGGGATTACGTAGCATATATTCCAGCAGAGCATATTCCTTGGTTGTCAGGCGAATAGCCTTGTCGGATCGGGTTACCCGACGACTAATTGGATCCAGTTCCAGGTCAGCAATTTTCAGGGTCGGTGTTTTAACCTCTGATCGTCGGCGCAAAAGGGCTCTGACACGGGCCAGAAGTTCCTCGAAAGCGAAGGGTTTAGCCAGATAATCATCAGCACCAGCATCCAGGCCGCGAACCTTATCTTCAATACTATCTCTGGCCGTAAGCATCAATACAGGCGTGATGACGCCACGATCCCGAATTTCCCGACACATGGTAAGCCCGTTTTTCCTGGGCAACATAAGATCAAGAATAATCAGATCATAATCATTCACTTCAGCCAGAAATCCACCTTCTTCACCATCATAGGCACTGTCAACAGCATGACCCTCTTCCTTTAAGCCCTTCTGGATAAACTGATTCACACGCTTTTCGTCTTCAACTACAAGAATCTTCATATGACGCACTCTAGCAAATTCTGATGAAAGGGCGAAACTGCGTTTTTGCTGCTAAGCTGAGCTATTCATGAATCGCCGTAGCGATTGCGCCGAGCCTTTGTTCACAACGTATTCCGAAGAAAGAGTGCGTAACCGAGCGTACGGATGACTGATAAGGGATTCGTTGAGGGCAAAGGAACCAGCAAGGGTGCGGCAGCATTTATGAATAGTTCAGCCAAAATTGGCAACCTACGGAGGTCATCGATGCGTCGGGATGTTTTTATTTTTGATATTGAAACTGTAGCAGATGCAGACGCGGCCAGGCTGCTGCTGAATCA
>CAYLYU010000025.1:0-2915 GCA_964387725.1 uncultured Zetaproteobacteria bacterium | reverse complement strand
TTTTTGATATTGAAACTGTAGCAGATGCAGACGCGGCCAGGCTGCTGCTGAATCAGACAGAGCTAACAGATGCTGCCGCACGAGATGCCCTTGGCAACTATTTTTTAGAAAAAACAGATGGCAGGAATGCTTTTCCCAGGCAACCTTTTCATCAAGTTGTAGCAATCAGCTATGTACAGTTGATGAACGAGCCAGGTGAGGAGGGGCCAGAACTGCTTATCCGCCGCGTGGCCAGTGGTGGCGATCTGAAAAGCAGCGAACGGGATCTTCTGGAGGGTTTCTTTGGTTTGATTGAAAAACGTGCCCCTCGGCTTGTTTCTTATAATGGCCGTGGTTTTGATATCCCCGTGCTCAAGTCCCGTGCAATGGCACACGGCATATCGTGTCCGCGCTGGTTTTCTGAAGGTGACAAGTGGAACAATTACGATTCGCGTTACGCCAGCGAATACCATGTGGATCTCATAGAGGTTCTTTCTGATTACGGAGCTTCCGCCCGTTGCTCCATGGATGAGATAGCCACGGTATTGGGCCTGCCAGGGAAACTGGACACATCGGGAAGTGATGTGCGGGCCTTATTCGAGGCCGGGAATATAGAGGCCATACGGAATTACTGTGAAACCGATGTGCTTACGACAACCCTGATATACCTGCGCTGGTTACATCTCCGGGGTGATCTTGGCCAGGGGGCATATATCCGGTCTTTGCTGGGTGTGCGTAACTACCTTGAAGGCGAAATAGAATCCCGCCCGCATCTGGACGAATTTCTTGCAGCGTGGCCGGAGACCGAGAGTTAACAGAAGAACCATGCCTGCGTCTTCCCAAATTGATTTCGACCGGACGAAGCCACTTCTTGGACCGATATTCCGTGGAAATCGTCAGCTTCGCATAGCACTCGTTGGTCTGCCTAACAGTGGTAAAAGTACCATATTTCAGGCTGTTTCCAGCACCAGTATCCATACGGGAAAGCTTTCCGGAACACAAAAATTCTATGCTGAATGTGCCGTACGTATTGATATGGATGAGATTCATCTTGTTGACCTGCCAAGTCTATCGACGCTGTGTGACCTGGAGCATGATGACCTGGAAGCACTTAAATATCTGCTCTGGGGTGACAGTCGGCCTCTGATATACAGGCATGAGCAGAGTGAGCCACCGGCTCCATTCTCCAGGCCGGATGTGCTTGTGCATGTGATTGATTCCAGCGCTCTTGATCGCGCCCTTGAGCTGACTCTGGAGCTGGCCGATCTTGGTCTGCCCATGGTGCTTGCACTCAATATGATGGATGAGGCGCACCGGAAAGGGGTCAACATCGATGTTGAGGACTTGTCCCGGAAACTTGGCATTCCGGTCGTGCCCACTATTGCATTCAAGGGCCACGGTATTGCAGAGCTTTTCTCGCAGGCTGCCGACGCTGCCCGTAGTGAAACCTGCCCATTGCCGCAACCTTCGGAGGCACATATTGCTGAAGTTGCCCTCAGGTTTGGCAAGAGTTTAAGCAGCTATCCTGAAATACTCGAGGCCTTCCGAGTTCCTCTGGCCTTTTTGGACAAGCAGTTGATGCAAGGGGATATAAATTTTTCACAAGAGCTTAAAAGTCATTTCCCGCTTGCTGTGTCGGTGATTGATCGGCTCCGATCCGAGGCGGAGGAAATCTTGCCCCGTCCGTTGGCCGAAGAACTGGAAGCAGATCGTCATCACCGTGCCACCAGCCTGTTTGAAAGTGTTGCCAGCCTGGCATCACGACCTGTTCATCTGAGCTGGAATGAACGGCTTGATGCAATTTTCCTGCACCCGCGCTGGGGGATGATTGGCAGTCTGGCCATCTTTGCCTGCGTATTGTTCATGGTATTCGAGGTCAGTGCTACACTTGATGCGTTATCCTCTGCCAGATTAACCGTCTGGGCTGAAGCTTGGCAGCCGGACACTACCGCTGGAGTGATTGGCCATGCTGTTGTAGATGGCCTGATCGGTCTGATTGGCATTGTGATACCCTATATGCTGCCGCTTGTACTGATGCTGGTTGCTCTGGAGGAATCCGGGATCATGCAGCGTATCGCCTTCGTGGTGGATCGTTTTTTTCATCGTATCGGCCTGCATGGCAAAGTAGCAGTTACCTTTTTACTGGGCCTGGGCTGCAACGTGCCTGCCATCGCTTCCACACGTACTATCCCGGAACGGCGCGATCGAATCGTTGCCTCCCTGTTAATCACATTTGTGCCCTGTTCAGCCCGTTCAGCTATTATTCTGGCACTTGGAGGCAAGTATCTCGGGGGTTTCGGTGTATTCGGCATATTTATTCTGAACCTGGTAATTATTGCTATTCTGGGACGCCTGCTCACGCGCCGTTACCCGGAAATCAGTCCGGGCCTGATTCAGGAAATCCCCCCTTATGCCATTCCGCAATGGAAGCCTTTACTCAAAGCCACCTGGAGCCGAAGCAGAGATATTCTCACCATCGTGACTCCATTGCTCGTGGGAGGCAGCATAGTTCTGGCCCTGTTGCACCACATGGGAGCCGATGCCTGGATCAACACCCTGCTGTCGCCAGTTACTTACTGGATGCTGGGGCTGCCTGTAGCGCTGGGCGTGCCTATTCTGTTCGGGGTGTTACGCAAGGAGTTATCGCTTCTTATGGTCTATCAGGCTCTGGGCACCTTCGAGATCGGCCCCCTCCTGGACTGGGTGCAAATTACTACGTTTCTGATTTTCCTGACATTCTATATCCCGTGCATATCAACCTTTGCCGTTATGCTCAAGGTGATTGGCCTCCGGGAAGCCCTGTTTTCCATTGCATTGTCTATAGGTGTCGCCTTGATTATCAGCCTGGCTGTTCGGCTTCTCCTGCAAACAGTGAACCTGTTTGTCTGAAAGCGAGGTTAATTGTCCTAGAACCCTCAGTTGGAAGCACCCACATG
>CAYLYU010000024.1:0-17619 GCA_964387725.1 uncultured Zetaproteobacteria bacterium | reverse complement strand
ATATTGAAGCGGCAGCGAGAGGTTATTTCAAAACTGGCAACGATTGGTATACCGGTTACCCTCCTTCATTCACCTCCTTGAAAAAGCAGTAAGTGCAGGTGTTTCCATCTGGACGGGGCCTGCGACAGTTGCCGAAGGTTTTAATGGCTGTGCCGGAAACGGCATTCTTGTTGCCTTGTGGTAGCAGCGATGTACCTGTCGTACCATTCAAAAAGTGACTACGCACTTAAAGCAGGGATAAGGCTACACTGTCAGCCATAGTTCGGCCGGAACTGGTTAGAAACAGCGAATCCTTCGACAGTTTAAGGTGGCCACTATGTAGCCAGGGTTTCAGCTGCTGTGCGAACAGAGTCCACACGTCTGTGCCGAAGCGTGCACAAAACGCAGCTCTTCGGATGCCGTGGCGACGGCGCAGGCCCAGCCAGACAGCCTCGGCGGCAGCGCGGGATTTTGGTAGCCTCTCTTCATTGCTTACAAATCGGCTGGACTGGCTGGCCTTCATGTAGGAGTCAGGTTGTTTGATATTGGTGTAGCGATAGACACCGCCATTCGAAGTGTTGCCTTTACCACAGGCCCCTGCGCCAATGCCGATATAGTCATCATATAACCAGTAAGCATCATTGTGCCGGCAACGAAAGCCCGTGCGGCAGAAGTTGGATATCTCATACGCCTCGTAGGCAGCCGCCTCAAGCCTCTTCCGGGTGCTGGAAAAGAAAAGCAGGCTTTGTTCATCATCAGGCAGGTTTAGCGGTTCTTTTTTATGTCTTGTCGCCAGCAGGGTGTGCGGTTCAATGGTCAGCTGGTAACAGGAGACATGCTCCGGGTTCAGCGTGATGGTGGTTTCCAGATTATCAAGCCAGGCTTCCAGGCTTTGATCCGGCAGGCCGTAAATTAAGTCCAGGCTGATATTTTCAAAACCGGCCAGCCGTGCCGCCCGGAATGACTGCTTTATATCTTTGGCAGAATGAATACGTTCAAGCCAGTGTAGTTCATCATCCCGGAAGCTTTGCGCCCCGATAGAAAGTCGGTTCACCCCTGCGCTTCGATAGGCGGCGAGCCTGCTGCTGTCAATGGCGCCGGGGTTGGCCTCCAGACTTATCTCGGCCTGCTTATCCAGATCAAAACAATGCCTGACATTGCTGAGTATGGACGCAATCAGTGAGCCCGGAGCCAGAGAAGGTGTTCCTCCTCCAAAATAAAGGCTGTGCAAGCGGCGATCCGCAAATCGGGACTGATTGGCCAGGCAGGCGATGTTTGCTCGCAAGGCTTTGAGATAATCATCCCAACGTGGTTGTGGCCGGGCATGTGAATTGAAGTCGCAGTAGGCGCATTTGTGCAGGCAATAGGGGATGTGAATGTACAGATGGAGCGGTGGTTTTAAGCCATTCTCTCCCTGTCTGATTCCGGGTGAGCTCAGAGCAGTACGATCTCGTATTGATCAGTTGCCAGATTGGGGCTGCTGTTCAGGCCGATTTGTTTGTTTACAAACTGTTCCAGCCGTTCAACATTTTTACTTTCCTCGTCAACGAGCAGATCAATGATGTCCGGGTGGGCTACAACCATCAGTTTATTACACGGATAAGCGCGGGCTTCGGCCATCACTTCACGGAAAATCTGATAACAAATTGTCGTCAGGCTTTTTGTCCGGCCATGGCCAAGGCATCGGGAACAATCTCGCAGCAGGGTACGACCCAGGGAGTCACGGGTGCGTTTGCGTGTCATTTCCACAAGGCCAAGCTCCGACATCCGGACAACATTTGTTCTGGCCTTGTCCCGGTTGAGGGCATCTTCAAACATATCCATGAGACGCGACTTGTTTTCCTCGTCCTGCATATCGATAAAATCAATGACAATAATACCACCCAGATTGCGCAATCTGAGTTGATGAACGATTTCATGCACGGCTTCCAGATTGGTTTTGAAGCCGGTTTCCTCAAGATTTCGGGAGCCGACAAACGAGCCGGAGTTGATGTCAATGGCGATCAGGGCTTCCGTCTGTTCAATCACGATGGATCCACCCGATTTAAGGGAGATGCGACGTTTCAGGGCACGGTTGATTTCCTCTTCAACTCCGTACACATCAAAAATGGGCCGCTCTCCCGGGTAATAATAGAGGCGTTTGACGATTTCCGGCATAAATCGACGGGCAAACTTTTTCATGCGGTCGTAGGCATCTCGCGAGTCCACATGGATTTTCCCAACCTCATCATCAATGTAGTCCCGCATGACACGCAGGTACAGGTTGAGATCCATGTGTGCCATGGAGGCCGGTGCGGCGTGTTGCAATCGCTTGTCGATATCCTTCCAGAGTCGCAACAGGAATTTCAGATCCTGTTCCAGTTCAAACAGATGGCGACCTTCGGCGACAGTGCGAATGATCATGCCACCTGTTTCAGGAAGCAGAGCCGTGCCGGTTTCCAGCAGGCGCTCACGTTCCGCAGTATCCTCAATACGGCGGGCGATACCGACATGCCGGAAATTCGGCAGGTAGACCAGGTAACGGCCGGCCAGACTGATCAGTGTGGTGAGCCGCGGGCCTTTGGAGGAGATAGGTTCCTTGGAAACCTGTACAATGACCTCCTGACCTTCCTCAAGCAGGCTATTGATTGTCGGGATGCCGGACCCGGTTGGAACAGCTTCTTCTTTTTCCGCTTCATCTGATTCGCTATCATCTGTTTCCTGTGCGGGTTCAACGTAACCATTGACATTGCTTTCGGGAATAGCGATGTCTCCGGCATACAAAAAGCCCGCCCTGGACAGGCCGATATCGATAAAGGCGGCCTGAATGCCGGGCAAAACCCGTTGTACACGGCCTTTGTATATATTGCCCTTGATGCCACGTTCACGTTCACGTTCAATATACAATTCTTCCGCCAGACCATTTTCCACCCTGGCTATACGGGTTTCATACGGTGAGGCATTGATTAGAAGTTCCACGCTCATGTTATTACCTCTGAAAGCAACTGAAGTGTCCGCTGCACCGGCAGGCCAATAACATTGTCCAGGGGGCCATCAATGTTGTCGATGAAACTGGATGCGCCTTCTTGCAGGGCATATGCCCCGGCTTTGTCGAGCACCTGGTTATGTTTCAGATAGGGGTTGATCTCTTCACTGTCCAGATGGCGGAAACGCACCTTGGTGCAGATCGTGTCACTACGTTGTTTGCCTTGAAAGCTTACGCATACACCGGAATATACGCTGTGTTTTCGACCTGATAGAAGCTGAAGCATTTGCCGGGCATCATGATGATCCCGGGGCTGCCCCAGCACTTTTTCGCCCACGGCAACAAGCGTATCCGCAGCAATAACGGGAAGTCTATTATCGGGAACAGATGATGCCTTGAGACAGGCCAAACGCTTTACGGTCTGCTCTACTGTCTCGCCGGGCAAGAGTGATTCATCAACGTCAGCCGCCTGGACCTGCATTGTCAGGCCAGCAGCCTGGAGTAGCTGTAGCCGGCGAGGTGAGCGGGAAGCGAGTAAAGCCTGCATGTTGCCTATGGTAGCGTGCGAGCTCGGGTCTTGCATCTGTGATGGGGTTACGATGAGACCTTGACGATCGGTAGTCTCACCGTACGATGCCTTCCCGTGAAAAACACACAGGAAATAGACACACCGCTTGTTCGCGCCCATGCTGTTTGCCAGGCGGAAATGCAGGAAGTAAATGCCTGTATTCGGGAGCATTTAAGTTCGGATGTGAGCATGGTTCCCGCCGTTGGCCACTATATAATAGAAAGCGGTGGCAAACGTCTGCGGCCTCTTTTGAGTATTTTGTCTACCCGCCTGTTCGGCTATACGGGCAAACGTCATATCCCTCTGGGTGTGGTTGTGGAGTTTCTGCACACGGCTTCGTTGTTGCATGATGATGTTGTGGATGAGGCCGCCCTGCGTCGGGGCTTTCCTTCTGCCAACGGTGTCTGGGGCAATCAGGCCAGCGTGCTGGTGGGTGATTTTCTCTTTTCACGTGCCTTTCAGATGATGGTGCAGGATGGTTGCATGGGTGTGCTGGAGTTGTTCGCCAGGGCGACCAATACACTGGCCGAAGGCGAGTTGTTGCAATTGTCCCGTACCTTTCATCTTGGCATCAGTGAAGCCGAATACCTGGAAGTGATCGAGCGCAAAACAGCGGTGTTGTTTGCGGCTGCCGCCGAAATCGGTGCCAGGGTTAGCGGGCGTGACGAATTAATTGAAGATATGAGTGGCTACGGCAGGGGGCTGGGTCTGGCTTTCCAGCTTGCTGATGATGCTCTGGATTATGTTTCCGAGGTCGATGCGGTGGGTAAGCCGGTGGGCCATGATCTGGAGCAGGGCAGGATGACGCTACCCTTGATTTATGCCATGAGCCGGGATGTCGAGCTGGCCGGACGGGTTAAACAGGTTGCCGATCGCGGTGCTTACGAGGAAGGTGAGTTCCAGTGGTTGCGTCAAAGAGTTCAAAGTCTGGGCGGGGTGGATTATTGTCTGAAGATGGCCAAAGTCTGTGCCGAAGATGCAAAAAATCTTTTACCGGAAGATGCGGATGTTTCTGTGCGGCAACTCATGGCCGATCTGGCCGACTTCGCCAGCCAGCGTACGTATTAGCCGATGGTGGTTAGCCCTGAGCTTGCAGCTTAATTTTTTCAATGTGTTGTGGTTATATTGATTCAAACCTATCATTCTCGCCGTTTTATGGTCGGCATTCGGGGTGTAGCTCAGCCTGGTAGAGCACCGTCTTCGGGAGGCGGGGGCCGGAGGTTCAAGTCCTCTCACCCCGACCATGATTCTTTGTGGATATTCCGGTTAGGATATGGGCATGGTGAAAAAGCACGCGAAAAACTGCGTTCGAAAAACTGTTTTACAATCTGAAGGGTTTCAGTCGGAGCCGGCTATAAGGCAGATCTGGTCTGAGCTGATGCTGTGTCTTGTCCCTTTGCTGGCCCTGCCATTTATACTTAATGCCAGAATGATGACGATGCCTCTTCCCAACGAACAACCGAAATGGGCAATGCTTATCATTGCAGGGCTCCTTCTCGCCTTTGCCCTGGCAGCACGCCTATGGCAGCAAAATAGATCCGGTCGCGTTTCCTGGCCAAGTCTTTTTCTGGGTGCATTCTTCGTGCTTCTCGCCATTGGCATCGGCATCGGCCCGAATTGGGTGGAAGGTGCTATACGTTTTTCATTCTGGTTAAGTGCTTTGGCAATATGGTTGTCGGTTGTTTTTGCAGTGCGCACTAGGCCAGAGTTTATCAACTGGCTGGTATGGGCAACGGGGATCTCCGGATTCATCTTTTCCCTTCGTTACTGGTGGGATTACTTTATCGAATACGGATCGCCCGGCTACAAGGTCAGTGTGCTGTTCTCTCCCGTTGGTCATGTCAATTTTACCAGCGATGTGCTGATTATACTGTTCCCGCTATTGTTATGGATCCTTTTTACGCGTACGGAAGTTGCCCTTCGCATGCTTACCTGGTTTTCTGCCGCGACCTGTGGAATTGTCTTGCTCGTCGCATCCAGCCGGGGAGCCTTGTTTGGCTTGGTTGCAGCCACACTGCTTATGCTGGCAGCGATCATAAAACATCGATCAAATATTACATGGCGTGGTAACGGCATGGCATGGGCTCTGCTGGCCAGCGTGTTGTTTGGCTCTGTAGCAGTATATCAGATTCTTCCATATCATTTTCGCGAACTGGCCAGGGTCAGCGCCAGCTTTCATGGGGAGACCGCAGGCGTAGCCAGGGTACCCGAGCAGTTTAGCCCGAATATGGCGCAACCGCCTTTGGCTCAGCTCTGGCTCAAAGTGTTCCCGTTGTTGGGTGATCGCACTCCAATGTATGCCTCGGTTGCGGCCATGATTGCGGACAGCCCCTGGCTTGGCCATGGCACGGGAAACTTTCCCTACATCTATCCGAAATACAGCAATGCCTTTCCGGACTTTCGCGATCCCATGAGTACGGAGGTAAGTTACACCACCAATCCGCACAATGTATTCCTGCAACTGGCATCTCAGAATGGCCTGCCGGCCGCTATGATCTTTGTGGGTTTGCTGACTCTGCTTCTATGGAGACTTGCCGCATCGCTATGGCGTAACTGGGATGATTTGACTGCGGTTGGTCTTGCGGCCATAACCGCAGCGATCTTTGATGCCATGTTCAATCATGTGTTTTTCAATCCGGCCAGTATGTTTGTTTTCGCCCTGTTTGGAGGCTTATGGTGGGGAAGGCTGGCTGCGGGTTCCGGCCTGGTTCGTTTAACTTTGCCAAGATGGTCAGTTGCAGTTCCGCTCATGCTGGCATTGGTGCTTGCCGTCTGGCCGCTGCGCTGGTTGATCTCCGACTGGTATGCTGCCAGGGCGCAGTTAGCCGAACCCGCTCTTGCCATCATGGAGCCGAATTACCGGCTGGCAACCGATCTTGATCCCTATAATTTCCGGGCTGTTTACGGCATGGCGAAGCTTGGATTCCTGCAAAAGAATTACGATGCTGTTATTGAGCATCTTGAATGGATGAAACAGATATACCCCTACAATGCCGCAGCGCTGAACATGCTGGGTGTGGCCTATATGTTAAAAGGCCGCCTGCCGGAGGCCGAACAGGCACTGTTTGCTTCACTTCAGGTATTACCGGATTATGAAAAAGCGCAGGAGAATGTCCGGCGCCTGCAATTATGGGCGACCGCCCCGGCTGACAGTCAATAATTGTGCTAATATGACACATATTCAGGCTGAAATGTTGACTTAACAGCAGGCTGCAACAGAATTCACCCAAATTCCAACCCGGAATGTTGTGCCACGCTGGTTGTTCATCGGCCTTGTGTCCTGCATGAAATCCGGAGCGGAATCTTCGACTGGCCTTTTGGCTTGACATGTAGCTTGATGGCAATCTAGATTTCGCTTTCAGCTAGACCAATCCGGTTGTTCCGGATTAATTTTGGAGAGAGGAGATTAATACAATATGAAGAAAATTACTTTATCAGTTGCTTTTGGACTGCTTTTGGGTTTTGCGGGTTCTTTTACTGCGAAGGCCGATGCTGTTCTCGTTCCTGAGTTTAGGACTGACGCAGGCTGGGTGACACTTGTTACTGTCGTGGATACCTATGCAACGACCGGCGGCATCCACTGGATGTATCGCTGGGATGACCCTTTGACCCCTTTGAATGAGTGTGGTCATACCGATGCTACCGGCGCTACCACTCCGAATGACATGGGTACAACCAATGTTGGCACCGCACCTGTAGGTTTTGGTAACACGCCAGCTATGTTTGGCGATGCCACGACAACTGCGTTGACGATTGGAGCTGGCTTCAAGGGTCTGATTACCCTGTACAACTTTGTTGGTACTTACAATCAGATTACCGGTGCTGGTACTTTAGGCTCTGGTGCTGAAAACTCACTGCAGGCCTGGGTGCATGAGATCAATTTCGTCACCGGCGAAGTTCAGGCAACTCGTGCCCCGAACGATCCACTTGGAATCACCGAGGGTAACCTTGATGATATGGCTTATGGGGCTGCCCCAGCCACTTCTCCTACACAGCTAATGCTGGATCGGCCCAAGGCTGTCTGGCTGCCGACATCGATCGTAACAACAAGCTGGGAGGTGGTTGTACCTACTCTTGACACTTCCTTTGATGTTCCGCCTACGAACTCTGTAACCCTTTCACTGAGTGGTGCTGCTAGTGCCCCTGTTGTGTATGACATCAATGAGAACCCGCTGTCCGGTGTAGTTTCAGTAACTGTTGACTGCTTTGGCAAGGTTACACTGGCTGATTTCCTGACGCCGCTGAATCTTTCCCTGGTAGCTGGTGGTGGCTGGGCTTACATGAACATCGATCTTCCGTTCGGTTCAGACCGTGGTATCCTGGTCTACAAGGAAGAGTCTGCTTTGATTGGTGCTACCACTGTAACTGTGAAGACAAGCGCAAACCGGGTTGACTTCTAAAAAAAAGCAATTTAATTGCGAGAAAAGAGGCAGGGAAACCTGCCTCTTTTTTTATGTAAAATTCATCTATCGGGTGCATAATTCCTACCATAAAATTTTGTAGCAACGAAGATTTATTCGGATTAGCTGAACCAAAGAAAAATTTATCCTGAGGTGCAGATGAAAATTAAGCAGATTACGATTAGATATATATTCATGGTATCAATTTTAGTGCCCATGATTTCTACAGCCGATATCGTTACCAATAAGAAAGTAGCACACTCCACATCAGATGAGTCGCCGCGTTCACTCTACCTTAGCGGTCAGGAGTACTTCGTTTATTATGATGAACATAACAATCTGTTAATGGATCGTCGAGGGTCTGAGAAGTCAATCATCATTTCGAAAAAGAATGCAGGTGAGAAGAAATCCTATAATGGAGCCTTCAGCTTTCAGGGAAACATGTACTTTGTCTGGCGCTCCAAGCAGATCGGTATGTCTCCGGATGGAGGCAAGCCAGGAGATAAACACCTGATGTTCAGGGCATCCTATGATGATGGTAAGTCATTAAGTAAACCGGTTCGGCTTGATAGCGGTATGGGGGCTTTTCATCCACGCCCTCTGGCTACGGATGGTGACAAGTATCTGTATCTGACGTGGCTTGATGAACGTGATGGAGGTGATAAATACGGAGTTTTTCTGAATTATTCGGCCGATCAGGGGAGGACGTGGCTAAAACATGATATCAGAATGACAGCCGAAGGCGTTCAGTCCCTGGATCCGTTTATTGAAGTAGATCACAAAAGCGTCTGGCTGGGCTGGACCGAGGTTGATCAGAAGACACATAACATGACTCTGAAAATGAAAGTTTCAATGGATGCGGGAGTTAGTTGGAGTAAGGAAACAATTATTCCGACACCTACTGGGCAGGTTATAAGTCCAAGGCTGATAAAGGTAAAAGAGGCATTGATACTGGGTTATTATCTGCATGGTTCCGGCATTCTCATATCAAGGTCGATAGATGACGGAAAGACTTGGTCCAAACCTGCCATCCTGCCCGGAACCAAAGCAAGGGGTAGTAACGGTTTTAAATTCTCAAGTGATGGTAGGGAAAACATGTGCCTTGCCTGGTCAGGTCCGGCTAAGCTGGGCAAAACTTTGAAGTCGGATGTATATGTAAGTTGCTCGCATGACAAAGGAAAGAGCTGGGACTTGCTGCGCAGACTGGATACCAACACTCCAAACTTTACCCATTCACTGGTTTCTGATATCTCAATGGACGCTGAAGGAAATGTCGTGGTTGTCTGGCAAGACTCTCGTGATATCAGGCCTCATATCTACACAAACTTTTCACAGGATGGTGGTAAAAACTGGCTTAAAACTGACCTTTCAATTCACCCCGAAGGTCGAAGTTTTGCTGTTAACCCATCATTATCCAGTTTTGGAGAAGGTGAGTTTTCGGTCGTTTGGGAACACAAGAAAACTGATACTCCCGATGGTGATCATTTCCTCTCTTTTGAGCGTATAAAATTGGGAAAATGTATGCAAACAAGTGCAGGGGAATCCGTTAAAATATGCCCTCGTGAGATGGCCGAAAAAGAAATTGTCAACAGGAAGAAGCGTTTGCAGGAGCGGGAACTTGAATTCTGGAATCATTACGTTAACAGAGATTTTTCCAAGGCTTATGAGATGTTCGACCCATTTGCACGACAAGGCATCTCAAAGGAATCTTTCATTGAAAGGATCAGTAACTTTATATACTTGAAGGCTAAACTTTCCGAAGAGGAAGTGCTGATTGTTGAAAACCATGGTAAGGCAGGAATTACTGTCACAGTTGAATCAGCCAATCTTGGAGTTTCGCATGGTAAAAAGTTAGCTCTTGAGCGACACGAGAAAACATTTGACGAGGAATGGATCTGGATTGATGGGGACTGGTTCAAGGTCTATGAACTGTCAAATGGTAATTTTCTTCCGCTATAAACATTTCCTGTTTTTCATTTAAGATGGTATTAGGTAATTCCGTGTTGGGAGAAGGGGACATTATGTAGTCCCCTTCCATATTCTTCTGAGACGCTCGCTCTGTAAGCGAATTTCACTAGCTAATTATCAGAAGCATCTCTGGTCGGGGATGTCTTTCGGTATTCAGCTCTCTGTCTGCCAATCTCCTCATATGTCTGCTCCTTCTGAATTCGATCTGAGTAGCTCAAACCCTCCGGGTCTCTTCCTGTAAAGGCACCACTGGCAGGGGCGGACCTCTGAATCTGGAGTTCGGAAAGATCGCTCTGAACTTCGGGATTCAACGTAACTTCTTTGGGCTCTTTGGCCTGGAGAGAAGCCTGTTCAGACAGCTCAGCAGGAGCCGGAATCACAGCTGCTGGAGCGGGTATATCTATCGAAGTGCGATTAACATTCTGTTGCTCAGCTACTTCCAGCCCCGAAAAGTCGGACAGGGTATACAGCATTCTGACCGTTACAATGATGGCAACAGCGATCAAGCCTACAATTAACCATTTCTTTAACATTCTACAATCTCCTTTGGATGTTTCTTATCAAGATTTGAAAATAACAAACATGGACTATATTTTAAGTGTTTATCAGGATCGTTAAATCTCCCTGACATCTTCTTCATTTTTATATGCTGAAATCATGGGGAAGTCGAGGGCGCCTCAAATTCAGTAGCTCCGGCACTAATGTTTTCCCGAGCTTCCGAAACCACCGCAGCCACGCTCTGTTTTCTCCAGCGAGGCCGTCTCCTGCCAGGCGATATGCGAGACCGGTGCAATGATCATCTGGGCGATACGTTCTCCAGGCTCGATCGGGAACGGGGTAGCACCATGATTGATAAGGATCACGCGGATTTCACCCCGGTAATCGGCATCAATGGTGCCGGGTGAATTAAGCACAGTGATACCGTGTTTCAGGGCCAGACCCGAACGCGGCCTGATCTGTGCCTCATAACCGGCTGCCAGGGCAATGGCAAAACCGGTGGGTATCAGTACCCGTTTACCTGCCTCAATGATGACAGTTTTATCAACAGCTGCACGCAGATCCATACCGGCGGCCTGATTGCTGGCATAATGCGGCATCTCAAGCCCTTTGGCATGGGTAAGCCGCTGTATGCGAACGGTTATCGTATTCGGTGAATCACTCATGGCAGGCATTCCACCAGATCAATGAGGTGTTCAGCAAGGTGATATTTCGGCATTGGCTCAAGTTCTGTCACATCACCCCTGCTTAGCCACCAGCCTGCAGCCGTATCACGGCCCATATTCGCTGCATCGTTGGCAAAGACAGCATCAACCCCCTTTTGTTTCAGCTTGGCTCTGCCATTTTCTACATGGTTGGTACATTCAAGGGCAAAGGCTATAACTTTCTTTGGTCGGCCATGCATATTAGCCACTTCGGCTACAACATCAGCATTGGCGGCAAGCTTAACTACGCACGTTTCTTCTGCCTCTCGACGCTTCACCTTTCCTTTTTCAATTTCAGAAAAACGAAAATCAGTGACGCCGGCAGTGGCCACGAACACATCAGCTCCAATAGCCAGTCGGGCACATGTTTCCAACATATCAGAGGCGGAATGAACCTTGTGAACCTGCACTCCCAGTGGTTCGGCAGGTGTGTCGGGCCCGGCTACCAGATTGACTTTGGCTCCTCTTGCTGCCGCTGCCAGAGCGATTTGAAAGCCAAGTTTTCCGCTGGCAGCGTTAGTCAGATAGCGCACAGCATCCCAGTGTTCCATCGTCGGGCCGGCATTGATCAGCCATCGTTGTCCGCTGAGTTTTTTTGCATGGATGGCATGGTAAATGGCCTCAGCCAGGGTTTCCGGTTCACTCAGGCGGCCTGTTCCCTCTTCGCCGCAGGCCAGTTCACCTTCTTCCGGGCCGATCACTAAAAGCTCTCGATCCTTAAGTGTTTGTACATTTCTGCGGCAGGCAGCAGAATCCCACATCACGGCGTTCATGGCCGGGGCAAGAATCACCGGGCCGTTTCTGGCCTGAAACAGGGTGGTCAGCAGATCATCGGCGATACCGTGCGCCAGTTTAGCGATGAGATCAGCCGTGGCCGGTGCAATCAGCAATACATCGGCCCAGCGGGCCAGTCGGATGTGTCCCATTTCCCGTTCGGAGGTTAAATCAAACAGTTCGGTGTGAACCTTTTCACCACTCAGGGCCTCAAAGGTCAGAGGAGAAACAAACTTCTGTGCCGATGCGGTCATCATCAGACGAACGCTGGCCCCTTGCTTCTTCAGTAGCCGAACCAGTTCGGCAATGCGGTAAACGGCAATGCCTCCACCGATGCCGATCAGGATATTTTTGTCTTTCAACATATCGGGTGTATCCGTATTTATTTCCGCATATCTTTCAGGGCAGTAAGCACTTCTTCCGCGTGTCCTTTAACCTTCACCTTGCGCCAGATTTGGGCGATGTGACCGGTTGGATCAATAAGAAACGTTGAGCGTTCGATGCCGCGCACCTGCTTGCCATACATGTTTTTCATTTTAATAACATCATAGGCCGTGCAGGCCTTCTCTTCCGTATCCGACAACAGCCTGAACGGGAAGTCGAATTTTTCGGAAAATCGCCGGTGTGATGTGACGGAATCCCGGCTGATGCCAAGCACAACGGTTTCAGCGTTCTCGAAATCATCATGATGATCACGGAAATCACAGGATTCTGTTGTGCAACCGGGTGTATTGTCTCTGGGGTAGAAATAGAGGACAACATGCTTTCCCTTGAGTCCGGATAGCTTCAATATACCCTCCGGCCACGCGGGCAGCGTTATTTCGGGCGCGATATCTCCAACTTTCAGTTCGCTCATCCAATATCTCCTGACTTCATCTGAACCGAATGATAATGTTTATGTCCTGTCAGTCGAGGTTCTTAATATGAAGATTATACTTGCGGCGCCACGCGGATTTTGTGCCGGGGTGGACCGTGCTATCGAAATTGTTGAGCGGGCGCTGGAGGTTTATGGCGCGCCGGTCTATGTGCGCCACGAGATTGTTCACAACCTTTATGTGGTTGAAGACCTCAGGGCCAAGGGGGCTGTGTTTGTTGAGGAAGTGGATGACGCGCCGGATGGCTCGCTGTTAATTTTTTCGGCGCATGGTGTGAGCCATGATGTACGCAAAGCAGCGGAGAAACGTGGCCTGAAGGTGCTGGATGCGACCTGTCCGCTGGTGACCAAGGTGCATCTGGAACTTCTCAGGCATTACAAAAATGGAAATCAGGTTGTCCTGATCGGCCATGCCGGCCACCCGGAGGTTGAAGGTACGATGGGCCAGGTAACAGCTGGTTCGGTTTTGTTGATATCTGAACCGCAGGATGTGGCAGGGCTAGAGGTTCAGAATAATGACAAACTTGCCTTTGTTACCCAGACCACCTTGAGTGTGGACGATACACGGGATGTGATAGTGGCATTGAAACAACGTTTTCCGAATATCCGGGGGCCGAAACGGGAGGATATCTGCTATGCCACCAGCAACCGCCAGACTGCCGTCAAGCAGTTGGCAGAACACAGCGATCTTGTTCTTGTAATCGGCTCGAGAAACTCATCGAACAGCAATCGCCTGCGTGAGGTGGCCGAACGGGCCGGCTGCCAGGCCCGACTTATCGACAGGGCGGAGGATATTGAAACGAGCTGGCTTGAAGCAAATGAGATCATTGGCATTACCGCCGGAGCCTCTGCCCCGGAAGTTCTGGTGCAGGAGGTGATCAGTTTTCTACAGGATCATGGTGCCGGGGCAGTTGAGATTCTGAATACGGTTGAGGAAAATATTACCTTCAGTCTGCCGGAAGTTCTGCGCTGACCTCGGGCAGGCTTGGTGTAGATTATCCAAGAAAAAGCAGTTGGCCTCACACATACTGCGCAAGCTCTTGCTCTGGTATATAAAAAAAGAGCGCGTCACCAATAAAGTGACCGCACATTTTTTCAATTACTTCCTTTAATTCAACGGCTTACACTCTGCACGCATTTCCAGCTGCTTCTTCATAACGTTGGGACAGTGATATACAGCTACAAATTATGAAACTGTGGCCAGGTCAATAAATGCACCGGTAGATGTTGCAAAGTATGATCTGGCCAGCTTGCTGATTGGAAATTCGGATATGCACTTATAAAACCTTTCCGTTTTGTATTCGGATGGCTAACACCATCGCTTGCTTTCTCATCAGGTGGGAGGAGGTGAAGCTGAGGTTATGTTGATGGTAAGTGAAACAATTGATGCCGCGCACCATGATTGGCGCAATATTTCCATGCCTGATGTAATGTGAAAGTCTTTATCAGAGCATTGGAAGCAACTACAAACCGTAACTAAGAGATTTTTGGAATAAACCCCGACTGGATATCCCTGGCCTGTTTCTCGGCATTGCCTGTGTAGGTGGCGGGAGACAATTCTATCAACCGTTGTTTTGCTTCGGCAGGAATGTCCAGATTCTGGATGAATTGGCGTAGCCGCCCGGATGTAATGCCTTGACCGCGTGTGAGTTCCTTCATCTGTTCATACGGGTTTTCAAGTCCATAGCGACGCATGACGGTTTGCACGGCTTCTCCCAGAACTTCCCAGCTTGTCTCCAAATCCTTATTCAGGGCAGCCTCATTGATTTCCAGCTTGGCAATGCCTTTACGGGCGGAGCCGTAGGCAAGAATTGAATAGCCAAAACCCACACCCAGATTGCGTAGCACGGTGGAGTCGGTCAGGTCACGCTGCCAGCGTGATACAGGTAACTTTTCGGCCAGATGGCGCAGCACTGCATTGGCCAGACCAAGATTTCCCTCCGCATTCTCAAAGTCGATGGGATTCACCTTGTGCGGCATGGTTGATGAGCCGACCTCTCCGGCAATCAGGCGCTGTTTGAAATAGCCAAGCGAGACATATCCCCAGATATCCCGGCAGAAATCCATTAAAATCGTATTGAAACGTGCGATGGCATCATTCATCTCGGCGATATAATCGTGCGGCTCGATCTGGATCGTGTACGGATTCCATGTAATGCCGAGCGATTCAACAAAGCCCTTGGCAATCGCAGGCCAGTCCAGACTCGGGTAGGCGGCCAGATGCGCATTGTAGTTGCCGACCGCGCCGTTGATCTTGCCCAATACGGGAACGTCATTGATCTGGTTGAGCGTGCGCCTGAGGCGGCTGACAACATTGGCCCATTCCTTACCCATGGTGGTGGGGGAGGCTGTTTGGCCGTGCGTGCGAGCAAGCATCGGCTGCGCGGCATAGGTCTTGGCCCCATTCGTAATGTCGTGGATGACATCCTCAATTGCCGGAATCAATACGGTGTCGCGCGCCTCTTTGAGCATCAGCGCGTAGGAAAGATTGTTGATGTCTTCCGAGGTGCAGGCGAAGTGGAAAAATTCGGAACTTTTCGCCAACTCGCCATGACCGGCGACCTTTTCCTTCAGGAAGTATTCGACGGCTTTGACATCATGATTGGTTGTGGCCTCAATCTCTTTGACGCGGGCCGCATCGGCCTCACTGAAGCCTGTGACAATCTCGTCCAGAAAGGCGGAGTCTTTTTCCGAAAAGGCGGGAACTTCGACAATGTCCGCATTGGAAGCCAGCAGCTGTAACCAGCGGACCTCGATAATAAGACGGGAGCGAATCAGACCGTATTCGCTGAAAATGGGGCGTAAAACTGCAACCTTGTCGGCATAACGCCCATCCAGAGGTGAAAGTGTGGTGAGTGCGGTAATGGACATGGGTGAACGGTACACGCTACAGGTCTGTTTCTGAAGTGGCAGGACTTACTTTGTCATGTTGATGGAAATTTCAGGGAGTGTGCCGCTCATCTGTACTGGAATACGAATTCCTTCCTGTGGGCTGGTGATTTTCCCTGCTTTGCCACCTTGAAGAAATTGAATATCCAGACGGGCATCGATGCTGTTATCCGATCTGATATTACCTTTGCCGTGCGTGCTGAAAGTCTCCGCATCAAGAATCAGGCGGGAAAACAGAAAGGCATGATCGCGCAGTTCAAAAAGAGTATTCAATCGGGAAAAAGATGTTTCTTTGTGGCTCGCTCTCTGCGGCAGCCCAATCAGCGAAGCAATATGTTCATACAGGTTTAAGCCGATCAGCGTACCATCCTGTATTTCAATTTCACCTTCGCCTTCCCATTGTCTCCAGCTACTTATCGGGAGTATACCATCAAGCCTTGTTGTCGCGTAGAGAACACCGCTTATCGGCCTGCCTGTACCCGTGAAGTCAAGCTCATCCAGGTTAATTCCCTTGATGATCACCGGGCCGGAGAATGAGACCGGGCTATGGTTCAGGTCAAGCTGTAGTAAATCTGAACTGACTTTGCCTCCAGCCAGACTGGCTACAGGTTTTATCAGCTTTAGTTTTCCGGACTTCAGGATGTAGTCAGCACTCGTTTCACTGAATGCATTGCCTTCCCAGGCTAATTGTTTGACAGCAAGGCTTCCGTCAAGATCGGCCTTCTCCAACCAGTCAGGAAGGGGGATCTCTCCCGCGGGAAAAGCCGCATCCCGGATATGAAGCTCGCCGGACAAGGGTATAAGGGAAACAGATCCGCGCAATGTGGCTTCCTGCTGTTGATGTTGCCAATGAAGCTCCGGGCTTGAAGCGTGCCCCCGTTCCAGTCGCAGGGATCCATTCCAGAAGTTTTTCCGAAGGCCGAAACCTTTCAAAAGAAGAACTGCATCGGCCCCGGGGAGCCACGATTGCCAGTTTTCAGGAAGAAAAGGCTGTGTCGACCTGGTGTTACTGCTAAATGAGCCACTGATACTGCCATGCAGGTTCGGCAAGATTTCAGGGAGTCCGAATTTGAGACGTTTGGATTCCGAAAAATCCAGATATATTGATTCAATACGCAAATCCTGTTCACCTTTTTCCTGCTGCCAGAATGCGTTTTTTATGCGGGAAGAACCCAGTTGAAAATCAGCTACCTCCAGGAGTTGGTTTCCACGTTTGTCTTCAAGGTGCATGGATCCCGATGCCGGAACTTTTTCCGGTTTGGAAAAAACAGACGTATAGGCAAGAGATGCATGGCTTGCATCCCATTGTGCCGAGGCGCGGAGTGCCCCCATGTTCTTCGATATTTCAGCAGATCCACTAAGAGCTCCCACCCCTTTCCAGAATGGTTTTAAGCCGCTAAATGCAGAGGTGGCATTGGCTATCTCAACCCACCAGTCTTCCATTTCCTGCATACGGACAGAGACAGACCAACCCTTGGAATCACGTCTTATCGAGTCCAGTCGGAGCGTTCCATTCTTCCTGTCCTGTTTTGCCTCAATTGTCTGAATTTTTAACGAGCCACTGGAATTGAAGTGAAGTCCTTCGAATGTTGCCATTGCATTTGGGATGGGAGTTCCGGACCAGGCTGTTGAGCGCCAATCAAGCGTACCATTACCACTCAAGTTGCCATTATGCCATGTCAGCTTGCTTTCAAGGTTCAAAATGCCATTCAAGGGAATTTCCAAGCCTGCGGCCGTAATTATATCCTCAAGCCTGGCTTCACGTGAAGTTGCCGTGAAATGATAACTACCGTCACTGTCACGTACACCATTGCTTGCAATAGTGGTTTTATTATCGATATGCATAAAACTGTCGTGCCAGCTTAAACGCCCGGTGGTGGTGTCTCCCTCAATTTTTCCACGCAGACTGATGGCGGCAGTCTCTTCTTCTCCGTCATTCAAGCTAATATCCCCGAACAATTTCCATTGCCCTCGGGTGTTCATGTCAAAGGTCAGTGTGG
>CAYLYU010000023.1:0-17624 GCA_964387725.1 uncultured Zetaproteobacteria bacterium | reverse complement strand
GCACACTCAAGACCAGAAAAGTTGATTTTATTGGACAATCCTTTATACATGTACCTCTATTTATTTTTTGGGGAGGTCAACCATGAAAAAATTTATTTTTGTCGCTGCTGTATTGATGTTCACAGCCAACTCTGCACAGGCAGGCGGTTTTATGGTTCCTGAACAGGGCGCCAAATCAACAGGTTTTGCCAACGCCTTTACCGCTGTGGCCGATGATGCGTCTGCATTGTGGTACAATCCGGCTGGCATTTCTTTTCAGGAAGGAACGGTCATCACTCTGGGTGCCGATGCAGTAATACCAACCAATGAATTTACGCCTGTAGGTGGCGCTACGTTTGGCACCAAGAGCCAGACATTCTTCATTCCTCATGCTTATATCAGTTATAATCCGGGTTCAGAAGTTTCGTTTGGCGTCGGAATCAATTCTCCCTTTGGCCTGACCACAGACTGGGTGAATTCAGGTGCGCCGTTTACATCTCTCAACCCTCTTCTTACCCCTCCGCCGGTGTTTGCTGCACTTGCACCTGCAACTGTGACCTTTTCCGAGTTGAGAATGGTCAGCGTGAATCCGAATATTTCCTACCGGATTAATGATGAATGGGCTATTGCCGCCGGGGTCATGTATTACAACGTCTTCAAGGTTAATCTGGATAACCAGTTGCTGATTCAGCATGGTAATGGCGATGGCTGGGGCGGCAATGTTGCCCTGCTCTACAAGGGTGATCAGTTCAATTTTGGACTTACCTACCGCAGTAGCGTAAAGGTTAATGTTGACGGTACCGCTACCGGATCTACCGTGTTGGCTCCGCTGGGCAGTACAACCCTGGGTACTTCCGTCACGTTTCCCGATATGGTCAATGTTGGTGTTGCCTTTAGTCCCGATGCTGAAAAGAGGTGGTTGATCAGTGCGGAAGTTGACTGGACGAACTGGGATACGTTTGATCGGCTTGATCTGGCCTATGGGCCTTCCCTGCTCACAGCTGCTGGTCTGGGTGGTGCTACTACCGCTACGCTACCCCAGAACTGGTCTGCAACGTTTGCCTTCCGGGCCGGTGTCCAATGGGCGTACAATGATAATATGCGGGCCAGAATCGGTTATTCATTCGATCCGACACCAATTGATGATGTGGACTTTACCCCCCGTATTCCCGGCAATGACAGGCATTTGTTTGCAGCTGGTTGGGGATTTGATTTCAATGAGCAGACCACACTTGATCTGTCCTATATGTATGTGCTGGTCAATGACAGAACCCAGACAGCCTCGGCCGCACCCTTCTACAATGGCGCTTATAGCGGCTCTTCTCATTTGATTGCCGCATCCCTGACTGCCCGCTTCTAGGCTGTTTCACTAACAAGGGCTCCTCAACTGGAGCCCTTGTTCTTTTTTAAAGATGAGCCGCCTGCCATACAAGGACAGGTGAGATTTATAAGTCTGCGACTTGCCTGCTGAGCGCCTGAGTAATTGTGACTGCATTTTCAGGCGGCAGAAATGAGAGAATTTTACCAACTTTTTTCTCGTCCATACGGGAAAACATCTTGATGATGGTATCAAGCTCGAGCCTGGTGATTACCAGCGCAGCTTTTTCCGGCTTCATACTTGAATATACAGCGGTCAGCCTCTTTATTTTCTTGTTTTTGATACTGTCTTCCTGATCCAGTCGGCTCTGTATCTGTGAGCGCAAAACTTCCAGTTCATCAATCCTTTTTGCAATGTCTGTTTCAGCTTCAGCTATAGATTTTTGACGTTCATCAAGTGTCTTTGTACGTTCATCCAGTTTTTCCTTGATGGCACGGAGATCACTGTATACCTCAAGCTCCTCCTGACTTGGTTTGCTGGAAGCTGCATTTGAGTATGTGGAGGCCTCAGCCAGTTCGATCATAGCTGCCTCGTCTTTTGTTGAATCCCCTCCTGCTGTGATTTCAATAGCCTTTCCGCCCTTTTCTGCGGCCTGTGCAGTTGGAGTTGATATATCTTCAGGTATCAATGAGGTGGGAGAATTTTCCGGCCACCAGGACAGGCCTACATTAAATATAGCTGATGCAGTCAGGACAATGAGTAGAATTATCATTTTGCGGCGTATCATATTCACAGCCTCCTTGAGGCACGATTTGCCATCATGTCATCCGTTGATTGTTGTTCGAGACGTGAGATCTCTCGTTCTGTAAATGCAATTTCTTTTTTCTGAAGTTTCGAGTAGGCCTTGGACTTATTCATACAGTTAAACAGGTCGCTCTTCAGTTTTTTTTCTTCGGCAAGCAGGTGCTCCATCTCGGTGAACAACTGCTTTTGGCGAAGGACTTCTTCCTGACGATCTGTTTCAAGTGAAGCAAGTTCTGCCGCCTTGACGCTGTGGCCATAACACTTGAGACGTTGACTTGCAATTTTCTCCAGTTGTGTTTTTAGCAAACTGAGTTTGTTGTTCAGCAAGTTTTTTTTCTTCGTCAGATTCGTTAGAAGGTTCTGCAAACGATCACATTCCTGATTCTCGAGTTCCGAGAGAATCGCTTCAGGGGAAAGTGTTCTTTTCATGCGGACATCAATGCCATCAGGGAGTTTTGGGACTCCTCGAGTGAACCAAAAGAGTCGGGTCTCTGGTAGCAGAACTCATGGATAGCAGGTAGCCGGTTTATCACCCGATCCAGATCAGGATTGCTGCCCTTTTCATATGCCCCCATATTGACCATGTCCTCCATTCGTTCAAACAATGCAAGTTCTTTTCGCAAGGATCGTGCCGCATTCTGAACACCTTCAGGAGCCAGCCTGTTCGCCAGTCGGCTGATGCTCCCCAGGATACTGATTGCCGGAAACAGGCCTCGTTCAGCCATGCCCCTATCGAGCACAATATGTCCATCAAGCACGGCCAGAGCTGCATCCGCAACGGGATCGGTAAGATCGTCTCCCTCAACGAGAACAGTATACAGGGCACTGATGTCGCCATGTCCATCCGTCCCCGGTCCCGCACGTTCTATTAATTCTGCCAGCATGGAAAAGCAGGAAGGTGTATAGCCTTTGCTTGTCGGTGGTTCCCCAAGCATCAACCCAATTTCCCGCTGTGCCCTGAGGAAGCGTGTCAGGCTATCCATAAGCAGCAGAACCCTCTTGCCTTGATCACGAAAGACTTCTGCGATAGTTGTGGCGGTCAGGGCCGCACGAACCCGTAACAGAGGTGGGGCATCTGATGTTTCTACAATGATCACACAGCGTGCCAACGCTTCTTCTCCAAGTGCCTTGTTCAGGAAATCTCCCAGTTCTCGCCCGCGCTCTCCAACCAGCGCGATGACAATAATGTCAGCATCCGAAGCCTTGGCGCATGTGCCAAGCAGTGTGCTTTTGCCCAGGCCTGCTCCTGCAAACAGGCCAAGGCGCTGGCCCCATCCCATGGTGATGCAGGCGTCAACGACGCGGACGCCCAGTTGCATGGGCTCGTCAATAGGATGACGCTTCATGGGGTTTGGTGGACGCCTGTGAATGGGAAAGTTGGTATTGATCTGTGGCAGTGGTTTGCCATCCAGAGGCTGGGCACAGGCATCCAGAACACGGCCGAGCAATAGCTCTGATACGGGAATGGAAGGGGGACCATGCAAGGGTTGAACAATACTGCCAGGTGCGATCCCCCGTACGGGCCCGGCTGGCATGATCAGGCTATGATCATTGTGAAAGCCAACAATCTCTGCTTCCAGAAAGGAATGTGAGAATGTCTCAATCAGACAGGCTCTGCCAACCTCTGCAGATATGCCACTGGCCTCGAGCATAGGGCCTATAACTTTCTGAACACGCCCGCGTACGGGGTAGGGGCCAAGGTTTTCAAGTCCGGATAGAACGTCTTTTCTTGCGGCTTTGTTACAAAGTTTAGGCGTGGTCAGCGTTGTCATTGGAAAGCAGTTCCGCTTTAATATTTCTAACCGCCTCAGCAATAGAAACAAGCGGGTCGACCAGAATATCCTGTTCCTTGTTAAATATCCGGATGCTGTTTGGTTTGACGCTGACATCAGAGTGGAGAGGAATATCACTTTCTGATTTTTCAAGCAGCCTTTTTATTTGCGCGAGGTCATCCGGATGTACTGACATGATCACGCTCTGCACTTCAGGTAATGCCTGTGCCGCTTTCTCGGCAGCTGCCAACAGGCGGCCTTTTTCTTCAGTGGTGATTTCGCCAATAAGCCACGCTGCAATTGCTGCGCCGATATCCACACTCGCTTCACACAAGATGTGCTGAATATTGTTAAATTGCAATGCAGCCTCATTCTGAATACGTAACATTTTATCCAGGGTCTGCTCTGCCCGTTTACGCCCAAGAGCCAGGCCTGCCTTTTCTCCGGCAGCATAGGCTTTATCATAGGCGTCACGCTCAATTGCCGCCTGGCTATCATGTTTTTCAGCAAGCATTTTTTCCAGTTGTTGCATGCGGTCAGGCTCGGGCTTGGCCACAGTGTTTATTTGCTGAGTATTGTCTTCCACCTGCCGGGAAAAATCGTCGTAAGGAAAAATCCTCCTGTCTTTTCTGTCGATTGCCTGCAGTGCCAGGGGTTCAAGGAGGGGGGTTGTCATCAGGCTACCATATCTTCCTGGTTGCCAAGGCTAATCACGCCTTCATTGTCCAGTTTACGGGCCACCTCCAGAATTGCCCGTTGACTGACCTCAACATCGGAAACCTTGATGGGGCCCATCACCTCCATGTCTTCCCGCATTACGTCTGCAGCGCGCTGGGACATATTGGCCAGAAATTTCTCCCGCAATTCATCGGATGCGCCTTTCAGAGCTCGCACCAGATCTTCAGACGATACCTGCTTCAGAACTTGCTGAATGTCCTTGTTTGAAAGCGCATCGAAATCATCAAACACAAGCAACTGGCTATCAACCTGTTCAAATATTGCCGAGTCCTTTTCACGAAGGTGTTCGAGAATGGGTTTGGAAACCTTGCTATCCAGTGTTTTAAGAATTTCTACAACTCGAACCATGCCATCAAAGGAAAAGCCGGATGGACCCCCTCCATGCTGATTGCCAAGCAGATTATCCAGAGCCTCCTCTATATCCCGCGTGACATCACCGGGGACGCTTTCAAGCTTAGCCATGCGGAGTATGATTTCCATTTGTGATTCTTCCGGGAACAGTTCAATCAGGGTACTGGCCTGTTCCGGATCCAGTCGTCCAAGTATGATAGCGATAGCTTGCGGATTTTCGTTCCTGATAAGAGAGAAGACACTATTCGGTTTCATTCGCGCAATCTTTTCCCAAACAGGCAATTTGACCGGTCCTCCATGTTCAAGGCTTTCCATAATTCGTTGCAAGCGTTCTTCATCGACAACACCTCTCAGCATGTCCTCGATATTGGCAGCTTCACCACCGATGAAGGGGTCGCCTGCCTTGTGTAGTTGAACGAATTCCTTGTAGATGGAAATCAAGGTCTCAGTTTCAATGTCCTGAATGGCTGGCATACGCTTGGCAATATCAACAAGACGGTCATCATCCAGTTGAGGCATTATTTTGGATGAGATATCAGGCCCCAGAGAGAGCAGGAAAATTGCAGCCCTCTCCAGCCCTGTCGATCCTGAAACCTTTTTTTGCTTGCTCATGATTCATAGGTCCATTGCCTGATAATGCGTGTAGCCATATCTGTATCTTCCAAAACAAGCTCTCTTGCCGTGTTATACAGGTCAATGTGTTCTGCCGAGTCGGCTGGCAGGGCTGGCACAGATGCACCCAGGGCCACTTGCCCCCCCGGACTTGTGTTTTCCGGCGTCGGGTTTTTGGTAGTGAGTTGCCTGGCCAAAGGACGCAAAACAAACCAGGCAAGCAGCAACAGGGCCAGGCCGGCAACAGCATAGCGGGCCAGTTTCAGATAAAAGGCCTTATCCTCTGCCCCTTTCAAAGCTTCCAGATCTTCTGAGCTGCTTATATCAATCAGTGCCATGCTTTGCACCTCGACCGTATCGCCTCGATCTTCATTGAATCCCATCGCACGTTCTACCAGTTTTTGAATAGAGGCCAGATCTGCCTGACTTTTTGGAACAAAAACTGATTCCCCGTTTTCTTCCTTGAAAGAGCCTCCAACGATGACAGCAACAGATAATCTGTTAATTTTTCCAAACGGGATAGTACGCTTCTCGGATATTGAACTGATCTCATAATTCTTTGTCGATTCACTGTGTACCGTTTCTTCTCGTGGTTGTCCTGCCTGCTGAGCCTCCTGCTGCTTATTTTTCTCTCCAGGCGTATTGGAAACTACACCGGGGATACCCTTGGCTTGCTCATCCCTTGCCGCGCTCCGTTCATCAACACTTTGCTCACTGCGTAAAACCATTTCATCAGGGTTATAACGCTGGTTCTGCTGTTCCACATGTTCCCGGCTAATATCAGCAGTTACTCTTACGATGGCATGACCGGCACCAACCACCTGTTCCAGCATTCCGGTAAGACGCTCTTCCAGTCTGCGCTCGAGATTCGTTTGGTACTCCTGCTGATTTTGTCCGGCATCCATGCCCGTATCTTCTTCGCTTGAAGAGAGCAGGTTTCCGGAGGAGTCAACGATGGTAACAGCATCATGTTCAAGGTTGGGTACAGCGGCAGAGACAAGGTTCTGAATAGAAAGGACAGATGATTTCGGCAATCGACCTCCACCACCAAGCTGTAACATGACGGAAGCCGAAGCCTCACGTTGATGCTCAATAAATGGAGATTCTTTCGGCATGACCAGGTGCACTCTGGCTGCAGTAACCATGGGAAGCACTTCAATGGTGCGGGCAAGTTCTCCCTGCATGGCCCGTTGCAAATTGATCTTCTGGACGAAGTCGCTGACACCAAATTGACTGCCGCCATCAAAGAGTTCAAAGCCGTGCCCTTTGCCCGGGATCAAGTCTTCTCCGGCAAGCTTGAGACGCAGGGCATAAACCTGGTCAGAAGGCACAAGGATGGTGCCTGCTCCTTCAAGTTTGTAAGGGATCTTTTCCTTTTGCAGGAGGTCGACGATGGAGGCTGCCTCTTTTTCACTGATACCTGAAAGGATTGGTCTGAAAGGAGGTTCTGCCACCCATAACAGGAGCCAGATAAAACCGAGCAGAACAAGTCCGCTGGCTACGCCCAGCAGCAGGAGCCTGTTCTTCTGCGTGATTCCTGGTATCGAAAACTTTCCGGACGGAATATATTTTGAATCAGCAGAAGTAAATTCCGCGGATGCAGGCTTTTGGGAGGATGGGATCGCCTGATTTGAAGCAGGCGCGATTTCATTTGCCATAAATCACTCCTGAGTGTCCGAATTTGTGGTGCCCGGTCATTTTATAATGCATCTCTTTTTATTTACCTCTCTACGATCCACAGCTAGACCTGCATGCGCATAACTTCCCGATAGGCATCAACAAGCTTGTTGCGAACGCCCAGCATCAGTTGAAAGGAAAGTTCGGCTTTCTGTATGGCCAGCAGGGTTTCAGAAACATTTTCGCTTTTTCCCAGAGCAAGGTTTACTCCAGCCTTACTGGCTGCTTTGGACTCTGTATTTACTTCCGCGACATAATGCTTCATCAGAGAGGCAAAGTTTCCCTGCCGTTGAGGAGCAGACTGCCGGGATGGTAATTGAGGTGTGATGCCGCCTACTGAGTTGATGTTCATATTTGACTCCCTGTTGTTCCTTTCAAATTTGTCCCCTTAACAAAATACTATTTGAGGGCGTGATTGTATGGATGGTTTTGTCTCAAGTCCGACCTCCCCGCCAACTACCGTAACAATTCAAGGCTTTTCATGAACATCCGTTTGGATGCTTCCATTACAGAGGCGTTTGATTCAAAGCTGCGGGCTGCAGAATTAAGATCCACCATTTCCTCTACCGTGTTGACGTTGGATAGTTTTACCATGCCGTTGCCGTCAGCATCGGGATGAGATGGGTCATAAATCTCCTGGGGCGGTCTTGTATCCTTCACGATCTCGCTTATTTTTACAGACTGAAGTTGTTGATTGCCAAACGATGTGGAAAGCATCCTTGAAAAACGGCTTTCAGGTGAAATCGACTGGAAAACCACCTGACGTCGTTGATAAGGACCTCCCTCCGACGTACGCGTAGAATCGGCATTGGCAATATTTTGTGCCACGATGTCCATGCGTGATCGTTGAGCTGACATGCCTGCGGCACTTATATGCATGGAACCCAGTAATGAATCAGACATTAGCGGCCTTCCTTGATGGCGTTGGCTAAACCACTTACTTTTCCTTTCATCAAACGCATGGTTAATTCATGCATAAGCTGATTCTCTGCCATCAGTACCATTTCCTTCTGTGTATCTACCGTGTTGCCATCAACCCGCTGAAGATTCTCCTTTGTCTGAGCATGTGTATAGGATGTGTGGCTGCTTTTTATGGAGATATGTTTGTCTCTGGTCACCGTCAGAGCAGATTTTTTATGTCGGGCCTGTTCAGCGGAAAAATAGTCCTTAAAGGTATTTTCATTTGCCCGGTAATGTGGTGTGTCTGCGTTGGAGATGTTTGCGGCATGAACTGACTGAAGGCGTTCACGTGCGGACAGGGCAGACTCGAGGGTGGTAAATGCATTGCCAAACAGTCCACTCATATGACTTCTCCTGTTTAAATTGCGTTGATGCTACTTTGCTTTTGTTGCATGCTCTTCGCAGCAATTAGCGTGCCATCATCCATTTCATTCAGCTTGTTGCGAAGGGTGCGAATACTAATCCCCAGCAGCTTTGCGGCCTCCGTCCGATTGCCGCGCACATGCTTGATTGTCTGCCGGATTAAGGCGCGTTCCATATCTCGAATGCTGACCCCTGCCTGGATGGAGTTGGAATCTTTATCCTGCACCTGAGCTATTCTTTCAAGATCCAGGTGTTCCACCTCTATGCTGTCTCCGGTACATGTCAAAAAGGCCCTGTGCATGCAATTCTCAAGCTCCCTCGCATTTCCGGGCCAGCTGTGCTGATGTAAATACGTCAGGCTCCGGGAGGAAAGGGGGGGAGGGGGTTTCCCGTACATTTCACTAAACTGATTCAGGAAGTGTGTGCCCAGTGTCGCGATATCACCGGGTCTCGAACGCAGTGCGGGCAAACGAACGGTCACAACATTGAGACGATAAAACAGATCCTGTCTGAATTTTCCCTTCTGAACTTCCAGAGTCAGTTCACGGTTGCTGGTAGCGATAATCCGCACGTCGACCTTGACCGGAGCTCTTCCACCCAGGCGGTCAATTTCGCCTTCCTGCAATACACGCAGGAGTTTTGCCTGCATATGAAGGGGCATTTCCGTAATTTCATCCAGAAGTAAAGTGCCATGATGGGCTATTTCAAACTTCCCCGGCCTCGAAGAGGAAGCGCCGGTAAAGGCTCCTTTTTCATATCCAAACAATTCAGATTCAAGCACACCTTCCGGGATAGCAGCACAGTTGATGGCAACAAACGGATGGTCTTTCCGATTAGAGCAGTTGTGGAGATACCTGGATAAACGTTCCTTTCCCGTTCCTGATTCGCCAAGAACCAGGACTGAAGCACTGCTGGGTGCAATGAGGGCGACATGATCCAGGATGCGTCTGGTTTCGATATCCTGAGTGATAAATATCTTGTTGCCCTTGCTTTGCTTTTCAGCTTGAACAGAGAGGTCAGCCTGATGCTGAGCCTTGCGCAGATATATACTGAATACTTCGTCAGGGCACGGCATGACCCGGTAATCCATAGCACCTGCCCGCATAAGCTCGGATGCCTGGCCGGCATCCGCGTCAGTTGCCAGTACGACAAGGTTTGCCGTAGGAGTATGCTGAAATATTTGCAGGGTTTGGCTCATGGCAAGGGTTGAATCGAGAAGGAAGAAGATTGTCTCTGCATCTATCTCCAGAAAATCAGTATGGAATTGCTGCTGATGATCAACTGGAAGTTGCGGTGCAACCCTGCCGAGCTGGATGCATAGACCGGCAGCCAGGTCTTCGGGGAATCCCAGTAGACATAGTCGCTTCATTGCAGTTTCAGTTGATTGAGCCGCGTTTCACTTAACAGGATACGGGCCCGAATGCTGTAACTGTTGTCAGAGCCGCCTGAAATTAGAGGAGTCAGATGCTCCTCCGCTAATTTTCTACGACCGGTATGATGCGCGCAGAGTGCAAAATAATAATGCCATGAATCATTTCGCCGTGAATCCGGAAACAGAAGCAGTACATTTTCTGCCTGAATAAAATCTTTACCCTGGATGAAGGCGTTTGCCTGAGCGAAGATGTTATTCCATTTTTCATCAGCTGCACTTAGCTCCGCCGCTTGTTCCCATGCCCGGGCAGCAGTATGCCAATGTTTCAAGCCAAGGTTGATCCTTGCCCTGGTTTTCCAGTAATCGATACGAAACTCGGGAGTCAGGTCATCGGCTGTAACCTTTGTGAGCATCTGGCTTGCTGCGGCAATTTCACCCTTGCCAACCTGAATTCTTGCTGCCATTAACAACATGTCCTGTCTATACAGGGTTTGTTCCTGTTTGCTCAGCCAGAGCATGATTTTTTCGATGCCGTTCGCGTTGCCCTGTTCAGCCCAGACAAGTGCTTTTCCCAGCATGATTCGCTGGCCCCAGACTGTTCCCCTGGAATTTTCATACAATTTGTCGAGGATTTCTTCCGCATGGGTAAAGTCCATTAAATGCATGTATGCTTGCGCAATCCCAAAATTCAGTTTTCCTGCCTTTTCAGGCCTGAGGTTCGGGTAGCGTTTCCAGAGTAAAACAGTTTCCAGCCAGTCTTCCTGCTCAAGGAGGTCATTCAGACGAAGGACAAGTAAATCCTTTCCCTCTTTGCGGGATGCATCCACATGTTTGCCTGAAATTTCCGAGGCTGCAGTAAGGGCATAGAGTGAAAGGGCCTTGTCCAGACGGGCAGGTTTGCCGCTTCCAAGGCGTTGATAAATCCGGGCCTGATAGAGCCTGGCCTCTGGTTCAACATCCGAGAGCTGATTATTCGCAGCCATGTTTGAAAGAATGCCCAGCAGTTTCCCCAGTTCTGCTTCATCCTCGCTTTCCATGTGCCTCGCGATCAGGTGGCGCATGAATGCTTTCTTGCGTACATTCATGTCTTTTTTCTGTTTGGAAAGAATGCCGTAAATCATCTCGGCCTTTTGTTTTTGCCCACGCTGCATGAGCGTGTCAGCCAGTAGCAGGCGAATTTCCGGTGCCTGTGCTGCAGAAATATGTTTGTTGGCGAAATTTTGAGCTTGCTGAAGCAGATGTTGCTGATTTGAATATTTGGCAAGAAGCCTGATGTAAGTAGCATATATCAGAGACTCATCCTCAATCATTTCCGGATGCGTGGCATGAATGTTTTTCAGGCTGGTATAGGCATGTTTGCTTTTCCCTACCGCCGCATCGACAACGGCCATCCAGACCAGCCCTTTGTCTTCATCAAGACCTCTGAATTTTGAGCCGAGACTAAAATACCCCAGCAATGTGGCACGAGCAGCGGTAAAGTCCTTTTCCTGTATTTGATGGCGAGCATATAAAAGACTGGCCTTTTTTGCTTCCGGCGCATTTGCATATTTTTGTATGATAATCTGTAAAGCTGTTATGGCCTGATCAATTTTGCCATGATTCCAGCTTAGCCAGGCCACCTTCCAGTACATTTTTGCAGCGGTAAATTTTTTCGGAAATTCCTTATGGAGGTCCCTGTAAGCACGGATAGCTGTATCTTCTTTAGCGTGATTTCTTCTCTCTGAAAGATTCTCTTCAGCTTCTGCAAGCAAGAGCAAAACTTCGAACCGGGTATCCTCGGGCAGAGTCTTTCCTTCCAGGAGAGTTCGGGATGCCTTTGCCGCAAGTTCATACTCTCCCTGAGACAGGAAGGCACGAATAATGTCCGGTCTGTTGTCCGGCTTTGCAGTAGATAAAGCCGGCATAGCGAGAAGAAATGCCAGTACAGTACTGCACAGTAAGAGCCGGGAAGACATACCGGGTTGTGAGCAAATCCCGTGCCGTTTGTGAAGGTGTTAGTGCAAGTGGTTCTCGGGATTAAGGTTCTTCTTCTTTATTTTCTCAACCAGGGTGGTTCTCTTTAATGACAGAAACTGCGCTGTCCGATTCTTGTTCCAGTTGAAACGATTCAGGGCGGATACGATCAGCTCGTTTTCGAATTCCTCTACCATATTCTTCAGATCAATTTCTTCATCACTACCGAATGAGGCAGATATATTTGATCTGATACGTTGTGCCTGATCAAGCATTTTCGAGGGAAGATCATTCACTTCGATACAGCCAGCAGCTTTCAATGTGGAAATACGTTCCATGACATTTTGCAGTTCACGCACGTTGCCCGGCCATTGATAGCTCATCATGATTGCTTCAGCTTTACTTGAAAAGCCTGTCAGCCCGGACTGCTTGCTCGAGTTAAAAAAATTCATGAAGTGTTTGGCAAGTAGCAGGATATCTGAATTTCGTTCACACAGGGGCGCGATGTGAAGAGGAATGACATTGAGGCGGTAATACAAATCTTCCCTGAATTGACCGGCCTTGATCTCTTCCTCAAGATTCCTGTGGGTGGCGGCAATAACCCTCACATTCACCTGTACGGGAGCGTTACTGCCAACAGGTTCAAAGGATCGTTCCTGTAAAACACGAAGCAGTTTTACCTGTAACTTTTGGCTCATATCTCCAATTTCATCCAGGAATATTGAACCCCCGTTGGCCAGCTCAAAACGCCCCAGACGATTTCGTATGGCTCCGGTAAATGAGCCTTTCACATGGCCAAACAATTCTGACTCCAGTAGCTCCTCAGGAATTGCGCCACAGTTAACAGGGACAAATGGTTTCCGTGAGCGGGAGCCCAGAGTATGCAGCAGTCTCGCTACGACCTCCTTTCCGGTGCCTGTGTCGCCTGTAATCAGTACATTGCTTTCGGATTCGCTCAGGAGCTCAATGGTTTTGCGGATTCTGACAATAGATTCACTTTGTCCAATGAGTGTTTCCTGGCTGTGCATAGTCTGAACTTGTTTATTCAACTCCCTGTTAGTTAGGGTAAGGCTCCTGCTTTTCAGGGTTTCCTCAATCCGGATCAAGAGTTCATCGATATCGAAGGGTTTTCTGATGAAGTCACTCGCACCGAGGCGAATGGCATCGATTGCTATATCAATTTCAGCATATCCGGTTGTAATGATGACCCGTAAATCCTGATCCAGATGCCGAAACTCCCGTAATAGTTCAATGCCGTTACCATCAGGCAGGCGTATATCCATAATGGCGATGTCAAATTTATTTTCCTTGATGGTTTCACGGGCCTGCAAGGCACTGGACACTGCTGTGACGTGGTATTGTGCCTGAGATAAGGCATGTTGCAGGGCATCACGAAGAACTTTTTCATCTTCCACCAACAGTATATGAAATGATTCTTTCATAGAGCTCCCCAATAGAATAACGCAACAGTCAAAATAATGACATGGCATTTTTATTTTGCAAGCAACTACTTTTACCCAAAATCCGACATAGGAATTGTGAGACTCCACTTGCCGCCACAACTTACGGCTGATGATGCACATCTATCTTCGTAACGTCAGGCTGAGAGTAAAGATTCGAGTGTTTTACTCAGGCATTCAAGATAATTTGGCTAATTTCCTGTTTTCAGGGTGCAGCTATCCTGCCGCAACGGGATGAGTGCGATTCTACATTTTCAGGCGCAAGCTATTTGGCTGCATCGGAGGCGGATGTCCCGGAATTGGTTTGAACTCTCAATAAGCTCTAACCTACCATCCCAGCGGGGGTTTCTTCTGTATGTTGCAATGGCAATGTCAATGTCGGATGCGGGGTTTTACTTCCCGGCTCAAGTTGAGCTGAATGCCGCCGATAGACATTGGTAACCGTGGTTGTAAACGTTTGTTAAGGAGAGCTTCATGGCGATACCCATTCATTCTGCTGATGCCCTGGTGCATCGATTGTTGCAACAAAACAGTGCGACCAATGCGAGAATGGAACACAAGAGCGGGGCCAAAGGTATCAATCAGGTTGAAGACAAAGTAAGTATATCCGCAGAGGCTCGGGATGTGACTGATAGTAAGTCGGCATCCAGGCTCGAATCTCGTCTGTTAAAAATGTACGGGCTAAGTGGTGGCTAGTGTCCTGTCCCGTAGAAGAGCTCACTATCAGCGAACTTTGGCGGGACGTGCTGCAAGGCGTGCGAGTGTGGGGCCGGGCGTGGCCAATTCAAACAAGTACAACGTAGCCGCAGGCCTGCAAGGTTTCTCTCGAAGGGATCCATCCCAAGAAGTCAATGCGGTGTTACACCCCTTGCCAGGGGCGTGCCATGGTTTTCCAGACACAACTTGTTTTAGTTTCCCGGGATGGCTCTGATGGCAGACTCCTCTACGGGACAAGGCACTGGAGGTTCGAACCGGGAAAAAAGCAGCCTTCTTATTGTTGAAGATGATGCTGCTCTGGCAGCCATACTTGAGGAGTATCTGAGTGATGCTGCTTACGATGTGAATGTTCTTTATAATGGCGACTCAGCACTCAAATTATTGGCAGATGAATCATTTGACCTGATTCTGAGCGATGTCATGTTACCGGGAGCAAGTGGCATGGCTATCCTGCAAAAGCTGGGAGGGAATCCGGAGCATACCCTGGTCATTCTTATGACGGGATATTCAGGCATTGATGATGCCTTGTCCGCAGTTGAAGAGGGAGCTTATGATTATATCAGCAAACCGTTTCGACTACCTGAAGTTCGGGTTCGCCTGGACAATGCAGTTGCTTACCAGCGACTCTTGCGAAAATTGATGGAATTAAACACTGACGTTCCCTTGCCATTGAAACCTTACAAGAAAACGTCAGGGGAAACAGCTATGCGGGTATATCGCGGGCTTAACGGGCAACGGAGCTAAGACGGGTGTTAAATATCATTGTTCTGGAAGATCAGCTTGCAGTTCAGGATGTGATCGTTGAGCTGATTGATGAGTTGGGTACATCAACGCATGTGGAGTGTGCCGGCTCCCTCAAGCAAGCTCACTCTCTTCTGAAAAGCAGAGAATGGGACTGCCTAATTACCGACCTCAGTCTGGGTGATGGTGAATCCCTTGATCTTGTTTCAGAATTGCGAAGCCGCAGCGTGCCCATGCCTGTTATTCTTATAAGCGGTTTTCTCACACCGGAGAAGATGCAACGGGCGAAAGAGCTGGGTATCACGGAAGTTCTGCACAAACCTTTTTTGCCAAATGCTCTGCTCACATGTCTGGAAAAGGTTCTGCGGGATCTGGATATATCTCCCCGTTCCCTGATTCGGACAGACACGCCAAAAATTCTGCGCGGGCATTTGCTGGAGGACTTGTTTGAAATGGATCGGAGTCTGGGTCTGCTTTATCGCCTGATGCATGAAGTTCCCAGACACGCAGAAGTCGGGGTAATATGTAGCAGTGCGCTGTCGCTCGCCATGGAAATGGTTCATGCATCCATGGGTATGATGGCTCTTTACGACCGGGGTGGCAGTACACTTGTCCTGACAGCGCACCATGGGATTCGGGAGAAACGAACAGAGGCTGAGCCAGCCTTGAAATGTGATCTTGCCAGGACCCCGTTTGAGTCCTTGCTGGATGGAACAGAGGGCTTTATCCAGGCGCTTCCTGATAGCCAGCAGGCATATGAGTGCTGGCCAGGCGTTTCGGCCCGGGACTACGTTGCTGTTCCATTGCGTCTGCAGGAAAGAACCATCGGTGTTCTATGTCTGATGGATGCAGGCCTTGGCTTATTGCACGATCAGCAGAGGCATATACTCGGCCTTCTGGTTACACAACTGGACACTTTAATGGAAAACCGTGCGGTAGGGGCCTCACTGGAAGACAGCCTGAACGAAACGATTATCGCCCTTGTTCACACCCTGGAAGCGCGTGATCGCTACACCAAGAACCACTCTACTTCGGTGAGCAGTCTGGCTGTGGTATTCGCCAGGGATATGGGCCTGGGTGAGGATAGTGTCTCTCTGCTAAGGGTTGGTGGACTGATGCACGACATTGGCAAAGTAGGCATTCCCGATGCTATCCTTTTAAAGCCGGGCGGTTACACGGATCATGAATTCAGTGTTATGAAAGCGCATCCGGCCATAGGTGATTCCATACTAAAACACATGGACTCGCTGTCACACGAGCGTGACCTTGTTCGGCATCATCATGAAAGATGGGATGGGCGTGGCTATCCGGATGGCATCAAGGGCGAGAATCTTACCCAGGAAGCCAGGATCATCTGCGTAGCGGATGCTGTTGACGCCATGACCAGCAACCGTGTCTATCGGAAGGCCCGGCCTCTCTCTTTCTGTCTGGAGCAACTCAAGAATAATTCTGGCACACAATTTGATGCAAGGGTGGTGGAGGTGGCCATCGCCGCCATAGAAAGGGGTCTCGTCAAGACGGAGGCTGTTCCTGAAGTGGAGGTTACGGCAGAAGGTAAAGAGATGTCTCTTGCTTCTCTCCTGACTAAACGACGCTAAGCCAAAGGAGATCCGTATGCCCGATTTTGCAGGACGTAACCGCCGAAAGGATTTTCGCCAGAATGTTATTCTTCCGATGAGAGTAGAGCATCTTTCCACTGATGAATTCGAGTCAGAGATGGAGCGCAGTGATGTGCATGCGCGTCAGGCTGCCATGTTGCAAAGTCTGGCCTGTTCCGATTCTATAGCTGATACACTGGGTAACACCTATGTTTCTTCCGATGTGGCGCAAGCCCTGGAACTCATGGAGACAAAACTGAATTATCTCATAGGTCTGAATATGTTGCAGAAGTCAGGCGATGGGGTGGAGCTTAAAGATTTGAAGGTTAATATAAGCATAAACGGTTTGCGCTTTACGGCTGACAAAGAATGTTCCAGGGGAGATCATCTGAAAATAACCCTGAAATTACCTCTTTTTCCGGCCATTGAACTGGAGTTGATGTCCAAGGTGGTGTACGCGGGCTTGCAAGAAAATGGAAAGTGCAAGGTTGGAGTTATCTTCATCTTCCGTTGTGAGGAGGAGGAGATTCTGATGAGCAAGTATATCTTCAAACGTCAGCGTGAGGCTATTCGTTCAAGGTATAAAAGACCGGAAATCGGAGCCTTTATTTAAAAGAGAAACCTGTTCTTTTCGTCAATTCATTGACGAAGTTTCTTCACTCTTTTTCCCTTGCTGGCCTTTTTCTTGCTGTATCTAAGGGGCGGCCAAATGGTGAAAGGAGCAATGATGAAAATTAACGGTATCGGGCAGAAAAGAACAAACATCAGCAAAGCAAAAAAAACGAAGACTCCGACAGCCAGTTTTCAGGAACTGTTACAAACCCGCCTGGAAGAAATACATGCCCCGACCGAAACAGGCGAAACTACACGGGCAGGGGATGAAAGTCGGACTGATTTTGATACGATCAATGATGCAGCCCGCCTGCTTGACGAGGCTCTTGAGCAGATTCGGGAAAAAGGGCAGCCAGATCCTGAAATTGCCAGATCCCTGAAGCTTTTACAGGAAAGGATGATGCAGAGGGGAAAATGTTCCGATGGTATAGCTGAGACAAATGCCATTATCTCGGCTGAAACAGGCCGATTGCAATCATGGGGGTTGTAAAAAAATCTCTAAAGAGACACGGATAATATTTGAACCTGGAAACCTGAGTTGAAAGCACCCACATGGCACAAACTCTTGATTCGCTTTGCTAAACGGAAAAAACGCTT
>CAYLYU010000022.1:10467-17975 GCA_964387725.1 uncultured Zetaproteobacteria bacterium | reverse complement strand
ATCCATGATTATGACTGGCAACAAATGAGTTTCTGGGGTCAACAGCTTGATCTGGCCAAACACCTGATTCTGCCCGTGTTTGTTTCGGCTATCGGTGGCCTGGCCGGCATGAGTCGCTTTATGCGTAGCGGCATGCTGGATGTTATTCGCTCGGATTACATAACCACTGCTCGTGCTATGGGTATACCGGAAGGGAAAATACGTTACCGATATGCCCTGAAAAATGCCCTTCTGCCTATTATTACCCTTCTGGGCCTTTCTATTCCTGGCCTGATCGGCGGGTCAGTGATTATCGAACAATTGTTTTCTATTCCCGGCATGGGCCTGCTTTTTTTCGAGGCCGTAATGGCACGGGACTATCCTCTGGTGATGGGCATCACCGTTATCGGTGCTGTGTTGACGCTTGCAGGCAATCTTCTAGCTGACCTTTCCTATGCCTGGGTTGACCCGCGCATCCGCCATGGAGGTGGAAAGTGAACCACCAAAACACGAAGGCACAAAGGAAAAACGGAAAGAATTCTTCTCTTAGTGTCTTGGTGCCTTTGTGGTTAAATCATCCCTTGCTGTTTGTCGGCAGCATGATCGTGGCGCTTGTGGTTATACTGGCCATGTTTGCACCATTTATTGCTCCGTATGATCCGGCAACTATCGATGTGAAGTCAATTCTGCTTCCTCCCTCCTGGCAGCATTGGTGTGGAACGGACACGCTCGGTCGCGATATATTTTCCCGTATGCTGTTTGGCGCCCGCGTTTCCCTTGCTGTAGGTTTTGTAGCTGTCGGTATCGCTCTGCTGATCGGCATCATGCTTGGCTCTGTCGCCGGTTTCCTCGGGGGGCGCACAGACAGCATGATCATGCGTGCCACGGATATGGTGTTGTGCTTCCCCACCTTCTTCCTGATTTTGGCAGTAATCGCCTTTCTCGAGCCCTCCATCTGGAACATTATGATTGTGATCGGGCTTACATCCTGGATGGGCGTGGCCAGGCTTGTCCGGGCGGAGTTTCTCAGTCTGCGCGAACGTGAATTTGTTCTGGCAGCAAGAAGCCTCAGTGTACCGGGCCCACAAATGGTCTGGCGCTATTTGTTGCCCAATGCCATGGGGCCAATTCTTGTTTCCGCTGTACTTGGCGTGGCCGGTGCAGTTCTGGTGGAATCAGGATTATCTTTTCTCGGCCTTGGTGTGCAGCCCCCGGATCCGTCCTGGGGAAATATGCTCACCGAAGGCAAGGACAACATCCAGATTGCCTGGTGGCTTTCTCTGTTTCCAGGTCTGGCTATTCTCATCACCGTGCTCGGTTATAACCTTCTGGGTGAAGGTCTGCGTGATCTGCTTGACCCCCGCCATCGAGGCAAAGGGTGAGCGAGAAAGAAGATATTCGGTATATGCGGATGGCCTTGCAACAGGCTGAGATATCGGCCGAAAATGGCGAAGTTCCCGTCGGGGCAGTCCTCATTCTCCCGGACGGGCAAACGTTTGCCGCCCACAATGCCCCGATTTCGCAACATGATGCCAGCGCTCATGCCGAAATGCGCGTCATCCGCATGGCCTGTGAAGCCACCAATAACTACCGCCTCACTGGCAGCTCCCTTTATGTTACTTTGGAGCCTTGCCTGATGTGCGCTGGCTCGATAATCCATGCCCGCATTAACAAACTCGTTTACGGGGCAAAAGACCCAAAGACCGGAGCTGTCGAATCCCTTTATCACATTCTGACCGACACGCGCCTGAATCATCAGCCCGAAGTCACTGCCGGTATTCAGGCAGGAGAATGTGGTGACTTGCTCAGGAATTTCTTCGGACAGCGGAGATGAATTGATAGGATTAGCAAATGGATAAGCACCTGCGAAGAAAAATTCGTTTGCTTGGAATTGCAAATATCAAGCAGCATATCTTCCTCTGTTGCGACCAGGCCAAGCCCAAATGCTGCGCCAGGAAAGCAGGTCTGGAATCCTGGGAATTCCTTAAATCACGCCTGTTGGAATTGGGCTTAAATGCAAAAAGCGGCATCTATCGCACCAAGGCCAACTGCCTGCAAGTCTGCATGCAAGGACCAATCGCCGTTGTTTATCCGGAAGCTATCTGGTACCACTCCTGCACGCCGGAGGTGCTGGAGCGCATCATTCAGGGGCATCTCATCGGTGGCCAGCCAGTGCGTGAATATATGTTTCACCACCTGTCTGCGTGCGGGGACACCGCGCAGGCAGGTGGAAACACATAGACAGAATGAACACCTAATTGGAAATTGGGGATATTTATCAGGTGTCAAATACGCTTCATAATAACGTATCAATCAGTGTCCATGTTTATGGGACGAATATCGGAATTGTAAAACGCCATATTTATGAATTCCCTGGCTGCAGCCGAAATACGTTCATTTCCGGGTATTTAAATATCGTGTAGCATCCATGAAGAGATAGAAGGAGTGTGCATGACCAGACTGGCTATTATTCAAAAAGCACCAGTATTGCTTAATAAAAAAGCAACAATTATAAAAGCTGTCGATTCAGTAAAAGAGGCAGCATCTAAAGGTGCTGAACTGGTGATATTTACAGAAGCTTTTATTCCCGGCTATCCGGCATGGATATGGCGATTGAGGCCGGGCGGCGACTGGGCACTGTCAGAAGAGATTCATGCACTTTTTCTGGATAACGCCGTCAACCTCGCAAGCGGGGAAATAATACCCCTTTGTGAAGCTGCCAAGCAATATAACACGACGATTGTTTGCGGCATGAACGAGGTTGATAACGATTTAAGCCGGTCTACCCTGTACAATACAGTCATCGTTATCGGTTCAGATGGAAAGATTATCAACCGGCATAGAAAATTGATGCCAACTAACCCGGAACGAATGGTATGGGGCTTTGGCGATGCATCGGGCTTGAAGTCAGTAGAGACACAAGCCGGCCGAATCGGCACCTTGATCTGCTGGGAAAACTACATGCCTCTGGCCCGATATGCCTTGTATGCACAGGGTGTGGAAATCTATATTGCGCCAACTTACGACAGCGGAAATGACTGGCTGGAAACTTTGAGACATATTGCCCGGGAAGGTCGTTGCTGGGTAGTCGGCAGTGGAAACATCTTAAAAGGCAGTGATATTCCCGAAAGTTTTCCACAAAAAGCGAGCCTATATCCAGATCCAGATGAATGGATCAATCCGGGCGACTCAGCCGTGATTGAGCCGGGTGGGGAAATTGTTGCGGGGCCGCTTCGTAAAGAGGAAGGGATATTGTTCCATGACATCGATCTTAACCTCGCCCGCACCGCAAAACGTGCACTGGATGTTGCAGGTCATTACTCCCGTCCTGATATTTTCAAGCTGCATGTGAATACCGAATCACAATCTCCGATTGAGTTCTTGCAAGGCAAGGGATCCACAAACGACACGCCCAGAGATAAATAGCCCATACCCTTAAAGCTTCAGTCCACAACCAAAACAGGCATCTTACTTCACTCCAAATCGTCTGTGAGCATTGTTCGTAGTTGATTCTGCCAAGGTTTCCAGTGAAACCCCGCGTACTTCTGCCAGACATTCGGCAACATAGCGAACATAGGCAGGCTCATTGCGTTTGCCACGTTTGGGAACCGGCGCAAGATAAGGACTGTCGGTTTCGATCAATAACATAGCTTCAGGAACTTTCCTCGCAACGTCTCGCAACCCATTGTTTTTTTTGAATGTTACATTACCAGAAAAAGAAATTGAAAGTCCCATATCCAAGGCCTTCTCCGCAGTTTCCCAATCCGATGAGAAGCAGTGCATGATGCCACCGCAATGTTCAATCCCCTCCTCTTTCATCACCCGGATCGCGGCCTCATCCGCATCCCGATTGTGCACAATAACGGGTTTTTCCAAAATCCGGGCTGCCCGGATATGGGTGCGAAAGCGAAGTTCCTGCATCTCGGCAGATACTTGATGACGGAAAAAGTCTACGCCTGTCTCCCCTATGGCCACGCATTTTGGATGCTGTGCCAACTCGCAGAGATGTTCGGTTGTTGGCTCCTCTTCCACTTTGTGGTTCGGGTGCACACCTACGCTGCAATAGATGTTCGGGTTGCTCTCAGCCAACTTACATAAACGCGGGACATTCTCCAGATCCACCGCCACGGCCAGTAACCATTGCCCGCCCGCTGAGTTGAATCGTTCCAGTACTGCAGCCCTGTCATTGTTGAAATGAGAGAAATCGACATGGCAATGGCTGTCTACCAGTCGCATATCAGTCACGCATGATTTCCTTCAGGTGATCCAGAGTTACATGATGCATTGAATATAAACCATGTGGGTTTTCCAGCACATTGATCGCCTTCTTGTCGGGATCACCAAGCTCTGATACCACCAAATCCGCACCATCAAAGTCATGGGCGTGTGTATAATCATTGATGGTAACCACGCATTTCAGTCTGGCAGCGCTGGCCGACTTCCAACCATTGCCCGAATCCTCAAGGGCAAGACATTGATCTGCCGACACACCAAGTTCCTGTAAAGCATGGATGTAGATATCCGGCGCCGGTTTTTTTGCCGGAACAATGTCACCTGCGGCCAGAACACTGAATCGATCAAACCACTCGGATCCCAGTGAATGCTCAATCAGGGCATCCAGCGCTGAAGGTGTTGTTGTGGTTGCCACACCAAGCGTTATGCCGCGTTCATACGCTTCGCCAAGCAATCGGAGCACTCCTGTACGCAACGGGATTTTCCCGCTGGCAATAAGCTGCTGGTAAAGCTCTGTCTTGAGCGCATGCAATTTCGCTATTTCCTCATACGGTGGCGGTTCAAGGTTGCGGCGCTCATAATCGAATCTGATGCGTTCCTTGCCACCGGTAACAGTCAGTAGCTCTCCATAGGTTGGCACATCCCATTCACGGTCAATACCGGCTTCTCTGAAGGCCAGGTTGAAAGCTACACGGTGACCATCGCGCTCGGTATCCGCCAGCGTTCCATCCACATCCCACAATAAACATGTTAAATCTGCCATGCCGTCTCCTTTGACCTTAGATTCCTGTCCGGTTTTTAGCTACACTCTGCCTATGAGTGAAGCACCCCACGAGTATGCCCCCCTGCCAGTTCTGGACAAGCCAAAACTGCAAAAACCACCCATGTATCAGGTAATGCTTCTAAATGATGACTTTACACCCATGGATTTTGTGGTGGAAGTCATTTGCAGCTATTTTCACAAGGGCACCGAAGAAGCCACCGGTATTATGCTGGAGGTACATCACAACGGTCGAGGTCTTTGCGGCATCTTTACTTATGAGATCGCCGAGACCAAGGTTGCACTGGTGAATAGTTTTAGCAAAAAGAATAACCATCCCCTCAAATGTGTTCTGGAGAAAACACATGCTGAGTGAAGAACTCGAGCGCAGCCTCAACGGGATATTTCGTGAAGCTCACCTGCATCGCAATGAGTTCGTTACTGTCGAACACTTGCTGCTTGGACTTTTGGACGATCCAACTGCTCAGCGGGCGCTTGCAGCCTGCGGAGCCAATGTTGATTCTCTGCGAAAAAAGCTAACCCGCTTCATAGCTGAACATGTTACGGTATTGCCTGAAGGTTCGGATGAGACCACGGCCAGCGTTGGTTTACAGCGAGTCATCCAACGCTCTGTCATGCAGGTGCAAGCAGCGGGAAAAACTGAAGTTTCCGGAGCCCATATTCTGGTAGCGATTTTTTCCGAGAAGGATTCTCATGCCTCCCATTTTCTGCAACAACATGGAGTCACCCGGCTTGATGTTGTGAATTATATTTCACATGGGATCTCGAAAGCGGGCCAACCGAAACTTCCTGAACCGGAAATTAAACAACCCGGTGGAAAGGACCAGGAAGGTAGTGACAAGGCCACTGAACCACTGCAACGATTCACAGTCAACCTCAATGAACGTGCCAGACAGGGGAAAATAGACCCATTGATCGGGCGCGATCGTGAATTGACACGTGCCATCCATATTCTTTGCCGCAGAAGGAAAAATAACCCCCTTTTGATTGGTGAGGCCGGGGTTGGTAAAACTGCTATCGCCGAAGGCTTGGCACTGAAGATTATTGAAGCTGAAGTGCCTGAAGTGATCCGTGATTCAGAGATCTTTTCGCTGGATATGGGTGGGCTGCTGGCCGGCACGAAATACCGTGGGGACTTTGAGGAGAGATTCAAGGCCGTTCTCAATGCCCTCGGCAAACAGAAACAGGCCATTTTATTTATCGATGAAATCCACTCGGTGATCGGTGCCGGAGCTGCCAGCGGCGGCGCACTGGATGCTTCCAATATGCTGAAGCCTGCTCTGGCAAGCGGTGAACTGCGTGTCATCGGAGCCACGACCTATCAGGAGTTTCGGGGCCTGTTTGAAAAAGATCGCGCCCTGTCGCGGCGTTTCCAGAAAATTGATGTTCCGGAGCCGAGCGTTGAGGAAACGATCAGTATTCTGCGCGGGCTCAAATCCAGACTTGAGAAACACCACGGCATTCGCTACAGCCAACCTGCTCTGAAATCCGCAGCTGAACTTGCAGCACGTTACCTGCATGACCGCCATCTCCCCGATTCTGCCATTGATGTACTTGATGAAAGCGGTGCTGCAATGCAGGTGATTCCCGCTGCAAAACGCAGAAAGCAGATTACTGTAGCGAATGTTGAGGCGGTTGTGGCCCGTATCGCAAGAATCCCGCCGAGGAGTGTTTCAGTCTCCGATAAAAAGGGACTGAAAAGACTGGACCGTAACCTTAAGCTAACTGTGTTTGGACAGAACAAGGCCATTGATGGCTTGTCCGCCAGCATCAAACTGTCCCGCTCTGGCCTTGCCCATCCGGAAAAACCAATTGGCAGCTTTTTGTTCTCCGGCCCGACAGGTGTTGGCAAAACGGAAGCGGCAAGGCAGTTGGCCATTATCCTCGGTCTGGAATTGATCCGTTTTGATATGTCTGAATACATGGAGGCGCATACCGTTTCGCGTCTGATCGGGGCTCCCCCCGGCTATGTCGGCTTTGATCAGGGAGGGCTGCTTACAGAAGCGGTGAGCAAGCAGCCGCACGCGGTTCTGCTTCTGGATGAAATCGAAAAAGCACATCCGGATCTGTTCAATATCCTCCTGCAGATCATGGACCATGGAAAACTGACTGACAATACCGGACGTTCCACTGACTTCCGGCATGTAATTCTGATCATGACCAGCAACGCAGGAGCATTTGAAATGCAACGCGCCAACATTGGCTTTAATCCACCGCAGAGAAGCGGCGAAGACACCGAGGCAATCAAACGTATTTTTTCACCCGAATTCCGTAATCGCCTTGATGCCACCATCCCCTTCGCCCCTCTTGATGACGAAACTATCCGGCTGGTTGTAGACAAATTTATCATGGAACTTGAAACGCAGTTGTTGGAAAAAAATGTTGGACTGGATGTTAGCGAGAAGGTCCGCCAGTGGCTGGCCGGACAAGGCCATGATCCCCTCATGGGAGCCAGGCCCATGGCACGCCTGATTCAGGAAAAAATCAAGAAGCCTCTGGCCGATGAATTACTGTT
>CAYLYU010000022.1:0-10367 GCA_964387725.1 uncultured Zetaproteobacteria bacterium | reverse complement strand
TGGCACGCCTGATTCAGGAAAAAATCAAGAAGCCTCTGGCCGATGAATTACTGTTCGGAAAACTTCAGAAAGGCGGCAGCGTAAGCATTGACCTTGATGATTCAGACAAATTCAGTTTCAGCTTTTCTTCGTGAACAACAGGACCTCATTCAGCCATCGCCCCGCTTCCCTCCAGCCAGCCTGATAAGCGCGTTTTAAATCGGACAGCTCATCGATATCAAAATCTACATCAAGACACAATGCCCTGAGATCTGAACTTTTCGCCCGTTCAAGGGTTTGGGACAATACTTTATTTGATCCCCAGTCAATATCTGTAAAGATTTCCTCATGCGCCCCTGTGAGAGCAATGAGATCGTAACCGCCATCTTCTACCGGCCCTATGACTATATCTGCTCCCTGGATGGCTTGTACAGCCAGTTTAAGGCGTGCTTCCGGCATATGTGGGGAATCAGTTCCCAAAAAGAGAGTTGTGCCGCTTCCATCCTGATATCGTTTCAACAAAAGGTAATGTAAACGATCTCCCAAAGTCCCCTGCCCCTGTTCGATGACCCTCAGGTCAAAGCTGTCAAAGAATGGATGTGTCAGATCGTCCACCGCCAGCCAGGCATCCGGAAACATCCTTTCTATCTTTCTGATCGTGGTTTCAGCCATCGCCGCATGAAGGTCGGCAGCCTGTTCGGGAGTAAATTTCGTGAGAAGTCGGGTTTTTACTTTACCCGGGACAGGTGATTTGCATAAAAGAACAACCTGAATCATCCGTGATCCACATACTGCTGTTTAAGCCTTGCAGGGTCAGCGCCCAGCCAGTAACGGAAACGCAGTCGCCACATGAGCAGGATGGTACGGAGGATACCGTGCTTTTCCCAGCGTCGACTTGAGGTCAAAACTTTTTCATGAAGGCAGGTGATTTTCCCCAGATACTTCAGTCGCTTGCTTAATTCAATATCTTCCATCAACACCTGATCCGGAAAACCATCCAGTGATTCAAAAACCTTCCTCCGAATAAACATGGCCTGATCACCACTGCTGATTTTACTCAGACGTGAACGCCAGTTTATAAAAAACTCAACCATCCGAAACGCTGAATGGCTACCGCTCAGGCTGACATCAAATCTTCCAGCCACTGCTTTATCATCCTGCATAGACACTCTGACTTTTTGTAAATTACTTGAAGATATAACTGTATCAATGTGTAAAAAAAGAACTATTTCGGACTTTGTTTTTAATGCTCCGAGGTTCATCTGTTTGGCACGGCCCGACTTGCCGCTGTACCAAATCACCTTATTCTGCTCTAGAATCCGGGTGGAGGCATCAACGGAACCACCATCAACAAATACAAGTTCATCGGCACCAACGGCCTGCAAACGCTTGATAGCACAATCAAGTTCCTGCTCTTCATTCAAAATCGGCACAACAATAACAACAGACGGTTTTTGCATAGTTCTCAGGATATTTCTACTGGAACAAAACCGCTACCTGCTGTTCGGAAATTGGTAAGCAATCCCTGGTAGACTCTCCCTCCCACGGCAACCAAACGATCCGCGTGTGTGTAAAGGCGAAGATCCAGCTTGAACTGTTCTCCTTCCCTCAGCACTTCCGAAGGTTGCACGTAGCGTTGCATCACTGTCTTGCCAGGCTCCATTGCCTCAAAACGCTTGCGGCCCATGCTTTTCCCCAGCAAAACTCCTTTGCCTCCATGTCTGGCCACGGGCTTAAAGACCCATTTCTTTCGATCTTTCCAGGCCAATTCCCTATCCATTTCGGATAAGAGGTGGATCTCCGGAACAATCTCACGAATCTGCCTGATGTCTTCATGGGGAATATTTACCAACTCGAGCAGTCCTTCATGCCACCAATCCACCATGCGCCGTTTATCTCCCAACAGTCCATAACTGTACGGATTTGGAGTCAACTGAACTTTACCGGCAAAGTAGGCCTTGCGAATATGGATCATATTCCTGTCCTGAAGGTAAAAATCTGTATGCCGGTTATAAATAGCATCGACCTTCATTCCAGCCGCTTGCAAAACGCCATTTTGACCCGCATGGAGCTCCTCCGGACTTAATAACTCGACATTGCGCCCATGACGCTTAAGCAATTCGGAAAAGGCCAGCATCTCTGGATACATAAATTGCTCCTCCACCTGCGCATCCATGATTGCAATGTTTCTCCAGCTCCGGGGAAACATTGCAACAAGGCGCTCTCCAATCAAACCTGAAAGTTCAGGGATATCGGGTTGGGGTAGCCAGGTATCGCCCAGAAACAAACCTCCGGCATTGTTGTTTATTTCAATCAACCTCGGCCCTTCCGGGCCAAGGTGAAAGTCATATCCCATCAAAACACTGTCATTGCCGGGAGGAAACAGAACAGACTCCGGAAGTTTATCGTGCAATAATCGGATATAGTTTGCATTGCCTTGAAGACGGTGCAACACGCTGACCAGTGACAGCATGGATGCAAAATCTTCAGCCGGAAGCTGCACAGATACGGGTATGGAAGCGTTCTTCATGCCTCAAAGAATACAGATCAATACGGTCATGCCCAAACAATTCGTCCCAACAGAATGCATATTCCCCCGCTTGTCTGTATAATTCCGCGCCATGCTCCAGACTCAAACTAATACTCAACTGCCGACCATGAGCAATGCCGATCTGGTCCACTGCATGCATCAGTGGCATCAGCCCGCTTACAGGGCACAACAGATCACACAGTGGCGCAACAAAGGCATTCTTGATCCGACAGCCATGCGCAATCTACCCTCTCCCCTTGTTGAAATTCTGAAACTACACCTGAACTGTCAGCCATTGCTGATGAAGAAACGGGTACTCAGTCAGGATGGGACGCGAAAATATCTTTTTGCACTTAAGTCGGGGCAACAGATTGAAACGGTTTATATACCCGAGGCAGACCGTGGCACTGTTTGCATTTCCTCTCAGGCTGGCTGTGTTTTTGACTGCCCGTTCTGCCATACCGGAACACAACCTTTCGAAAAAAACCTGAGTGCGGGCGAAATCGTGGCCCAGGTTCTGGGTGTAAAGTTTGACCTGATCGAAAAGCCGCCAACTGACGGGCTGTTCGGCATGGTGACGCATGTGGTCTATATGGGAATGGGTGAACCTCTGGCCAATGAAGATGGTTTGAATGGAAGCTTGTTCAGCCTCATGAGTCAGGACAACCTGCATCTGTCACGCCGCAGAATTACGGTATCCACTTCCGGCATCGTTCCGGCTATTGGCAGATTAGGAGACAGTCACCCGGTTAATCTTGCCGTTTCCCTGCATGCCGCCATGGACGACCTGCGGGATCAACTTGTTCCCGTCAACCGGAAATACCCACTTGCCCGCTTGAGGCAGTGCCTGGACAGCTACCCCCTTGGCAAACAACGGCATATTACCCTTGAATATCTTATGCTTGACGATATCAATGATCGTAAAGCTGACCTTCATGCCCTGGCTAACTTTGTGCAACCGGCCCGGGAACGGGTGAACCTGATTCATTTCAATCCATACCCCGGCAGCCCATTCCGTTCCACACCTCAAGACAGGATTAATGAATTTGCTGAAGGCTTGATTCAAAACGGCATCCGTGCCACCGTCCGAAAATCACGAGGGCAGGATATCATGGCTGCCTGCGGCCAGCTTAAAGCAGTTTCAGAACAGAATTAATTTGGAGGAGCGAAATATGCCAGTTCGTACCGGCATCATCGGAGGCAGTGGCCTTTACGGAATAGAGGGCTTTGAGATACTCGACAGCCTGCATATTGAAACCCCGTTTGGCGAACCCTCCGATCGCCTGGATTTGGTGAGCATCAACGGGCATGAAGTTGTCTTCCTGCCACGACATGGACGTGGTCATAGTATCAGTCCCCATCGCATCAATTATCGCGCCAATATCTATGCCATGAAACTGGCTGGAGTATCTCAAATTATCTCTATCTCTGCGGTTGGTTCTCTGCGTAAACACATTAAACCCGGAGATTTCGTACTGGCAGATCAGTTCGTGGATAACACAAGGAGTCGGCAATCAACTTTCTTTGACGGTTCGGTCGTGGCGCACGTTTCTATGGCTGATCCCGTCTGTGCCCGTTTACTATCCCGTCTGGCCTGTGCATGTGATCGGGAAGGCATAGACGCGATCAAGGGTGGAACCTATCTGGCGATGCAGGGGCCTCAGTTTTCCTCGCGAGCGGAATCTGAACTGTATCGATCCTGGGGAATGGATGTAATCGGCATGACCAATATGCCTGAAGCCAAACTGGCAAGAGAGGCTGAGACTTGTTACGCTACCATTGCAATGAGCACCGACTACGACTGTTGGCACGATGAAGAAGATAATGTTAATGTCACCTCTATCCGGGAAATAATGGCGACCAACACCAAAAAGGCACAGCGGGTATTGCAAGCCTTCTTTTCGGACAAACAGGATGCACTCCCCTGTTCGGAAAACTGTCACTCAACCCTTGAACACGCAATCCTGTCCGACCTTAAATCTGCAGAAGAAGCAGCTTTACAGTCGGTTCATGCCCTGATCAGACCGTACCTGTGAAACGGATTCTTTACGCATTACTCAGCCTTGGAGTTCTGGCCGCATGTCAGACAGTCAAACCTGCACCCGATGAGGAGAAAGTAGCCAAAAGTGCGGAAATTCATTACCAGCTCGGTGTCGAAGCCATTCGCCTGAATCAGCTTCCGAAAGCCTTTGAAGAGTTGGATAGTGCTCTCGAACTTGCGCCTGAACGTAGTGATATCATGGATGCCATGGGTCTTGCCTGGCGCCTGCGCGGCAACCTCGATAAAGCTGAAGGGTACTACAGGAAAGCTATGCGACATGACCCGGAAGCAGCTACTTATAACAATTACGGTAGCCTGCTGCTACAGAAGAAGGCCTGGAAGAAAGCTGAAAAGAATTTCCGGAAGGCTCTGGACTCTCCAACATACAGGAATCCGGACACTGCATATACAAACCTGGGCGATTCCCTGTTGGGGCAAAATAAGTTTAATGAGGCGATTTCCGCATATCGTCAGGCAAGTATGCTTAACAAACATCAAACTGAGTCAAGGCTTCGGGAGGCAGAGGCATTCGATCACTATCACCGTCCTGAATTTTCCCTTGCTGTTTATGAGCAATTGCTCAGGGAACAACCCGGGCACCGTCTCGCTATGGAAGGCATGGTCAGACTTCTCATTAAATTAGAAAGGAAAAGTGAAACCATGGATCGCCTGGAACATTTTATTGATGTCAGCTCTGATCCCATGGACAAGGCCTGGGCGAAAGAAGTTCTGCACAAACTCCATCAATGAGCGAGGATCAAAAACCCGACAATATTACCAAGGTCGCACTCAACCCGGATGAAGACAGTTTCAGGAACAGGATCGGAACCATGCTTAGCCAGGCGAGGAAAGAAAAAAAGATTGGTCTTGTAAAGGCTGCTACCGACCTGAAGCTGAGCAAGAGTTACATTGAAGCCCTGGAATCAGGAGACTGGTCGGTTCTGCCTGGAAAATTTTATGCCCGGGGATTCCTGCGTGTCTATGGCACCTATCTGGACGTGGATATTCAGGCAGAGATCGAGACGCTGAGGACAGAGGGCTATCGCCTCACCAAACCGCATACGATACCTGACCCTCCCATTGCACCAAAACGGGAATGGGCGCTGGCTGCTGGCATCGTCTTTCTTCTTCTGTTTCTTCTGTTTAATATCTTTGAAAACAGATATGAAGATGAGTCGTCTGTGCCTGCTGAACAACCTCTCCAAACAAAGGGGAATCAATAAAGGTTAAGGTTTCGAGAGTATAAGATCCCTTATTGTCCGGTTCTGGAGACTACTCTCCATGGTTTGATCAAGCTCTAGCATCAATGCCTCAATGGCGGGTTCAGACGGAAGACTCTGATCATTAAAGCCCGTATTCTTTTCCGGCGAACGAATCGCATCAAGCACTAGCTTGACCTGCATGGTTTCCAGATCCATGGCAGGAACATAGGGAGGCGATCCATCCCTCGAAGGAATGATTAAATCACAGTCATGTAGTTTCTTTAAAACCGTTTGTGTAACATCCAAAGGTACGGCTAGCCAGTGTGTTAAATCATCAAGATCCCATTTCGGAAAATTACGATAATAACTTCGGGCAATATAAAACATTGTCAGTAGCGACATCTTCTCTAACAGGCTACCCGTCAGGATCAGCTCCCTTCGTTTCAGTCTCAAGTGCTCCGGATGCTGAAAATAAAAACCGATGCTGGCACCAAGAAGAAGAATCAGCCAACTGATAAACAGCCAGATCATGAACATGATCAGTATGGCAAAGCCGGAATAAATAGCAGTGTAATTGGTAGAACCCGCGACAAAGGAGCTAAAAGCCCAACCTGTCGCCTCCCACATAACTCCGGAAATGATACCACCGACGAGAGCAGCACCCAATTTCACCTTGGTGTTGGGCATAAAGGCATAGACGAAAGTAAAAGCGGCAATCACTAAAATATACGGTACAAGTTTACCCACGACCGTGACAACTGATCCGAGCATTGGAATATCCATCAGATCCAGAACAATATTTGAATTCATCATCGAGGCCGTAATTCCCAGTGCCGAGAACACCAGTAACGGACCGACCATGATAACACTTAAATATTCGCTGAAACGCTGCCCGAGTCGTCTGGATTGTTTGACATGCCAAATATAATTAAAGGCTTCCTCAATTTTTGTCAGCAGGGAAATAACCGTGTAAATCAGCAAGCCCAGACCCAGAGCGCCAAGCACACCGACTTTAATATTCTCGACAAATTCAACAATTTTACTACTGATCTCAATTCCCTTCTCGCCCAGCGGAGTAAGAAAGCTCAAGAGGATTGGCTCAAGTTGATTATGTACACCAAATCCCTTCAGAACCGAGAAAGTAAGGGCCAAGAGCGGCACAATTGAAAGCAGAGTGGTATAGACCAGACTCATGCCACGTAACGTCAATTGCCCATCCACCAAGTCACGGATCAGGGCATAAACAATCTGAATAATACGGGTGAAGGCAGCCTTCCATACTGGCAATGATTCAAAATTGTCAGGCCACATGATCTTGAGTGCAGCGTCTTTTAACCGTAATAAGCGCTCGTTCATAAGCCCTAGGTTAGCTTTATCTGATCAATAAGCAAAACCGCTGTATTGGCTCCAATATGCAGAAGAATGGGCACCCACAGGTTGCGGGAATATTCATAGCCCAGCGCGAAAATTATTCCACCGACTAGCTGTAGCGATAGCAAACTCCCATGCATGAACGCAAAACATGCCGCGCTGATCCCGACTGAAACGATTACAGAAAAGCTTTGCCGAAGAAACCCAAACAGAAATCCACGAAATAATAGCTCCTCGGCAATGGGGGCGATCAATATAAAAAGAAGAATTCCAGCCCATCCATGCACAATCCACGGCACAGAGACGTGCTCCACCAAATGAGGCAGAAATATAAAGACAAAAGCGGCGACAGCAGAGGATAAGGACACAACAACCAGGAAAGCACGGATCGCCCCGCTATCAGGAGGCTGAAGTACAGCAAAAAGCCTGAAACAAACCATACAGGCCAGCATCCATAGTATCTGCAAACCGCGAAGTAGCAGAAGCCCCCAAACACCTTCAATCCAGCAGGAAAGAATAATCTCCAGAAGGACAATGCCGGCAACTGAGACAAGGAAGCCTTTTAGCTCAAGCCTGCCTTCGGCGTCGCTGGAGTCAGCGATGGTAAATACGTTTCCAGACCCTGACTTTAGCTATAGCGATCAGCAATATTATCAACAGGCCCAACGTCCAAACTCTCTGAGTTGAATCCGGAATCAGGCATCCTCCTCCGCTCCCTCCTCCAGCCGAAGATGGCGGAGGAGGCGTTGTCACACTGACAGCAGTGCTGGCAAAAGAACGGCCATCGCGTGCCCTGGCTACAACACGGTAACTCAGAATTGTGCCCGAAGGGGCAAGCACATCTGTAAAGGCAGTAACATCTGCAGGCAGTACCACCAGGTCTGTAAACCCTGCGCCTGCATCGCGCTGAATAATCTGGTCGGTTTCGCTAACGGAATGATCCAGCCACAAAAGCACGACGGTTGTTGGAGCAGAAGCAGTCACATTGAGAATTTCCGGTGCATGCAACGGCATCGACATCCTGGCATTTACGCGCCGGCCACTAACTGTTCTTCCAGCCAGTGAGGATAAAGCATCACCGTTGTTTAGAATCCGATGATGCAGTTGACTAACCGTAAGGCCTGGATCAGCCGCCAGAATCAGTGAGGCCAGACCAGACACATGCGCTGTTGCCATACTGGTTCCACTAAGAAAGGTATATGGATTTAGACCATATACGGTTCCCGGCACTGTAAAACTTACATCGTCCACATGAAAACCATCCAGAGCAATACTGAAATCTGTTTCCAGCCTGAAACGAACCTGGGCAGTTGCAACGCCGTCCAATGCCTGTAGATCAGCATCAAAAGGTTGTGGATCCCAGCCCCCCGTTCTACCAGTCCAGCCGTCCACCACATTCCAGACTGTGCCGCCCACAGAACTTTCAAGCAGCAACATATCCACGCCTGCCTCGGTATCGAGATTTAATCTGTAGGACAGCATGACGCCCTGCAGGGTTGCAAGATTACACCTTGGTGAAACCGCGCGGTAGCTGCGGTTATTAGCATAGAAGGCGCCAGGTGTATCAGTAAGGCTGAAACCCGGTGAGATAAATGTTTCGCCACTGACAGCAACCGTGTTGGGGACAGGTAACCCGGTAAAGACATCAAGGGTTTCCGGCATCCATCCTTCAATCGTTCCTGTATCAAAATTCCAGCCACATGCAGGTATCCGAGCCGGAGGTTTGCTACTCAGAATATTTAGCCCCGGAGCCCCTACGTCCACACTGTTTAAGCCGAAGTTTGAAAATGTTTCAAGCTGGTCGCTCTGTCCGGTAGCTGCGACAGAGATGATATTTGACTGGAGATAAGAGGCAGGATACATCGGAAGAGCATCGTTGTTGGATGAGCTGTTACCGGCTGCAGCGACAAGCAATACTCCCTGGCTCCCGGCGTTGGCAATCGCGGTATCCATGAGATCGCCCGTCGCTCCGCCCGGCCCGCCAAAACTCATATTGATAACTCTGGCTCCATTGGCCACCGCATAATCAAGAGCCAACACTATATCAGAAGTTGTTCCCTGCCCTGTCGAGCCAAGAGCACGCACAGGCATAACCTGAATATTCCAGCAAATGCCGGTGCCACCAATGCCATTGTTGCCTGAAGCCCCCAGCGTACCCGTTATATGTGAGCCATGTCCGTTAAAATCCATGGGATCATTATCTTTTTGCACGAAATCCCAGCCACGTACATCGTCAACAAAACCGTTTCCGTCATTATCAATTCCATCGATGATTTCAGCCGTATTGGACCAGATGTTTGCAACAAGGTCCGGATGATTGTAATCCACTCCTGAATCAATCACTGCAGCGATAACCGATGAACAATCCGTCACTTCATCCCATGCCGCCACAGCAGAAATATCAACACCGGCTGTGCCTGCCACCCCATTGACAATCTGACCGGTATTATCCAGACCCCAATACTCCGGAAACCTTGGGTCATTGGGCACAGCCGATATCTTGTAAATGTAATTGGGTTGCACTGCTGCAACCCATGACTGGGCAGATAATGCTGACAACACTACAGACATGCGTTGACCAGATTTCAATTTCAGGCGCATAAAACGCGATTTTCCCGAGTGATTCTGAGCTAGCGACAAACCCAGGGCGGTCATACTCTCAAGTGAGGGCGCTGAACGGGGCACAACCAGCACCTCCCCGGCCACGTACTCCGCATTCACGTTCTCCAATCCGGCAAATGCATTAGCAGACATTAAGCCCGTGAATATCAACACAAGGAGTTGCATACCAGCATTCAGGAAACTCTCTCTGACGATCATAATAAAGGTACCAACAAACGCTATTTCAACTGTTCCAGATCACGAACAGCACCGCGATCCGCTGAAGTGGTCATGGCGGCATAAGCCTGCAACGCCGTTGAAACAGCACGATCCCGTTTAACCGGCTTCCAGGCAGCCTCACCTCTCAATTCCATAGTTTTTCTACGTTCATTTATCACTTCATCTGAAATATCTAACTTTATGATGCGATTCGGAATATCAATCTTTATTATATCACCATCTTGTATCAGGCCGATGGCACCTCCTTCCGCAGCCTCCGGCGAAGCATGACCAATGGAGAGCCCTGAAGTGCCGCCCGAAAAACGACCATCAGTCAATAACGCACAGAGCTTTCCCAAACCTTTGGATTTAAGATAGGAGGTTGGATAGAGCATCTCTTGCATGCCGGGCCCACCTTTCGGAC
>CAYLYU010000021.1:0-19175 GCA_964387725.1 uncultured Zetaproteobacteria bacterium | reverse complement strand
GATCTTCTCCGTAGCCGGAAAAATATTCGCCAAAGGCCTTGAGTACGCGTTCGGGAGTTTCCCGGAGTCCCTCACGATCTGGAACATCGCCAATGTATTCCAGAATGCCCCGGACATAGTGCATGGCCTTCTGATTATCCGGATTGTTCGCGTCAAAGTCCTGCATGGTTCTCCCTGGAAATCTTGTCGATTGCCCCAAGGTAGCGGATTTATCAAGATGGAAAAACCCCTATATGCTAGGGGTTCCGTACAGGGGGTGTTATGGTGGGGATAGACATGTTACGTCATGGTGAATTGTCTGGAGGAGAAAAGTACCGGGGAATTACGGATGATCCTTTAACTGAAAAAGGAAAAGCTGGTATGGATGCTGTCTGGCAATGTGTGAAACAGGATATTCAGCTTGTCGTTACTTCACCGCTAACACGCTGCTGACAACCGGCCGATGCATGGGCTGATGAAGCAAATATTCCCTACAGGATTGAGCCGCGTTTCAGGGAGATGGAACACAGTGAGTGGGAAGGACTGAGCAGGGAGGAGATCGAGATACGTTTCTTAGACGCTGCGAAGAAATCCGGGCGGTAAGGATATTCCCGGTGCCGGAAATCTCGAAGATTTTTCTGATCGTGTTTCCGAAGGGTGGGTTCGTAAGCTTCTTGACGAATTTCAGGATCGGCATGTGCTTGTTGTTGGTCTTTCCGGAGGAATCTGCCTTATCCTGGCCCACGTACTCAATGCCCTGTTATCCAGTTGTCGCTAATTTATTATGCCCTTTCCCTCATGGAGCCAGATTCATCACGTCGGCAACAGTTCTTTCCTTGAATATCTTAACTGTAGCCTCAAAGACAAGTTGAAGGGTTGTTACAAATTTTCTCAGCCAGCTCTACTTCCTCTGCCTCTACATACACGGCATGCGGATAAACGGGCCCGATATCCACAATCAGCCATGTGTCACCGCGCAAGCCGAGTTCGATATCGAGAACATCTCCGGGCCTTAAAACCGAAACAATTTCTTTGGACAGAAGCACAGGGCCAATGCAGGAATCCTGACCATCAAACTGAAGCCAAATCTGATTTTCCCGAAGTTCGTTGATGCGAGCATGCCCTTCCCGGAAACTGGCAAAACGATGCTCTCGCAAGCTTGCAGAAACCCCTCTGCCCATACGTACATAATGAAACAATAACTGAGCCGCCCGGGCAGCACGCAAACTCTCCGGTTCAAGTTCTTCCAGCGTTTCCATGAATTCGGTGTGAGCGCCCGGTACCAACCAGTGTCTTTTGTTCATAAAGTTCAACCATGCTCTCAAGCAAGTGCAGTAATCACCAATGATGCTTTCGTCAGAGGCCTGCATGCGCAGCATAAACCAGCCTATAAAGTCGGAAAGATGACCGGCAGCAAATTCAGTACATTTCAGCGAACCGAGGTCGGGAATTTGCTCCACATCGCCTTCAAGAAGGCGTTCCATATGATCCTGAAGATCCTGCTCCCAATGCAACATATCCAGGCCTTCCTCTTCCTCATCGCGAAAAAGATCTGAATGATGCTGAAGATATTCGGCCAAGGCATTAAAACAGGTGTCGGCAACAGCAGATTGTCTGAAATCACGGGTTTGTTGGTGTCGAATGAAGCGATCGATCGCTTCTTGCAGAGTTGTTTCGCTCAAGAATCACTCCCACTTGCTCACCTTGCAACAGGGAGCTATTGTCCCGATCGCTTAGCGGTTTTGCAACCCCGTTCCCAAAAAGTTACCGCAGGAGGCTTCCCATGCAAATTAATTCGACCAGCATACGTTCCGGTATGATTCTGGATGTCAGCGGAAATCTCTGGCGAGTAGGCCGAACCCACCATGTCACGCCGGGCAAAGGCGTTGCCTGCATGCAGGTGGAAATGCGCAATATAGAGACCGGCACAAAAACCAATAAGCGATTCAATTCGACCGAACGCGTGGAAAGAGTCCGGCTTTCCCAGCACAGCATGCAGTTTTTGTATCATGACAGCGGCAGTTATCACTTCATGGATATGGAGACATACGAGCAAATGGAACTGGATGAGGCGCTTATGGAAGAGGCAAAACCATTTCTTCTCCCGGAAACTGAAGTCATGGTGGAAATGCATGAAGGCCGCCCGTTGAATGTGCAGCTTCCCAAAACCGTAACCCTGGAAGTGGTTGAAACGGATGCCGCCATCAAAGGACAAACCGCAACAGGATCCTATAAACCGGGAAAATTGGAAACCGGAGCTGATATTCTGGTGCCTCCATATCTGGAGGCGGGAACCAGAATCAAGGTAAATACGGAAGACGGAACCTATATCGAACGCGCCTGACACCTGATCTTTGACTAAAGTGGGTTATGATGCCTGCAACATGAAAACCTTTTCATTCGTATTTAATACCCCGATAATCATTGCCCTCTATTGTCTCACTCATCTGGTGCCGTTCCCTCCTCCCCTCCCTAATCGATAATGGCATCAGGTAGGTAAAGCCCCGGCTAATCAGCCGGGGCTTTTACTTTGGGCTGGAAGTCATAGCAGGATGATGTTGCAATGCAGCATGCAATCAAAAGACAGGCGCAAGCTAAAGCAACATCTCAGTATTGAACTACCGGTTTCATCTCCACATCCTGTGTGGTTGCATGCCTGTTCGATGGGCGAAGTCGCAAGTACTGCACCACTGGTGAACTCCTTGCTTTTCCGAAACATACCTGTACATATAACAGTCGTAACAGCTACCGGAATGGAACATATCAAACGCTTGTTTGGAGACAAGGTCAGTGCCTCTTTTCTGCCCTGGGATATACCTGGTCTTATGAAACGACTGGTCACCCACCTGCGTCCACGCCTTTTATTGCTCACTGAAACCGAATTCTGGCCAGGGCTTTTGAGTGCATGTCACCGTGACGGGGTTCCTGTGCTGGGCATCAACACCCGCATCTCTGACAGGTCTTTTCCGCGTTATCACGCCAGTCGCTGGCTTTGGCGCCGCTGGCTAAAACATGTGGAGATATTCTTTTCGCAAAGCCAGCTGGATGCTGATCGTCTGCAAGCCATCGGGGTTGAAGAAGAACGTGTTCGGGTCATGTGCAATCTCAAGTATGCTGTTTCTGCCCCTGGTGTGGACGCGAGCAGTCTGCGAAAACGACTTGACCCCGGTGAATCCAGGCCAATCCTGCTGGCAGCCAGTACCCATGCAGATGAAGAAGAAAAGCTTCTGGATATGTCGCCTTCCTGGAAAAGATTACGTCCCGATCTGCTTATTGTTCTGGTACCTCGCCACCCTGAGCGTTTCGATGAGGTGGGTGATCTGGTTAAGCAGCTTGGTTTTCGTCTCTGTCGATGGTCCGAGCTACCCAATGCTAGCTGTTTAGCAAAAGCTGATGTGGTATTGGTGGACGCCATGGGCACCCTTCGGGAGTTGTACACCATCGCTGACCTGGTATTTATCGGTGGAAGCCTTGTCCCTGTCGGGGGGCACAACCCTCTTGAGGCAGCCATTTGTGGCCGTAGCGTAGTAACCGGCCCCCATATGCAAAATTTCCGGGATATTATTGAAGACATGAAACGTCAATCCGCCGCTCTGATAGCGAAAGACACGAGGGAGGTTGATCAATTTTTTTGCTCTTTTCTCGGTAACCCTGAAGACTTGCAACGTATGCATTCCAGAGCAACGATCTTTATGCGTGACAGAAGCAAGGTGCTTCAGGAGATTATCCACGCTATTGAGCCATATCTGAAATGAGCATGCCCGGATTTTTCATGAGAACAAAGATGGCAGGAAAGGTAGAAGCATGGTTTGAATCCTTATGGTGGAGCAAGAAATCACCGCCACTGGCTCTGATCTGGCTGAGTCGATTGTATGCCCTAATGCGTAATCGGGATCAGCATCGCCGCCTTGAAAGGGCTATGCCCTCACCGTTACCAATGATCTCGGTAGGAAATATCACTGTGGGAGGAAGCGGCAAGACCCCTTTTGTTATCTGGCTTGCAGTTCAATTGCAGGCCAAAGGATTCAAGCCTGTCATTCTCTGCCGTGGTGATGGTAGCAAGCTCGAGCAGGCCAGAATCTTGAGTGAGCAGGATCAGGTAACTCTGGTGGGTGACGAGGCCAGACTGTTGTTTGACTCCTGCTCCTGCCCGGTGGTCGCCGGCAAAGACAGGATGGCTGGCGCAATGTTGGCCAGAGAGTTGGGTGATATTTTGATTCTGGATGACGGCTTTCAATACAGGCAATTAAAGCGCCTCAGTGATATTGTACTGATCCCGGCTGAGGGAGCCGGCAATGGCTGGCAACTACCGGCTGGCCCTCTGCGTGAGCCTTTGGAAGCCCTTGGCCGAGCCCATGTTATCGTGCGTACAGGCGAAGAAATTCCCGTTTCACTGAATCTGGGAAAAGAATGGCGCTGGTATTCCTGTGCTTCGGCACTTAAGCAGGTGAAGGGTCCAAAACAGGTCAAGCCGGGGCGAGCCCTGGCTATTTCTTCCATCGCTCGTCCGCAACGTTTCATTGATTCGCTAAAAAAGGAAGGGGTTAAAGCCGAACATTATTTTCGCTTTCCTGATCACCACCGCTATGCAGTCGGAGATATCAAGCCCTGCCTGGATAGCAAGCTGCCATCAATAACAACGACCAAGGATGCGGTAAAACTTATGCCTTTGTGGCCAAAGGAACGGCCTCTCTGGGTTCTGGAGCAGCAGGGACAAGGCGACAAAGGCTTGCTGGATGCGATTTTAGCGCCCATCCTTTCACAAACTGAAGAATCATCTTCGTATGGAGCCTGAATATGTTGGACAAAGAATTGTTTTCCATTCTTGCCTGCCCACAATGCAAGGGGGGAATTCATTATAACAACAGCAATGATGGTCTGGTCTGTGATGCCTGCAAACTTGAATATCCCATTCGTGATGACATTCCTGTTTTGCTTATAGACGAGGCCCAGAAACTTTCTGATTAATGGAAGCTCTCCTAACAATGGCAATCCAAATTCTGTTCTGGCTGATACGCCTTCTGCCTGCGCGTATTGCTGGAGGCCTCGGTGCCGGACTTGGACGTATGGGCTACTTGGTTGATAAGCGACATCGGGAAATCGCGCTTCGCAATGTGCAAAGAGTTTTTCCCGAAAGAGGCCAAACCTTCCAAAAGCGAATTGCGCGTGAATCCTTCGCTGAACTGGGGCGTGTCATATTTGAAATGCCACATGTCTTTCTACGCCCCGAGGATTTTATCCGCTCTCATCTACATATAAGCGGCGGCGATCATTTACGGAAGGCTGCAAACCTTGGCAAAGGTGTGATTTTTATCGGATGCCATCAGGCGAACTGGGAAGTCGGCGCAATGGTACCCGCCCTTCTTGGCTACCCCTGTCACAATATGTACCGAACCATCCGCCCGAAGGCAGCGGATGTTTACCTTCGGCAGTTGCGCGCACGTTTTGGCATTATTATGCATGCAAGACTCGATTCTACCGTTTGGATTCCTCGTGCCCTGAAGATGAATTCATGTGTTGGATTCATGTTTGATCAACATGTCTCGGAGGAATTTGGCGTTGCCGCTCCATTTATGGGTCACCCGGCTTCTACTACTACTTTTCCGGCGCAATTAGCGGTGAAACGTGATGTCCCGATTATCCCCATAACAGCATTTCGCAAAGGCCGGAGTTTTAAATTTGATGTTCAGATTCACCCGATGATCCGGCCAAGCCGGGAAGATCTGGAGGCTGGCAAGGAAAGCGCCATTCTCAGGGTGACCACGCGTGCGAATCAGGTTCTGGGAGATACGATTCAAAAACAGCCAGAATGCTGGTTATGGAGCCACCGACGATGGCGCACGCTTGAACATGAAACAGTAAGCTACGGGATGGCTCATGATGCTCCATAAGCCTGTTGATAAAAGTCGCTGGTTGACTGCCCAGAAAGCGGAGGGCTCGTACTGGCATGGGCAGAACATTCTGGAGAAAGGCCTTAACCGGGTAAAAGAAAGACATGTCCCCATCATTGAGTGCTATGCCGCCGCATTTCCAAATGATATATCCATTCTTGATATTGGATGTGGGCCAATCTGCCCGGCTCAGTTTATCGAAAAAGGCAGCAAAACCTATGTAGATCCCCTTCTGGACCAATTCAGGCGTGCTTTTCCCGGGGCCCTGCCCCAAGGTGAGTATATTTCCGATATGGCTGAGTCAATAGACAAACCCGATGCTTCTTTTGATTTGATCCTCTGCCTTAATGCCTTCGATTATATGTTGAATCCGGAGCTTGTCATTAATGAAGTTGAACGTCTTCTCAAACCCCATGGCATTTTCATCGTCAGCGTAAAGACTTATTCCCAGATGATGGCCCGCTTTCGTTACCTGTCAGAGCATTTTCTTACCATATTCCGGGATGAAAACCATCCCTACGCCTATACGCTCACCGGCATAAGAAAGACTTTGCTGCGCCATTTTAAAATTATCGAAGAAGTCAGGGTTGGAGGTAGGGGGCTGGTCTTCCCGGGCGCAAAACCGGATTGGGTGTTCGTCTGTCGACTCGGGAAAGATGGCAGCTAAGCATGTCTTCTGAGATACGTCATCTTGTTCTGCATCCTCCAAACTGGCTTGGAGATATGATCATGGCCTTACCTGCCATGCAGGCCTTGATTCAGGGTATCAAATTCGAACGTATCTCGATCGTCGGTCAGCCATGGCTAGCCGAATTATTGCCCTTTCTTTCATTCGAGAATGTCCGGTATTGCAGGGAGATTCCTGGTGATGCTGATATGGGGGTTTTGTTCACCAACAACTTCCGAAGCGCCTGGAAACTATGGCGTGCCGGCGTACCGAAACGGATCGGGTTTCGCGGGCAATGGAGACGAATGCTTCTGACAAATGCTCCGAAACCGAAAATAAGTATGGCAAGCGGGCACCATCGCGCCTACTTCCTGAATCTGGCAGAACAGATCGGTTTCAACACCCGACAACGGGAAGTTTTGATGCAAATGCCGGAACAAGAGGTAGAAGCTGGCACAAGACTTATCTGTGAACATGGCCTGAATAAGCATCGAACCATTTGCATTGCACCCGGAGCCCAGTTCGGCGAAGCCAAACGTTATCCGGCATATTCCTACAATAACGTCTTGCTAGCCCTGCATAAGCTTGGCTGGGATCTTTTGATTTTGGGTACAAAAGCAGAACGTAGCATTGCCGGGCAATGTCTGAGCGGCATTCGGGGCAGGTTTTGGAATGCCGCCGGTGAAACGTCTCTGAGGCAAGCCCTTCAACTGATCAGTGCTTCCAGGATGCTGTTATGCAACGATTCAGGTCTGATGCATGTGTCCGCCGCTCTGGGAAGACCCACTGTGGCCATATTCGGGGCAACCGACCCCGAACGCACTGCACCTTCAGGAAAACGTATCTCCGTACTGTATGAACCGGCAAAGTGCAGCCCCTGTTTGCAGCGTGAATGTTCCATGCGGGAAAAAACATGTATGGAGAATATCACCGCAGAGTCTGTTCTGAAAACATGTTTGAAGTGGTTACCGTAAGCTGTATTAGTAGAAGAGATAGCAAATTAAAATGAAGATATTAATGATCAAGCTGGGGGCCTTTGGAGATATCGTACATGCCTTGCCTGCAATCGATGACGTTCTGCAACGCCCGGAAGTAAGCGAATTTCATTTTCTTGTAGACCGGCGTTATGAGTTCGTTACCGGGATATTTCCCGGAAATGTACAGATACATGTTATTGACATGAAAAATGCCGGATCTTTTACCTCATCTGTGGCTCTGTTGGGGAAACTCAGAAATATGCATTTTGATGCAATTCTGGAGTTGCAGGGCCTTATCAAAAGTAGCGTTCTGGCACGGTTGATCTCCAGTCGCGTCTACGGCATGGATTCCGGCTACTGCCGTGAACGTATCAGCAGTTGGTTGACCCAACCGGTTCGATTCCATGCTGAGGATCGCCATGTAGTGCAACAATACAGACGTGTCGCTACCGGCCCTTTTGTTTCCAATGTCAAATCTTTACCTTCCGAACCCCTACCTTATCAGCCTCCACATGTTCAGCTGACAGACAGGATGCATTTGGCAGGGTCGTCCCTGCTTGGTCAGATAAGCCTAAAATCTGATCAATATGTTGTCCTGCACCTTGGTGGAGGCTGGGAGACAAAAATGCTCCCTGAACAAACATGGCAGGAGTTGGCAAAAGGTGTCATTGAAAACGGTTTGACTCCGTTGTGCTGCTGGGGAAATACGAATGAAGAGAAGATTGCCCGAAAGCTTGGTAAACAGCTTAAAAAGCTTATCATTCTGCCAAGAAGAGTCGGCATGCTGGAATTGTGTAGTTTGCTGGCAGAGGCGAAAGCGGTAATTGGTGCTGATACCGGCATTTTACATCTGGCTGCGGCATTGGGTACTCGTACCGCCACATTCTGGGGTCCATCAGCCATCTGGCGCTCAGGGCCTTTGGGTACGAAGCATGTGCATGTGGAGGCTGGAACAGAATGCGGGCCCTGCTTCCAGCGAAAATGCAATAAATTTATCTGCATGGATCAAATAAGATCCAGAGGGTTACTACAGGTGTTAAAATGAGTGTGTTCCAACAGAAACAGAGGAAAGTCCCAGCATGGCAGCGGTTGGTGCTTGAACACAGAATTGTCGTCAGCGCTGTACTTGTCCTGCTGGTGATTGGCTTTGTGCGTCCAAGTCGATGGAGTATTTCTGCCAGCCTGCCGCTGATTGCATTAGGAGAAGCTTTACGCTTGTGGGCCTCGGGCCATATTCAAAAGATGAGGGAAGTTACAGATACCGGGCCCTATGCCTTGTGTCGACACCCCTTGTATCTGGGGCACTTTCTGATTGCAGCCGGATTTTGTGTTGCCGGTAACAACATCTGGGTATCGTTGTTCGCTCTGCCCGGTTTCTGGCTGATCTTTCACCCGACCATGCAACAGGAAGAGCTTTTACTTGTGGAGAAATTCGGCATGGCATACGAAAACTACAGGCATAATAGTCCACAATTCTGGCCACGCTGGAGCAAACTGGCCTTGCAGGGAGGGCATGACTGGAAACTGGTTCGCCAGCACAGGGAATGGAACAACGTTCTTGGCCTGTCACTGTTGCTTGCTGTGATGGCAGCAATCGGTCTTTGGTGGGGAAGCTGGTGAAATGTCTTGCTCTGTCAGTCCATCTGCTTGTTTCAATACTGGTCACCCAGGCAGGCATTGCTTCAGCGAATTCCTGCATGCCGTTTATCGGGGAACAAATGAATTTTTCGGTGAGCTGGGAATTTATTCACGGTGGTTCGGCCCAATTGAATGTCTCAGCAAAAGAAAAAAACGGTTACAGAATCCAATCGACAGCCAAAAGCAATAAATTCCTCGATATTTTTCATAAGGTGCGTGATCGAATGGTATCCGAGGGCATATGTGTCAATGGAAAAATGCAAAGTATCCTGTTCGACATGCAACAACATGAAAGCAAATACCGTTCAAAAAAGCATGCAGATTTTCTCTGGCAGGATAACAAAGTAGTCTACCGTCTGAATGAGAACGAAGAGATGTTTGACGTGCCGGCCGGCCATCTTGACGTTATTGACGCTTTTTTTGCTACCCGTCTGGAGCCGCTTGAAATCGGCAAGACAGTAAACATTCCTATTTTTGATGCAAGGAAACGTTATGAGGTAGTGGTCAATGTGTTGAAAAAGGATAAAATCAAGGCCCCTTGGGGAGAAAAAGTGGAATGCCTGGTCATTGAACCCAAACTGAAGACGGCAGGAATTTTTTCCTCCAAAGGAAAAATAAAGGTCTGGCTTACCAACGATAAACGCCGTATTCCACTCAGGATGACCGCCAAGCTGAAATTTGGACGCATTGTGGCCAGGTTAAATGAATACAAAAGGATTCACTGATGGCGCGATTATTTGATCATCCGCTGAAACGCAAATCACGGTTCGAGCAGGCTTTTGCCGGCAAAAAAGTGCTCGATGTAGCTTGTGGCGATGTGAAATTCAAAGGTGCAACCGGTCTCGATTATAATATGCGCTCCTACAAACCGCAGGAACATCAGGCAGATATTCAATATGACCTCAACAAATTCCCCTACCCGTTTGAGGATAATTCCTTTGACCTGATCTGGTGTTACCACTTTCTTGAGCATTTTCAGGATTTGCCGAAATTGATGGAAGAGTTTTACAGGTTGTTAAAAGCCGGTGGCCGCGTAGTTATCAATTCCCCGCACTTCTCCAGCGTTGAGGCTTATCGTCACTGGCAACACTGCCACTATTTCTCACGCGGCTCGTTTGACTACTTTTGCGAGGATTCACACGAATGGGAATTCTACAACTGCCGTTACAAATTGGCTGACAGTAAAATTTTCTTCGATGACCTCAGCAATGTGCTCGGGATCGGTTGGCTGGCCAATAGATTTTCCTGGCAATATGAACGCCGATTTGTCTGGCTTTTCCCCGCGGCCAGCATTTACTTTGAACTTGAGGCGATAAAATAAATGCCCCTGGGAACACTGGATTCATCACCGGCAATATTTGATCGGTGTCCGCTGGCATGCACCGATCAGCTGGAACCAACAAATATCCAGCTCCCTGAAGGAGCCTTACTCCGATGTCCAGACTGTGATCAATTGCTAAGTGCCTGCACGACCGCACGTTTTCAACAGTCCATGCAGGAATTCAATGCTCCCGAAGGCACATTACCTTCCGGAAAAAATGCCAGACGTTACGAAAAACGGATGGGAAATATTCTGAAAAGCGTAGCCCGGCGATCGGGGCTCGCCCCTCGGGAACTGCAGTTGCTCGATGTCGGTTGCTCGAGCGGTGCGTTGCTTGCCGTTGCCAGCAAGCTTGGATTTCAAGTGTCCGGGGTAGAACCCGCCGAACAGGCAGCCGCCACAGCCAACTCCAGGGGGTTTGATGTTTTTCCCGGAGTATTACAAGAGGCAAACTATCCAGCTAACAACTTTGACATTGTTACCATGTTCGAGGTAGTCGAACATCTTATTGATCCAATAAATGTCGGGCGTGAGATCCATCGCATCCTCAAGCCCGGAGGTCTTTTAATCATTGGAACCGGCAACGCAGATTCGTGGACCGTACAATTTCTGGGTTCAAAGTGGGAATACCTTGATATTGGTAGTCACGGCGGACACATCAGCTTTTTCAATCCCGAAAGTATTCGTAAGCTAGCCGTAGAAAGTGGTTTCCGGGCAACTGCGATTCAAACCAGGCGCGTTAACCTGGCTGAGCGCAGAGATGTTAGCCCCGCAGTGTATGAAATAGCCAAATTTTTACGGGAAATTCTGGCCTTGCCTGCACGCTGGCTTGGTAAAGGGCATGATATGCTGGCCATACTTGAAAAACCAAAGTGAACGAGCCCGATCAGGTTGCGGTTGTTATCTCAACCTACAACAACCCCGACTTTCTGCAACTTGTTTTGCAGGCCTACAAACGTCAAACAGACCTCCACTTTAAAATTTATATTGCAGATGACGGCTCGGGAAATGAAACGCGTGAGTTAATCACAAAGCTTGGCAGGGATTTTCCGGTGCCAGTCGAACACGTATGGCATGAAGATGAGGGCTTTCGCAAGGCAACGATACACAATGCAGTAATCCGACGAATTCATGAACCCTATATTTTGTTTACAGATGGCGACTGCATTCCTCTTGCCAGCATGATTGCAACACATCGCAGGCTGGCGCAAAAAAATATCCTGATCAGTGGTCGGCGCATTCTTATATCAAAAACATGGACAAGCGAGCTTTGCAGCCAGAAACACTTTCCTGACAGCAGCAACATTACAGTGTGGCTTCGGCGCAGGTTTCGAGGGGAGATTAACCGCATTGTACCGATGCTTCTCCCTACATATTTGGGTGCGCCGCACCAGGGTCTGCAAGGTATCCGGGGCTGTCATCTTTCCTGCTGGCACAAGGATGTTTTGCGGGTAGACGGTTTTGATGAAATTTATGAGGGTTGGGGCCGTGAAGATTCCGATCTGGTCATGCGACTATTCCATGCCGGAGTTCAACGGCGAGATTTACGCGGTCAGCCCTTATTGCACCTTTGGCACCCTGAAGAACGACGTGACAGTCTGAGTCGTAACGATCTGCTGCTGGAGGAGAGTTTGAAAAACAAACGTGTCCGGGCACAAAAAGGCCTGAGCTGCAAACGTGGAGATCCCCATGCATAAGATTTCCGTTTATATCCTGACCTACAACGAAGAATATAAAATCGAGCAGGCGGTCAGGAGCGTCTCCTGGGCAGATGAGGTTATTGTCGCTGATTCCTTCAGCACGGATAAAACAACGGAAATCGCCAAAAATCTTGGTGCACGCATCGTTAATATTACCTTTGAAGGCTTTGGTAAATTGCGCAATGATGCTGTTGCTGCCTGTTCGCACGAGTGGATTTTCAGCCTTGATGCTGATGAGCGTTGCACACCCGAAGCACATAAAGAGATTCAACTAATTACCGGCAAAAAGGATGCTGCTGACGCCTATTACATGCCCCGGCGCAATTATTTTATGGGCCGCTGGATCAGGCATTGCGGCTGGTATCCGGATTACCGTCAGCCTCAACTGTTCCGGAAAGGTGCCGTGCTTTACTCGGAAACAGATGAAGTGCATGAGGGTTTTGAAATCAGGGGAAAGGTCGGTCATCTTAAACATGCTATCTGGCAAATACCTTTTCAGAATCTGGCGGAAGTTGTTGCCAAGGGAAACCGCTATTCGACACTTGGTGCAAAAAAGCTGGCCCGCACAGGCAAGCGGGGAAATATGATGCTGGCTCTGATGCATGCTCTGGGAGCTTTTTTACGCATCTATGTACTGAAATTTGGATTTCTCGACGGCTGGGCGGGTTTTGTCATTTCACTGGGAAATTTTGAAGGGACTTTCTACCGCTATGCCAAACTCACTGAAAGTCAGAGTGACTGGAACTTGCCGCCAACGGATAAGATTTGAGCAGCCTTTCCATCCTGCATATTGTCAGGCGCTACGGGCCGGCAGGTGGAATGGAACGTTATGTATGGGAACTTACGCGTGAACTGGCCAAACTGGGCCATTCCGTCTCGGTCGTATGCGAACAAATTGAGATTGATAAGCCACCGAAACACGTCAATGTTCATGTCTTGGGGAAAACCATCCCAAAACCTCGCTGGCTTTCACACCTCATCTTTTCCCGATCCCTGCACAACTGGCTCCACCAACAACAGAACAGAAACTTTATCATTCACAGCCACGAACGCAGCCGGAATCACCAAATCACAACCTTTCATGGCCCTCCCTTTGCCCAGGTACTGGATATGCCCGTCTGGAAACGCTTTTCTTTACGAGCGCGGATCAATTTGTGGCTGGAAAAAAGGGAGGTATGTGCTAGTCAGGTTTATACCGTTGTCCCCAATTCCAGACAAATCGGTGCGCTTCTTAAGTGTTATTATCCGTGCATAGGTGATCGTTTGAGTGCGCCCATTCCACCTGGAGTTCTCCCAGGCTCTGTCAGAGAACCACGTTCTGTTTCAGAATCAGGCGGCATCATTGGCTTCGTCGGCAAGGAATGGAAACGAAAAGGGCTTGAACGGGCGATTGAAATCATTCGGAAATTGCGGGAGATGAGACCGGATCTGGAGTTCTGGATCGCCGGGCCCGATCCCGAATCGATTCAATATTTATTCAGGGAACGGTGTGAAGGCTACAGACTGCTGGGAGAAGTCAGCTCTGCAAAACTCTATCCGAAGTTTGACCTCCTGTTGCATCCGGCCAGACAGGAGCCTTACGGTATGGTAATCACTGAAGCAATGGCTGCCGGGGTACCCGTAGTTGTATCTTCTTGCTGCGGTGCTGCAGATGAGGTCGGCGCATCTCAGGGACGGGCCATTGATCTTGAGGCTGATAACAAAACATGGGTTGAAGCCTGTGAACAAATGCTGGACTCAAACACTCCCCTGGAGAAATACTCCCGCAGCTGGACGGAAGTGGCTCGGGCCTACGCCTCCTGTTATCAACAAATTCAGAGGGTTCGGAGCCTCTAGCAAGTCGCTCTTCAGTCTTTGCCGAAACGATCTCCGACCCAATGATAAATCCGCTGGTGCAAAAGAAAAAACATTTCCCCGCTATTGACCAGAAGGACTGGGAGCCGATCCTGAGAAGCCCGTCGCATTAGTTCCAGCCCCGCCAAAGCAAATGTTACTTGGCCAGCCCACATACTCCACCAGGGAAGGTTTCCACTTGAGACCTGTTGATGCAGGGCGATTTGTACATTGTAGACGGTTAACAATAACAGAACTCCCAGAAAATAAGCTCCCGCCTTGCCAGAACGCTTGGGTTCAAGAGACAGGGGGAGGGCGAATAAAAACAGCAATAAAACAGTTGTTGGCATAATCAGCCTGCGATTCCATTCAGCCGCTGCCTCGGGCGAATCCTTCTTTTGCCTGGCCGCATGTAATTCGGCCATCGACATCTCGAAAATGCGACTGCGCCAGGCAGCTTTTTTGATAAGACCAAGGCTGCCAACATCCATTGCCAGTTTATATTGATCGAAGGAAAGTGCCCGCAGTGCGCTGCCACTACCCTCAATACGACTCCCGTTGAACAAAGTGAACCATATCTGGCTGCCTGCCCGTTCTACTTCTGCAATTTCAGCCAGATAGACAATCGGCTTTCGGCGACGACTATCTTCAAGCATGAAACCATGCATTCGCCCCTGCTCGTCTTCGCCCCGGATATAAACTGTAAAGTTCTCCAGATCCCGATTAAACCGTTGGGGCTCAAAACCAGGCGCTGCCTTTGCCTCCTGAATAGCGTAGAGCAAAACCTGAAATTGCTTCTGGCCATTCGGCATCCATTCCATCGCCGTATAACCCAATAACAGGCAGAGGGCCACAGCTACTCCAAACAGGACTCGAAACATACGAGTATAAGAGACTCCAGCCGCACGCAGCACATCCAGCTCATTGTTCTGAAACAGGCGGATAATCACACTTTGCATGGAGAAAAAAAATGCAATTGGCAAAGTTAAAACCAGAAAGTACGGCAATATAGCCATCAACATGGAGCCCATAATCGACCATTCAATGCCACGATCCATAACCAGGCCAAGCACCTTCAGGGCACGGCCCAAAAGAAGAACACTGGTAGCTATCGCCAGGGCAGCCAGAAACGGCCCCAACCACAGACGAAGCATATAACGATCCAGGGTCATGCCTGCAGCATAGCATCACAGATTGATCAATGGGATATACTCATCTCAATATACTATTTTGACTTTGAAGATAGCGGTAGGACAGGCCTTACAATAGGATACAGGTTCAATGTATAAACCTTGGTTGGATTCCCGAGAAAAACTTATAGCGGCCACACAATGGATGCTATGTGTATCGGCGGTGAGTTTTCCATTTTCAGTGGCGGCCACCAACATCGCACTTGGAGTGGCCCTTGCCTCGGGAATGATTTCAGGTTTACTTTGGACAGGCATAAGAAACTTGTGGGAAGGAAATCACGTACTTGCTTTAGCCTTGCTTGGCTATCTGAGTCTGATGTTTGCCGGCGTGCTGTGGAGCCTCGATCAGGAGTGGGGTCTGCATATTCTGAGTCGCCAATGGTTCTGGTTACTTGTGCCATTAGCTGCGGCGGCATTGAGATATCCTACATGGTCTAGAAGGTTTCTTCTGGCTCTCTCCCTAGGCTTAGGCCTGCATCTTCTGTTCTGCGTATTTCAGATGTCGGGCTGGGTGACGGTAACCGTCGCCGGATCAAACGCTGATAACGCAACTGGTCATATCGGTCATATAGGTTTTGGCTTTGTCTACGGAATCTGGGCTGTTTGGCTTCTTTACTGGGGCTGGAAAAAAAAATACTATCTTCGCTGGGGAGCCTGGATCTTGGCGCTATGGTCCCTGGTGATAATCTTTCTGGCGCACGGCCGTAGCGGATATCTCATCGCATTGGCTCTGCTCATCACCATGGCCTGGAAAGCCTTGTCTGGCGGATTTAGAAAGAGATATGCCGGTGCCGTATTGGGCATATTGGTATTAATCATTGCTCTGCTTGTCTTCGGACCAGCCAGGGAACGATTGCTCGGTACCTGGCAACCTCTGGCAACAAATGAGCAGATAGAAACCAAACCTGACGACCAGGGAAACCCTGCCGTGCTTAGCGCCCTAAGCACCCAATATCGTTTATCACTACTACACGGTGCTATTGCGGCCTGGAAGCTACACCCTCTTCTTGGTGTTGGAACCGGGGGCTTTCCGGAAGCTGCCGCGCAGGCAAAAAGAGAGAACCCTTCCCTGACTTACAGAGCGGTTGATTATCCCGCTCATCCACATAATGCATATTTACAGGCTCTTGTCCGCTGGGGTCCATTGGGATTGGGCATGCTTGTCTTTCTTCTATATTCCTGGATTAAATTGGGGTGGAGGCTTGATTGGAAAGCCAGTGAGAGCGGTCCCCTTATTTGTCTGTCAGGAATTGCCCTGCTGATTCACGGCCTGTCTTCGTCAAGCCTGGAAGATCATTTTTCTGCCATACTGGCCGCCATGCTACTTGGAGTCGGACTTGCTCAGTTACACCCTCATGACATGCCAGAATCATCATGAATATTGCCAGAGAAAAAAAGCGGGTTGAATCAGTCTGGCAGCAAATCAGGCCCTTTTTTGCCGCTTTGGACGGAGGTTCGGATAAATCCAGATCCTGGGAAAATACCGACCTGGAATCATTCAATGCTCTGGACGAATACTTCTGGGGAAGCTCCTATCGTTTCTCACTTTTGCTATCAATCCTGCGTCAAAAGCTCCCCAAAGCCTCAAAAATTTTGGATGCTGGCTCCGGTCACGGAATTCTGGCTGCCGCACTGAGGGCAGCAGATTTTGATACCTGTGCCTCTGATCTGCATGAGGGGCTGCCGGTTTTCGAGCATTTGAGTATCCCTTATGCGAGCTGGCATCTGGAAGCAGAACCTGCGCCACACCCAGATTATACTTTTGATGCTGTTGTGTTGTCACAGACCATTGAACACTTCACCTATTCACCCTTGCAACCGATGCAGGAAATTGTTCGCATCGTGAAGCCCGGGGGTCTGATTCTTATTGATGCGCCGAACATCTCTTCCTTTCATAATATTTCAAAGCTGATTCGTGGCAAAACCCTGCACTGGGATTTAAAGAAGCATTATCTTGAACAGTCACCAGAGATGGTAAATGGCATCCCCTATTACGACCGCCACAATCACGAATATAGTATGCAGGATCTGCGTGACCTCGCCGGGCACTTTGGATTGAAATTTGAGCTTGCTCAATACTATTCCTCTTATAATCGCCGTAAACACGGCAGAATTACCGTGCTGGCATCCAAAGTCCGCGATAGCGTGGGACCATGGCGGAAAAGTATTCTGGGCCTGTTCAGGGTTCCCGAATAGGATTAGGGTTTTTGGAGGTGTAGGCAGTGATACTGGTCATCGGTGATATTATCGTAGACGAATTCATCTGGGGTGATGTCAATCGTATTTCCCCTGAGGCCCCCGTCCCCGTTGTAGCCGTGGAACGTTCTGACCGAAGACTTGGTGGTTCTGCCAATGTTGTTCGCAACCTCTATACCCTTGGTGCTTCCTGCGCTATGTTCGGCGTTGTCGGCGATGATGAACCGGGCCGCTGGGTACTCAACCGGCTGGAAGAATTGGATTGCGGAGGGAAAGGCGTCCTGGTTAAACAAAACCAGCGTCCCACAGCAATCAAGACACGCGTGGTTGCCCGCCATCAGCAGGTCGTTCGCTTTGATCGCGAATGGGATCATGCGGTTCAAGCTGAAACACACACCAATCTTATCGCTCAGGTTCATGCCGCACTGCCGGAAGCGAGCGCGGTCATTCTTTCCGATTATGGCAAAGGTATACTGACCCCGGCTTTTATTGCTGACATCATTCCCGAACTCAAGGGCAAAATTGTGGCTGTAGATCCAAAGCCGGAGCACACATTCGCATACCGTAGCTCCACCCTGATGACTCCCAACCTTTCAGAAGCAGCTGCCATGGCAAATATGCAGCCGTTGAACACGGACGAGAACCTCAAAGCCATGGCCATCAACCTGCATGAAAAGCTTGATCTTGAATATATACTGATAACCCGGGCTGAAAAGGGCATGACACTGTTCGATGGAAAGAATATTCATCATATTCCTACTGCAGCGCGCGATGTCTATGATGTAACTGGTGCCGGCGATACAGTGATTGCTGTCTTCACCACTTGCCTTGCCCGCGGCGATGATGCTCTGACCGCAGCCAGAATGGCTAACCGTGCCGCTGGCGTTGTCGTTGGCAAGGTTGGCACGGCCACTGCAAACTGGGAAGAAATCGAGGCACACTGATGCGCATCATCGTTGGTATTCCAGCCCGCTATGCATCCAGCCGTTTTCCCGGAAAGCCGCTGGCCCTTTTACAGGGGAAACCGATGTTACAGCATGTGATCGACAGGACGCTGGAATCAGATGTTGGACCTGTTCTGGTGGCAACGGACGATGAAAGCATCTTTGAGCTTGCCCAAACATGGGGCGCAACAGCTGTCATGAGTCAAAGAGAGCATACAAGTGGCACGGAACGCCTGGCCGAGGCCGCGGAAGACATCGACTGTGATATTATAGTCAATGTTCAGGGGGACGAACCTCTGATTGATCCCGAAGCCATCCGGGCTGTCCTGCAACCTTTAAGGGATGACCCCAGCCTCCCCATGGCCACCCTGGCCCATCCGATACGGGATGAATCCCATATCGAGGATCCAAATGTAGTAAAGGTGGTTTGTGATGCCAGCAACCATGCCATGTATTTCAGCCGCTCACCTATCCCCTATCCCCGAACCCGAGTCTGTACACCCTTGCAGCATGTCGGTCTTTATGCCTACCGCAGGGAATTTCTTCTCCACTACCCTGCACTTGAACCCTGCGATGCCGAACGGGCCGAGCATCTTGAACAGCTTCGAGTCCTGCATCACGGCTATACCATTGCTGTAACTGTAGGGGATTACGAATTTCACGGTGTGGACACACCAGAAGATATTGAACGTGCCGAGGCCCTGCTCGGGAAGATGTAGCGTAAAAAAAAGGATCCTAAGGTTTCAGCCTAAAGATCCGCTGCAGGGCGCTGTGGCCAGCCAGTTGATGCGCTATGGCCATGCTGACGTGTCCGATAAGAAACACCCACATTGTTGTTC
>CAYLYU010000020.1:13866-20152 GCA_964387725.1 uncultured Zetaproteobacteria bacterium | reverse complement strand
TGGCAAAACTTAATATACCCGGGGAAAAGGTCAGTCGTAATCCCCTTTTAATCGGGTCTTGGTTACTGCCCAGCAACCCCAGCAGATAAGAAAAGAGCCCTGCGGTCGTAATCCCCTTTTAATCGGGTCTTGGTTACTGCACAGCACCATGACCAATACAGCAACAGCAGCACCAGGTCGTAATCCCCTTTTAATCGGGTCTTGGTTACTGCGGAATCGCTGGACAAGGCCAATCGATCGAATCGGGTCGTAATCCCCTTTTAATCGGGTCTTGGTTACTGCTTCCCCCAGGTAAAATTTACCATATTGGCAAGTAGATAGTCTAGAGACTGCCATAAAGTTACCGCCAATCATCTCTTCACTGCTCTCTTTTGTTTTCGACTCACACGCTGCGTATTGAGCTTATCGCGAAACTCGAGAACGGGCAAGACTGAAGTCGCCTGATCGCCTATGGTGTCCATCTGAATTCTCTCTGGCAAACGATAAATCCGCACATCATCAGCCAACCTATCGATGCATTCTTCCACCTTTCTCATCATACGCCCAATTTCTACTTCATTCATTTCAGAGTAATACACAGAATATTGCACCATGACTGCCTTGTATGAAACTGCCCGGTGTACTTTCTGCAGCCTTTTTGGGTCTGCAATGTCGTAGCAGATTAAAAGTGGAGACCGTTTGTTTGCCGGCACAGCTCACGCTCCAGAATCCAGCGTTGAAAACGAAAATATAAACCCCCGATCAAGTTCATCTGGCGCTTTCGGCGTCGTTCGAAGGCCTGTGCCGCCATAAAGTTCACCGTATCTTTGTCTGCACCCCGAAGTTTTCTCCATTTGCCTGCATCCTGGATTACTACAGTCACCATATCCAGTGCCAGGCACTCAGCCATATCCTCTGTCAATCGCCACCCGCGTGAAGGCACTTGCATTATTTCTGGAGGAATTTCCAGTGCAAGCCAATATTCGATTACTGCGGATATCGCCATTGTCCGCCACATCTGCAGCAGACATTCGGTCCACAGACGTCGTACACTGTAATGGTGGAACAATTGACTCAAGCATTCCTGTTCTCGCCCTGGTTTATACCCAAACCGGAGTCTTCTGGCCAAACTGACCATGGCCATATTGTGCTGTGCATCCAGCCAATTCTGATAGCACTTTTTCCAACCCCGTTGTGATAGCAAAGCCGTAATTCTTTCCGTCCATAAGGTTTCGCTGATTGAGAGCGGTGTAAAACTGGCTACATACTCCCCATTTGAAGCGCGCCAAACCATTGAAATTCTTGCCTTCATACAAGCTTTAAAAACAAGACTCGAGAAGTTCGTACTGGTGAACATCACAATACGCGATACCCTCGCCAATGGAAATCGGCAGGCTATTTTCCCAACAACCCTAACCACCAGACTGGGACCAGCGTCCAGTCGCACCACTGCTCGACTGCCCAAATATAGAGGCCGCTTCATTTGGTCTTTTCCTGGATGGTTTTACGTAGCAGAATCACCCCTTTGTGCAGCACCTTCCTGGGTAATTTCGCAAATTGTTCCCAGTGCCGATAAAAAATCCCCCGGCCGGTTTTTCTCAATTTGCAACTATCCTGTTGGACACCAAAATGCTCCTTACGAATAATCCGGCTGTGAAAAAGTCCAAGAACAAAACCGTCAACCACTGGCCGCAAAGGTTCTATGCAATCACAAGCCAACGATTCGCGACTGTATTCCGGGGCGTGTAGAAAACCGATGCAGGCATCAAAACCTGCCTGCTGGGTGATCCTCACCGCTTCAAAATGCAGCAAGGTATAGCTCAACGACAACAAGGCATTGACTGGATCTGGTGGTGGGCGACGTTGTCTCTTGTGAAATTCCAATGAATTTGGAAGGGCTTCACCGAGTGCTTTAAAATACATTGCAGCGCCACCGCCTTCAATTCCACGAATCGTCTCCAGAGCACAAGGTTCGGCAAGTCGTGGCAACAGTTCCAAAATACCACGCACTGCGGCTCTCCATGCAACCTTTCTGGTATTGAGTTTGCGCAATGTCCGCAACTGCCCGCGAAGTTTCATGCCAACAATTGCGGCGGCAATCATCGCGGTTTTTTCAGCATCACAAGCTGAACGATATTGTTGTAGTCGTAAGGCGTGGTCCCGGCCAAGAGGCGGAGTGATAATTGCTGTTTTACGATGGTCTCTTGGGGAAAGAACAAGAATACTCGCCCCGGCAGCCGTCAGCGCACCGATCACAGAAGTATGCAACCAGACTCTGGTGGTCACGACCAAGCGACTGACCATTGCGACCGGGACAAACTGAGGCTTCTGATTAGGCACCTCGATACGCACCCGTTGGTCGCGCAAAGTAAGTTGACTTTCTTTGTGATCGATCACCAGGGTCTGCATGTTCAGCCCTGGTAATAAAAATAAGGATCAGCCAGCGGCTGAGCCAGACCCAGTAACGTAGTTTTCCTGCGCGGGTCCATGCGCAGCAGAAAAAACCGATCCTTGTGCTGATGAATGGCCTGGGCTGTTGAATGCAGAAGTTTTTTTCGTTCTGTATTGCTGAGCCAACATTCATACACCGACTTCTGGCCGCCTGTGGCATAACCTTTGACGATGATCAGCACACGACGCAAACGCTTCGGGTCAGCGACATCATAGGCTGCTAGATAAAAATGTCTGGTCATGCCGGGATCATGGCATGAACGACAGCACCTCGTCAGCTTTCACAAGCTTGTGATCTACCAAGCCAAATACAATCGACAAGAATCATACGCACCACTACAATTCTTATATTATGCTTGCCTTGTGGCGGGCGTATCCATGAATATCACCAGGCTGTCTAGCAAAGCCAAGTAATCATACCCAAACCACTAAGAAATTCATCCCATTGGAAAATAGGCCAAGAACTTGTGGTTGTTGATGTGGGTTATGGGATTTTTCTAAAGATAATTTTCTGGGAGGAATACTGATATTATGGCTGAAAGAATTCTTGTCAATCTGCTAAGTCGCCAAACGATGCCGAACTATATCGCAGTGAAACAGCTGCGACCCGACCGCGTTATTGCCATGGTGACCGATGATTTCAAACTGCAAAGCGATCGTATGCAGCACATCACCGGTGTTCCACACCAAGTTGAACCCATTTCCCCTTATGGACTCAAGGCCAACAGCGAACGGATAAAAAAGCTCCTTCATGAGCTCCCGGATGATTCGGACATCACGGTGAATTTCACCGGAGGCACGAAACTGATGTCACTGGCTGCGGCCCTTCCCGTATTGGAGGGAGGTCGCGAGAAGATCAAATTGGCGTATGTTGATACCGAGCACAACGAAATCATCTTCGCGGAACCCCAAGAGGGTCGGTCGTATAAACTGAGCAAGGCTAGCATCAGGGTTGTCGCGAATTTTAAGGATTTTGTAGGGCTGGCGGGTGAGATTCTTTTTGACTCAACCACTACGATCTTGCAAGCTGCCGAAGAAAGATATAGCTTATCAGAAGCACTTCTTGATAAAAGATTTAATCCTGTGTTCAGCCAGCAGCACGCCATGTTTGACCGAAACAAGGGCAGGATGCAGGCCAAACAAGAGCACAGTCTAAAGTTCAACTATCGAAGCAGACCAGGCAACATTTCGTGGTCACCAACAGACGGCATTCGGGTATCGGCACCGGGCGGTAGATTATGGCACTTGCCTGACCACCACGATGGTGGTGGTTATTTTACTGGTGGGTGGCTGGAAGAGTTTGTCTTCACCAGCTTAAAGAATCACAAAGACATTCATTCGGCAGAGATGAATGTTGTGTTGACACTGTCGGATAGGATAATGCGCCGCTTTCATATCCGCAGCAGGCGATCTCCGCGCACGGATAAAAACGAACTTGACGTGGTCGCTATCAGGGGAGTGAAAGGGGCCATTATCGAGTGCAAGGCCGGCAAGGTCACCCAGGATCATATCTATAAACTGGCCACTCTCCGTGACCATCTCTTCGGACTATTCGGCATTGCTGTTCTTGCCTGCCGGTTTCCAATCTCGAACCCATCCGTTGTGGAAAAGGCCCGAGACAGCCGCATCACTGTGGTGTATGGAGAACGAATCAGGAATATCGGTGACATCGTGTCTACATTACTATAAATTCTCGTTCGGGTTCAGGCAATCAAATCCACAAAGGGGATGGCGCTCACACCCAAACCCATCGGCAGGCGCACATTACCCGGATCATGATATGGCCAGGCGGGGATATGCATAGCTACTCTACCGGGGGAAATTGATTGGACAGTTGTGGCGGTAGCGAGTTGAAGTTCACGCGGGTAAACTCCTGCTTCAGCATGGGTAGAAAATGATCCTGCATCCATTCATCAATCTTTTCCCATTGCGGACAGGAGATTGGCTTAAATCCATGTGCAAGAATCGAATGATTTCGTATCTGGGCAATATCCCGAAATTGTTTTTTCTGTTCTGAAAAAAACAGACCTGCGGGAGAATCCGGCAATAATCTTTGTAGTAACTCCCATGCGGCAAATAGAGCCGCCTGATATTTTCCGTCAGCCATACACGTTAGCTGCATGGAATCGGGCACCTGATCAGCACGTATATTGGACGTATCAATATCGCAATAGGTGTGCAGTAACCACTGCGCAGTTCGTTCCCACAAACGATAACACACTGCAACCGCCTCATCGTGATTGCCCTGTTGGCCGCGCCGATCCGCATTGAGCCAGAGATCGAAGATGCTGGCCGGTTCATGGTTGCGTGCCTTTGTATTGGCCAATCGGCTGGCGATGCCGATATATTTTCCAATTTTACCCAGGGCAGACTGATATTCCCGCAATAGATCATGCGCCTTGATATGATCAAAGCGGTGCCATGCGGCAAAGGCAGCGCTGAGGTCACGGGCGCGCAACAGCGCGCTTCGCAATCGTGCCTGCTCAGGCATTGGAATGCGATGCAGTCCATCGCTAGCTTGGGCGTAGGCATAATTCTGCCAGAAGCGCAGCGACTCGCTGATCCGTTTTTTGAGCCGAATCCCTTCCACCGATGCCCAAATGCCTGCTTCGGAACCATCGCGCACTCGAACCAAATCGGACCTGCGCCCTGTCACCAGATGGAGTTGCACGCCGTCATGCTCAATTGCAGCCATAGCCAGCGCCGCTGTCATGGTTTTTGTGCCACCTGTATAGTCTGCAATCAGGCGTGCGGATGGCAATTCTTTCAGTAATGTATCCATTTTCCGATCTATTCTTTCAAAACAGACGTTAAGCTCATCGGCAGGCACGCGAAGAATTTCCATCTGGCCTGAATAGTCCGCTTGGGCTGGAATATTGGGCAGACTGTGAGCTTTCTCATCCCGGTTTGCCTTGATGCATTTACCCTTGCCTTCGATCTGCGTGTAAGAACCTTTAGCTCCGGTGGCAGCATTATCTTCCGAACAAATAAACACGACCTGCGCAGGATTCAGTTCTTTTATGGCCTGAACGATTGGCTGGTGGCTGCCGCCCACAGTGCAAATTAGAATCACGGTTTGCTCGCTCATGGTTTCGGAAACACGGAGATATACTTTTCGGCTATGGACAATAAGCGCTGATCAAAACTCCAGAACATACTGCAATGATGTTCAATCGCAGTTGCCAGATGTAATGATGGCGATTCCATTAGCCCGATGAGAATGCAGCTATCAAGATAAATCATGGTTAATCATCCCAGCTATTCCGTTCAGGCTTAATGTATTTCAACAGTCTGCTATAAATGCTCGATCCCCGAATCTTCTGCGTCGAAAATATTGCTATACAAAACAACGACCTATGCATCTTCCTGAGCACATCGCTAGGCACAGTGCCGTCCAGGCGATGATCCTGGGTAATATTTGATGACTTCGTAAAAAGTTATCATCGCGCCCATGGACGGACTTTGTACGACTTCATCATATTTACTTTCAATTTAACTGTCTGCATGTTGCTGCTCCCTGCGCCTGTAGTGCTATTATTCAGAGATCACTTTCGGGAAGATAATGCATTACTTTCAAAGTACGCGCATGTTTTTTCTTTTTGATTTTATTCTTGCCTGTGTACTCCGGCAGCCATGATCTATTATGTTCCAGAAGCTGTTTTAAATTGCGGGCGGTAGTGTGAACATCATCATCACTTTCCAACCGGCCGGACTCCAGCCATTTCATCAATTCCCCGATTGCAAAAGAATCGTCTCTGGCCAGTATCTCTTCCATCTCTCTGTCAAACGGAGTCATCGCCGCCTTGCGAGCCTCTTCTGCTGCTTGGGCTCGCGTTTTTTTGATGGCTTCTTCAGC
>CAYLYU010000020.1:6178-13766 GCA_964387725.1 uncultured Zetaproteobacteria bacterium | reverse complement strand
CCTTGCGAGCCTCTTCTGCTGCTTGGGCTCGCGTTTTTTTGATGGCTTCTTCAGCATCTTGGTCACGCATCATTGCACCGTAACCCACCGCAGTTTTGGCACCAAAGCCCAACCAGTCGAAGGCGTGATCAAAGCATTGTTCCAGCATGACCTGCCAATCAAGGATGCCGGACTTGCGGATTATTTCCACATGAAAAGCAAACCGCGCTTTCGGGGCGATCGTTAGAAATACAATGGGATTGGGTTGACCTGAATCATGGGGAGAAGCCTTTCCCTGATAATAATCCCCATAGTGCGGGGTCATAATATCAAGGGCCAATTGCCCTTGCGGAAACACATCCCAGAAGTTCAATGCGCCCTGACTGCCATCTGCCGCGCTACTGCCGAATAATTCGTTCACAACGGCTGCATCGATATCCATATCTTCCGCCGCCCGGCGCAGTACGCCCTTGACCGATGAACCGGGCAGATAAGGCAGGCCATACGGATTCAAAAAAGCGAAGCCGTTTTCCAATGGGTGTTCATAGCCCATGCCGGTGACAAAAGGTGCGGTTGATATGGCATAGTGACTTGACAATGCATCATCCAGGCTCAACGCCAAAGCCTGCTGGCGTTCGGCCAATGATGCCATTCGTTTTTTATCATCGGGCTGCAATGACAACACTTTGCCTGCCGCCTCTGTTTTTTTATCCTTCATGATCTCCCATCTGTAGTTCCACACAGGAAAGTAGAGAGCAAAGCGATGACCGGGTGCCGACTGATTCATAGCGCGCATATATTTAGGCGTGGCGGCTTTCATGATGAAGTGATTTCCGTGTCTGCAAACTGTCGCAGCCAGCGCAACAGGTGCATGCTTTCTTCCGTTGCACGGCGATAGCTGGAGCTATCTGCCTCAAACAATTTGTTCATCAATTCCCTATAACCTGTCGGCATTGAAAACTCCTGGCTCATCCATGCAACCAAATCATCGCCGAGCAATTGGTGATGTTCCTTCCCTTTTGAGTGGTAAAACGCCAGCGTCTGCATCAGACCATTATTCATGATCATAGCGGGTGCTCCCTTGGCCAGATTCTTGTAATCGCTGTATTTGCCTTCTGGCATTTTATTTTTTGCTTGTTCCACCCGTTTCCAGGCAAAGGCGGCGCGTTTCTGATCCAGATCAACCATGATTTTCTCCCGTGAATGCGAGCGTCACCTGTCCGCGCCCGGTGGTGGCATCGCCACCCAACTGCACCAAAGCGCCATTCAATGCCGTTACCACCGGGGAAAGCACAGCTTCCGCCATCAGGCCATCTTTTTGCCGCTCCACTGACGCCATCGCCGCAGAGAGCAAGATGGATTCCGGCGGTAGGTTTTCGGTGTAGTGCAAGGAACCATCCTTGGCTGTTCCCGTATCATTTCTAATCTTCACATGCGCCTCAACTACTGTGGCTTGCTTCACAAAATAGGAGAAATCGGTATCCGAAAGCAGTACCAGATCGACTTTCAATTTCTCACGGAAATATTGGCAGGCATCGCTGTATTGGAAGGCATCGCTGTCCGGTAGCGCGAGACTCGCCAGTGATTCCGCCACAGCTTTCAACCCCTCGCTATTTCCATCCTGTTTTTCCGTAAATTTCTGACTCTCCAATAATAGGTCATTGTCGCTACACAATGCTTTGTTAATCAAACAGGCTTGTCCTTCTTTAACTTCAGGGATATCCCAATCCACGGATTCTCCACATATATGCAACAAGCGCTTCGCACGTTGCAAGCACAACGGCGAAGTGGCATAGACAAAACCATTTTTTACGCTGCGCACCGGAAATGCAACCAGTTGGGCATCTGAAAAACTAATCGCTCCGGCATAAGCAGAATTTTCCCCCGATTCCGGGCCGAAAATTCGGGCGAGCAGATCGCGTGTTTGCTCGCCATCGCCCTGATCCCATTTGCGCCACAGGTGATGGCGCAACGCACCTTTCACCCCTGCACCGGCAATCACCGGGTGTTCGGTGTGGCGTTCGCGCTGAATCGGGTTATCAATCAGGCCAAAGGCCTGCCCGGCTCCGGCATGAACCGGTGAGGTGCAGTAAATAAACATCGCTTTACTTGCTTCAAACATGACTTACTCCTCTTTCATCCAGCTTGTGATCATACAATGGTTATATCCTTCTGCTCGCCGCATCTCGTCATGACAGGGCAAGCCATTTTGTGCCGCCTCTTGCAGCGCTTCAATATCGCCCTGCCAGTCGTCCAGCCAATAGACGCTACCCGTTGGGGCCACGCGGCTCGCGGGTTTGGGTTGATGGCAGGCAACATCCCAACCGCTGATTACTTCACAACGCGATAGTGCCGCAGAAACCAGACGGGCTGAACCCGTGCCACAATACCAGCGGCCATTCGGCTGCATTCCCGGCAAAACCCAGCCGTTGTCGAAGATACCTGGACAGGTGAGCACCAGACGGAAACATCGCGATTGTTTAATCTCCTGCCAATCCGTCTGCGGCCAGGCACATTCACAGGGTTTGATTTCAACTGCCCGTCCATCGCCACCAAAACGCAGCAAGCCATCCGTTGGCAAAAGCTCTTTAGCGCCTTCAATCATCACGATAAAACCAACCTCCGGATGCATGTCGATGGCATCGGTGGTATAGATCTTTCCCAATGCAGCAGTGCGCCGATCCTCATCCAGTGCAATACCCAACCTGGGGTCAACTTTCCACAGGTTGTCCGTTTTGATCAGGTGCTCTTGATGCAACAATTCGCCCCGCACATAGGCGGCGATACCGCGACCATTCAACCAATAGTCTCGCAGCGGCTTGCGCTGTTTGACCGTCTTCATCACGGGTACGCAAGGTGTTGGCGTTTCAGCCCTGATGCCATCAGGCAGGGATTGCGGCGAAAGCGGTACAACATCCAGACTGTCATCTTCATTGCTGAACAACACCATATCTGAAGGCAACGGAAACAGTGGCTCGATGTGATCCTTATCCCGTCTGACCAGACCAAAATAGGCAATGCGAAAAGAGCCTGGCTCTTTGGGCGTTCCCAGCACTTCGGCAAGGTCACCTGGCAATGTAGCCTTGCCTCTGGCAAAATCCGGCAAACAGACATTATGATCCACCAACATGCGCGAACGAATCGCACCCGCTGCAACAGATGGCCACGGTGGCATCTGCGCCAGCGCATCATCACCGGCAGCGCCAAAGAGTTTGTTGCCTCGCAGATACAACACATCCAAAGGCATCAATAATAGGTTTCTCATTGTCCATCACTCCCCATGGCATCTCGCAATGCACCAAAATATCGTTTCAGTGCGGGCAGTTCGTTGCTGACAACATCCCAGACAATCAGCACATCAACACCCAGATAATCGTGGGTTAATATATTGCGGAAACCAGCCATTGTCCGCCATGGAATATGGGCATGTGCCAGTTTCAGATCAGAGGAAACTTTCTGCGACGACTCCATCATGATTTGCAGATTGCGAATCACGGCATCCTGCATCATGGGCGTGTGCAAAAAGGCATCCAGACCGCCATCGACATACGATTCAATGCGCTCGATGCATTCCAGAATATGCTGAACATAAACGATATCTGGTTTTGTATTCATAGCGGTTGCACTTCCTGCATGACGCGTTCTCGAATCAGGGGGTGCAAGGACCTTTCTGTGACCACATCAATCTTGCGATGCAGCAGATCCTGAACATCCATGAGGAAGCCACCCAAATCAAAACCGCCTGCACCTACGCCGGGTTTCACCAAAAAATCCACATCACTTTCTGCGGTGTCATCACCACGCGCCCAAGAACCAAACAAATAAACTGATGTGATTTTGTGCGCATAAGCAAGTCGCAAGATATCTTCTCTGTGCTGTTCAATCAGTGGATGCATGATGATCTCCCATACGGCCTTCACGACCCAGAAATTCGGCTACTGACAGGAAACCCTCCAGCCATCGTGATTCATCTGCTTTACCCGCGTCACATGCCAACACTGCAAGTTCTCCTGCCAGGACGATATCGCGTTCACTACCGTGCTGCTGCTTGAATTGTCGTTGCAGATTGGCCTTTAGCATGCGTGCAAACATTGCTTCTTCATTAAACAGGGAACGCGAAGGTAAATCCCGAACCCATGCCTGGGCGTGATATGCTGCACGGCGTGACAGCTTTTCACCCCCTAGCGCCTGCGCCAACTGTTGCAGCAACAGGATGGGGTGTTTGATCTCTTCTGACTGAGCGAACCACTTGGCTGTTGTGCTAACCGTGCCGCCACCGCGTTTAAGAATTCGAATGGAGAAGGCATCTCGATCACCTTTATTTTTGGCTGTAGATTCCGCTGCGCGCAGCTCCTTTAATACCCGTTGCAAGGGTGCTGTATGATGCGCCAATACAGCACCGGCTGAAGCGGTTGCTTTCTTTCCCATCAAGCGGATCAAGCGCCCTTTATAATGTACAAAACCCTGATCCAGTTTTACGCCCTCGGGAAGTTTGGCTGCCTGACGTAGTGCATTGGCATCGTGTTCACATATCGCACCGCTATAAAGCAGGCGCAGCAGCAACATGCAGGAAGTGAGTTCACCTGCCGGAATCATCGCCATGACATCATCGCCACCGGCATAAAGTAGCTTTCCATGATGCTTCTCTTCGACCGCATACCGGGTTAACTGCAAGGAAAAAGCATTCAGTGAAGCAGAAATCGCGGCATGTCGAGCTGGTGAGGTTAGCCTTTTCTCATCCAGATAGCGCTTCAGATCCGGGTTGCTTGCTGCCTTGTTATTCGCATTAACCCGAACCTGCGTATGCCAGCAATCCTTGTATGCTGTTTGTGTGAATGCCTCATTTCCAGCTAGCCAGGCCCCCAGCTTGTCACCATCCATCAAAATTAAACCATAGTAGGCTTCTGGTTTATGCTCCAGCCAGTCATGTATTAACCCTTCCATCCGCGTGCGATCTTTTTCGTCATCGCGCACAACATCAAGCAGGGATGGCAATTTTGCATACTCCTCCAGCCGCCCTTTTAGTTTAAGTTTACTTGCCAGTTTTGCAGGCAGGGCAACGCGCTCATTGGATTCTAAATGCGCCTCACACTGCTTCACCAGTTCTTTAGAAACATCTTTGTTACAAGCCGCCAAATCATTCGCCAACGCCATGGTATGGGTGGAGACCACAAAACGACTCGGCTGCCCTTTGCCTGTAATCATTTTAACTTCATCAGCAAACAGGGTCGGCCACAGCCGCTTTAGCGCGCAGAGACCGCACAGTTGCTCGTTTCCCTTGCGTGACCATGAGGCAGGAAGCCCTTGCCAAAGTCGTGCCTCACGTTTATCCGGCGGGTAGAAGATATCGGATTTATCAGGCGCTAACCATTCCCGTTCGCCACACAGGGAGCAGCGATAACCTTCTTCTCGTGCCTGTTTGAACGGGCGCAAGGCTTTGCTTGCGGCGTTGGCGCGTTCGAGCAGATCAAATAGTGCGGGGTAGAGTACACCACCATTGGGTTTGAAGAAGCGCTGGCCATCCACCTTGAGTTCTTGAGCAAGTAATTTCCAGGCATTACCGCCCAAAAAGCCCGGCTTATTTTCGCTTTCGGGATAGAATTGACGCAACGCGGCTTCCAGTTTTTCCGTATGGATATTCCCCTTGTCACTCTCAACCAGCGACCACGGCACAGCCAGCCAGTGTGCTTCAGGGAACCCGTCCAATTGCCGATGTAACTGGGCTGCGGCATATCCCGCATCATCCAACCCCGACTTTTGCCGGAGCTTTTGCAGTGCGGCTTCGCCTTGAATCCGCACCCAGTCACGTATCGCCTGCACAACATTTGCTGCCAGCGTTGCTGACTGATCGGCTGGTACAATGGCGACAAATCGATTGGGTAGAGCCGCAGCATAGAGCGGATTACTATCGCTCTGCTGCTTCATCCATGCTGCATCTTTGAATTGTTCTCTGCCATACTTCCCCAGCTTTTCGGTCAACCATGCATCTACCTGCGGTACGCCATGCAGTTGCGGAAAGAGCACGGCATCGGGACCACACTGTTCACAAATCACCTTTAATCCTTCCCATACCATACGTGAGAGCAGGTGAGAACCCGCCCATAAATCGGAGGTGGAACGCGCCTGGGCGATAAACGATTGTACCGGCCCGAAGCTCATGACCAGCAGCGCCGGTATTTTATGCGGATCCGCTGCCATCGCTCCGGCAAAGGCGGAGGTAAGATCGAGATGTGACCAGATGGTATGATCTGGGACGCGGGTGTCGGCAGGCAGCAGTTGCCAGAGCAGCTTCAATCCTTCTGCATCCAGTTCGGGGCCAAAGCGCCAGAAGGCCAGTAGGGTACGCTGCCAGTTCACCTTTCCGGCATCATCGTATTGAATCAACTGCTTGAAATGATCACTGCTTACCGCCTTGATCTGCTGAAAATCAATATCTTTCAAATTTTCAAGTTTGTAATGATCTCCGGTTAACGGATGCACCAGTTCCGGCTTATCGGCAAAGCGCACCTGCGCCCATTTGGCAAAACGATTATTCTCATCCTGTGGAAACTGAGGTCTGTCCGCAGCCGATGCCCAGTGATCCGCCTGTTGCACAATCCCTTTGAGCGAACTCCATAGATCATTGTCAAACAGCTCGTGGCGCAATGTGCGCACGGTGCCGCCTTCATGTCCTGCCGGGTCGGTGAGTAGCACCAGTGCCTTTTCCGCTGGATCGTGGATGCGCGCTGCGAGCTTGGCCTGCCATATATTATGGCTCATGCTGCACCTCCGATCCTGTTCATTTGGCCATCCAACACACGATGAACTTGCTGCCAGACCTGGCATTGCTGCTGTTCTGAAGGCACCAGATGACCAAGTTTTTTTGCAAGTTTTTGCGGCAAAGCAGTAGGGAGATGAAATGCCAGCGCATAGTAATTGCCATCATGCTTCACAACCTTAAAACGCAACTGATTGGCAAGACGCGCCTGATTTGGCCAACTATTTACAGTGTGGTGTGTTACAGGGTAGGCCAACAGATGACGATACTGAAAACCACCATTTACCGGTAATTTAGTCCGAAATGCAATCTTTATCTCAGCCAGATATTTCATAGCCTGCTGCCAATCAATGAAGTCCTCGCTCCTCCAGATCAATAATCCTTTATCATCCCTGCCAAGGGCATGCGGCCAATCCAGATGCAGACATTCGTTTAATGGACGTGAGGCTTTATGCAAAATCTCTGGTGTGCCAGCTAGCAGCGCCCCTGTATCTTTAATGTCCTCTCCCTGTATCAGCAGCGAACCCCAGCCGTTGCGGCTGCGGCTGCCGAGTGTGCCAAACCAGGCAGCGAGTTGAATAATGGTTTTAAAATCATCTGGGCAATCGAGTTGCAATGTATTGGTCTCATCGGGAGCGATCCCGTGCTGCATCTTTACGGTCTCACCTTTGCCCGTCTGATAGCCGATCGGCCCGTACCCCAAATAGAGATTTGCGCCAACAGGAAACTTTACTTCAGGGTGTTTTATTTTGTTGTTCTTCAATGAGAATTTGCCGCTCCAGCTCCCATTCTGCCAGTGCTCCATTCGAATCCTCACTTTGCTTTGACCAACATTTTCCTCTCCCGCAGCAC
>CAYLYU010000020.1:0-6078 GCA_964387725.1 uncultured Zetaproteobacteria bacterium | reverse complement strand
TGCTCCATTCGAATCCTCACTTTGCTTTGACCAACATTTTCCTCTCCCGCAGCACTGCCGAACAGCTCAGCTTCACGCTCGCGCAATGTAGTCACATCATAATTACAATCCTTCGCAACCGCCACGCGCCACCACTGGCGTAGCAATGTTTTGAATGGTGGTGTGCGCCATTGTCCCTGCTGCTTGGCATTGCCCAAAAAAGCCGGGGTGGTAAAAGACACTTCTAGTTTCAACTTCGTCATTCAGTTCCCCCTTGATTGATTCTTGCGAGTTTATAGCGCCCCAGGCCCATGGTAACCAGCTTGCCGATATGCAGCCACTGGCCCAGCCAGAGCAAGGGCCAGGCGCCCCGCACCTGTGCTTCGGTCAGAGTAAAATTGCCCACCACACCGCCGATTTTCATTGTGGTTTTCTGACGGCTCGAATACCGTGCGATTTCCTGCCAGCGGCAATTGATTGTCTGCCATGGCCCTGCGGGGCTGACTTCACACAGTGTGCGCATGGCACTCTCATTGCCCCAAAAAGTGGCCAGACTGATGAAGCGGCGCCGCAATGCGATAATCCAGCGTTCCAGGGTTAGTGTTGTTGGGGTAACAAAATGGCCTTGATACTTGAATCGTGCCGGGGTCAGGAGTTGCAAAGACACAAACCCAGGGTGGTAATCAGGAATCTGAAGCAAGGATTCAGCCTTCGTTTGTAGTGGCTGCCACTGGGCACCATTGAAATACTCACTCGCTTCCAGGGCAAAGGGAATTTGTGCCACTTTACCCTCTCCCGCCAGTCGCAGTGCCTGCAGAAGGAAGGGCAGGAAACCCAGCACCCGCTTCCCGATCAGCGTCATATGGAGGTGCATTTCCCCATTTTCGAGAACCGGATACAGTGTATACGGAGCGGGTACGCCTCCCTTAGAGACCTCGGGATCAAAAAACCAGTTCGGTTCGAAGAAGGTGGTATAGACACAGGTTTTCTTGACCGGGCAGTTTGCACAGTTGTCCTGCCGGAACAAACAGACCAATTTTTTCAGGGCATGGCCAAATGCGCCATGCCAAGCCGACCCCGAATAAGCGCCGGGATGCGCAGCGCTCGGCATCGAAAAACGAACCCGCAGCGGGTAAAGCGCAAGAGCCATGGGATTAGGCGAAAGCAATTTGCGTTGCCTGGAGCTGGAACAATCCAAAGCGGTAACGGCCAGGAGAACCACTGCGGGTAATCTCGTATGGGGAGGCATTGACCCCCAATCCATGGCGTATTGCCTTGTTGATCAGAGATTTTCGTTGCTCAAAATACGCCTTGGTCATCCCATCTCGTAGTGCCTCCCGGGTTCTGTCGTGCCCCTGCAGGCCATTGTTTGTGATCAGCAAATAATTGTCAACAAAAGCTTTTCCGCTATCCACATCCGGGCATCCGTCTGCCGGACAGAAAATCGCGCCGGTTCCAGTCTGGCGTTGCTTCGCCAACCAGCGATAAAAAGCCAGCTCAACGGGGGGCAGATGTACCGTTCCGACCGAGGTGGTTATCCTTCTGGCTGCAGTTTCCACAATGACTGACGGGGCAAGAAATACTTTCGATGCGGCAGCCACGACCTCGCTGAATCGTGCATTGCCCTTTTGCAATACTTCGGGAATGCCCTGGCGCATACGAACAAAGGGAATATTCGCCAGCCAAACCTGCGCCTGACTGGCATCCAGTGGCTTGCTGCCTTCTCTGGCATAAATAATCTCTTTGTTGCGAGTCGGGAAGAAAAATGACAGCAAAGATTCAAAAGGGGAGGAAACCAGCACATGAGAAAGCTCATCCTGTGGGCGACCAAATAAAGACATGGCGTAACCCAGATAAAAACCCAGGGTTTTGCGCCCGCCTGCAATCGAGGCATGGATCATGGAATCGGCATCCAGGGTCAATTCCCGGACAAAATTGGTGATCCCGTCTGCCGCGACCGCATTATCTTCAGGCGTTTTGATATCACGCAGCGGCTGACCATCAGCGGTCTCCAGCACTTGGATATGCTGTTCGTCAAACCGGATCTGCGGCAGCTTATAGTCACGCAGCAAGCGGTGAAACCAACCGGGTTTTTCTGATAATAGCAACAACCTGGCTCGGTCTGCCCCCTCAAGTGTAGTGATCAGGTAGATATCATCGGGGATAAATGCACTGCTGCGTGACACCGCAAGGGCATACAGGGACTCGGTAAGAATCTGTGGGGAGAGACCGCTGACGGCGAGCAAAACCTTCTTCATCAAAACATCATACAGGATTCAACAACCCGAATCACTGTTCACAAGCTTGTGGTGTTACTCGAGGCCAAACACAGTCAGCAACTCATTGAGCTCGAGTTTTTACTGTTTTTTATTATTTCTGATCACTCACATATCCTGTGGCAGACTTTCCTGAACGAGGCCGGGAAAATGCGAGATAAGTGCCAGCCCATTGACCAGCAATCTATTCTTGATACAGGTGACTGGCTGATAACCCACAAAACAACGCTTCCCTTCTTTTATCTCACCACAAGGCAAGGGAGGCGAAAGCGAATTACAAACGAATTTAATGCCGCTAATATGAGCCCTGCACCATAAAATTTTCAAGGAAATCCCAACTCCGCACTGAACGGGCTTATCCAACAAACGATTCAGATCGTGGTTCGCTTCGCTCTCACAATCTAACCTTAGTCGTTAGCACTTGAATTTAACGTATATGATGGTAATATACAATAGTGATTGACTGGAAACAAGTTATGGGCTTTGACTGGGACGCTGGAAACGAGCGAAAAAGCCTAGAAAAGCATGCTGCTAGTCAATTTGAGGCAGAGCAAGTATTTTTTAACCAACCACTGCTGATTTTGCTGGATAAGAAACACAGCCAAATTGAAGATCGCTACCATGCCCTTGGCAGAACCAATGATGCTCGATTGTTGCATATAACCTTTACCTTGCATTCTGGTGATACATTGATCCGCGTTATTTCGACTCGTGATATGCATCGGAAAGAGAGAATTATTTATGAACAAAGTTAAGAGCACACCTAAATTTAAAACTGAGGCGGAAGAGCGAGCCTTTTGGGAAAAGCATGATTCCAGTGATTATGTTGACTGGAAACAGGCTCAATCAGTTTCAATGTCAAATTTGAAACCCTCAACTAAAACCATTTCACTTAGGCTGCCAGAAGGGTTATTAGATAATATTAAGATTGAGGCCAATAAACGTGATATGCCTTACCAGTCCCTGATTAAGGTTTGGCTTGCTGATGATGTTAAGCAGCGCCGCAGTGCCTGATCGAGTGAAAACATATTCGTATCTGGCATAGTCGCCCTGGCTTTCTGTGATATTGAGTGCATATTCCGGTCCAAGTTGAACAGTCATTCCTGGCGAAGCTGAACACCTATTCCGGCTGAAGTTGAACGGTCATTCCGGTTTGAAGCTGAACATTTTTTGGATTTTTCCGGAATCCGTGTTCAACATCCCGGAATGAGTGTTCACGTTCAACCAGAATCCTTTCCAACGCATTGTTTTATAAACCGGTTTGGTATCCTCTCGCTTTTTTCGAGGGTCCCATGCCAGCAAAGAGAACAACAATGCGTAAAATCAGAGATGTTTTAAGATTACGGCACCATGCCGGCTTGTCAATTCGACAAATCCAGTCCAGCACCAAAGTTAGTGTCGGTTCGATTCAAACCCTGCTAGCCAAAGCAAAAGAACTGGAGCTATCGTGGCCGTTGCCAGACGATCTGGACGATGCGCGCCTGGGCAGCCTGTTTTATCCCAAGGCGGATACCCGCACATCCAGCCTCAAGCAGGTGCCCGAGTGGTCGGCATTGCACCAGGAGCTCAAACGTAAAGGCGTCACCAAGTAATTGCTCTGGGATGAGTACACGCAACAATACCCAAACCATTGCTTTAGTTACTCGCAGTTTTGTGATCGTTATCTGAACTGGGCAAAAAAACAAAAGCGCTCAATGCGCCAGATACACAAAGCCGGTGAGAAGTGCTTTGTTGATTATGCCGGCCAGACCATGTCGATCATCAACGGCACCACGGGTGAAATCACCGAGGCACAGATATTCGTTGCGGTATTCGGCAATCAAATTACCACTCACTGCCATGAAAATCAACACGGTACAATTGATCCTTCTTGGGGTGATCCAGTTAAGGTCCAACATGCTATTGATATAGCGAACGGAGTTGGTTAAGAAATAATGGCTCCTTCCTGAATTTTGTGTGTGCCGTTTGGCATCACGCAGGAAGTTCTATAGGTGGCTAACGCCCGGTTAATGGGTGCAAATAATAGCGCCTGGGTATCAAGCATTTGAATGACCTGATCATGCTGTATATTAATGTCGTGCGTGAGTAACGTCAAACGTGACTATGTTGCCCAACGTTTGAGATAATGCGACGTGCTTTATGCGGTCGCCATTAATTGATTGTTATATCTTTTTATTTGCAGGTGTGTCTGTTAAATTTAATAGCCGTTCACTTCGCCAAACTCTAATGATATTAATAGTATTTGCTTCTTTTAAATAAACAATGCGAAAGGGAGGATGTATTAATTCGCGAATATTGTTTTCATTAAACTCTGGTACTTTACGTCCTGTTTCTGGATTGGCTCGCAACATTTCGACGTGGTTAATAATGTCGTTGACAAACTCAATCCCTATTTGAGGAACACCCTCATTAAGGTAATATTCATTTATTGCTTCTAGGTCATAAAATGCCGAATCAGATATTAATATTCTCAAGTGTTGATACCGAGTTTTTTCTTGGTATCAGCAAGGCTTCGAACTTTACCTTCTTTTATCTCTAGTAAACCCTGAGCAACGGCTTTTACAAAAGCACGTTCTTCTTCATGGTTTTCGAATTCTTCTAAACCTTGCATAACCGCTATACCGCGTCCTCTACTTGTAAGTAATATGGGGCGATGAGAGTCTTTTGCTTGGTTTGCAACTTTACCTGGGTTTATTTTGAGGTCGGACAACGGAATAATATCTTGGGAAAATCGTGTTTTCATTTGGTGCTCCAAACAGGTGCTGTCAATAAGTCTAATTATAGCACCTATGCGATAGGACTCAATGAAAAATATGCCGTTGTTAGCGGCCGATTTCGCTTTCGAGTGTTTCAGCGCAGTACGCGCTAAGGCTCTTACCTTCTTTGGCTGCTTCAATTGCGAGCCGCTCGTGCAATGCATTTCCCAATCTGAGGTTAAATTTACCTGAGTATTTTTTACCGGCCACGCCTGAAGGTAATTCATCGCCGTCCTTTTCCGAGATCGCTATCCATTCGTCAATTACAGCACACAACTTAGCGAAACCCTTTTGCTCGTTCTTACCGTATACCCCTCCAAACATAAGTTCGGGGCAACGGCCAACGTAGCACTGGTCTTCGTCGGACCATTCCACGATTTTTAGATACTGAGTTGACTTTTTCATTTTGCCACCTTGGCTATTGACAGGCAGGAGGCTCATATGTGTTAGGCGGCAGACGACTTGTGAGAGCGTACCGCACCATGCAGCGATGAGCACGAGTTCGGGTCAAACACCGTGTCGTGCGCCTGCGTCCCGAACGCGGGCGAGTCGGGCGGAACTAGATCCAGCGCCGCACGCGGGCCTTGTAGTCGGTGTACTCAGCGCCGAACTTGCCCTCGAGGTAGGCCTCCTCTTGGCGGATCGCGATCCGAGCGATCACGAAGCAGGTGACCGGTACCAGCAGGAGAACCCAGCCGTTGGCGAGTGCGACACCGAACCCCGCTTGCATCAGACCCATGCCGAGGTACATCGGGTTGCGTGTGAAGCGGTAGATTCCGGTGGACACGATTGCCGGCGTCGTGACCCAGGGTTTCGGATCCTGGCCGATCTCGCGGAACAGCCCGGTCGCAGCGCCCATCGCGCCGAGCCCCACCAGCAGGAGTAGCGCGCCGAGCCCGTAACGGAGCAGTCCGTGCACCGGCAGCGTGAGCGGCCACTCGAACTGCAGCACGACACCGACCGCCAGCGCGATCAGTGGCGTGAAGGGCGGGGGAAATCGCACGGCGGCGCCATCCTGCTCGACCGCGGTAGTTGGGGGCTTCGCTCCCTTCGTCTCGTCAGATTTA
>CAYLYU010000019.1:15630-20574 GCA_964387725.1 uncultured Zetaproteobacteria bacterium | reverse complement strand
GTTCAAGCCTCTGGTTTGGAAAGAATATGCCGCATAGGCCATGGGGATAACTCAACTATGGAACTGAAACTATTCGCCATTGCAGCAACACGAGTCGGCTTTATTGAGGCAACACATAATAATGCCGGATGGGCAATCAGCTTCAAAGGCAAAAGTAGCGGCCAGGTGGCATGCAGCAACAGGACAGGGGCGACCCGGCACTGGCGTAATATGGATACATTAATTCGGCAGCTACGGAAGGGGGGCTATCGCGGGCGTTTGATTGTGCCAGTGGACGCGCAACAGGAGTTGATAGAATAGCATGGAGCTGCTACTAAAATGCCAGTTTTGCGGCCAGTCTTTCAAGATGCTTGAGGGCGACGTTGAAGTCAGTCCATGTTGCCTTCGCTTGACTCCCTCCGAGATACAATCCTTGCGGAAGCACAAGCAGAAGGTATTGGCCCAGATGCGTGGGAAGTTCGACGATCTCTTTTAAGAAGCCTCCCTGATTCACAGCTGACCGCCCGCCGAGGCGGTCTTTCTATTTCTGAAGGTCATATCTCTTCGGGATATTCATGGTTCTTGCCACCAAATAGTGTTGTGTCGGTTTCAGGAAAGAAGCGGGTTAAACGAGTGTATTCACCTGATTCATTATCAATACTAAGCTTAAGCTCTTCAGCGATTCCTTCTAGGCCGTCAATTGCCTGCCACTTGTTTTGATTGCCCGGGTTTAATGGGTTCCAGTAAGTGATAGTTGTTTTGGCCATTTGTATTGTACGTCAACGGCCAAACAGGGAAACATGCAGTTCATGGATCCAGCGCCCGGATGCGGTCGATCAGTGATGTGCTGGAATAGCCTTTGATAAAGGGCACGACAATCACCTCACTGTCATTTTCACGTACCTCTTTGGCACCAACAATGTCATCCGGTTTGTAGTCTCCTCCCTTGACCAGAATATCTGGTGCTATCGCTTTGATGAGATTCAGTGGAGTATCCTCGGAAAAGGGGATGACCAGATCTACGGACTTCAGTGCAGACAGCATGCAGGCGCGATCTTCAAGGGTATTGAGCGGTCGATGCTTTCCCTTTAGCCGGCGGATGGAGTTGTCATCATTCAGGCCGATGATGAGTACGTCACCAAGCGCCTTTGCCTCTTCAAGATAGGCGATATGGCCCGGATGTAGCAAGTCGAAACAGCCATTGGTGAAAACGATTCTTTTGCCACTGTTGCGGCATAGCTGAATGTGGCTAAGAGCCTGAGAAGGCGACGTAAGGGAACACCTGGTTTTCACTTCTCTATTCGCAGCAAATCGACAATACCAGCTACGCCACTGATAGAGTAGGCAATATCCTTTGCCCTGTGCCGCTCAATGTCACTTTTAACCAGTCCCTGCAGATATACCTTGCCATCCACTGTCTCGACATGAATTGAAAACCCGGAAGTGATCGGGTCGTCAAGTAGTTTGGACTTAACCTTGGTAGTGATCCAGGTGTCGGAAAAAAGTTCTTTTGCTCCTGGTGTGCCCAGTTTGATTTCCGAGCGTACCTCATGGACATCAGGGAAGCTTTTGCTAATTTGTATAGCCCGGTCAATCTGATTTTTTTCCGGAAGGTAACCGGTAAGAATCACTTTTGAGTCAATAACCTCGACACTGACCCAGCGCGATGGCATATCCTTCTCAGCGATCAGGCGGCCACGAAGTTTACCTGCCGTGACTACATCATCCAGATGGGTGCCAATGGAACGTTGGTCATGAGCTGCACTTCCGGTTACTGCTCCGCCGCCAACGATTGCGGTAGCCATACAAGAGGTCAGCGCAACCAGTGAAATCAATAATGTGCTTATCTTTAATACTTGAGTCATTTTGTTTTTCCCTTGGTTAATAGTATTGAGCAACCCGGTTATACTCTAACGCCAATAGCATCCTGTACAGAAGCAAACAGCAGAGGCAGGAGAATTTCAATGGGGCCAGACAGAATCAAGGTCTGGCCGTCCTGCTTTCTCAGGCAGCGAAACGTATCCTCAGCGAGTGGAGAGGCAAGGACGGGGTTGATTTCCACAAAGGTCAATTTCTCTACGGAGTTACCAAGATTTCTCGCTGCATCAACAGATTGCAAAAAAAGTTTGGGTATCAGGCTCGATGCTACATTGATAAGCACCCCCCGGCTTGCCTTGGCTAGCATAGCGGCGAGGGTTCGAAAATCAGTGTGTCCTGTGGCTCCCAGAGATTCTCCGTGGGCCATGGGATGCAGATTAAAGGAATCACCACCAATGACAGGCAGTACAGTGGCCGGGATACCGTAATGACAAGCTGTTGCCAGAATGCTGTGATCCAGATGCTGATATTCAGAATCAAGCAATTTCCTTCCGACTGACTTGCCGATTCCCCAGCCTTCGCCTGCTCCGAAGGTAAGGGCCTCATTAATTAACTGCCCAGCTTCTGCAGTTCCCTGGCTGAGGCTCTCTGGAATATCATCTTCCCCGTGACAGAAGGAGGAACCGGATAAAGCGATTTCCACATCTTTGGCGCAAGCCTCTCCTGTCAGGACAAGCCCTTCCACAAGCTGAGCTTCAAGTAAATGAATGATGACCGGGTTTAAGCCCGAAGTGATAGCACTAGCTCCACAGCCAAGGATGAGACGTTGCTCGTGCCTGTGGGCGGAAACAATGGCATCTCGGGCCAGCAACAGTTGGGCGGACACGCCCAGGCCGGGAAGGCTGCACAGGAAGTCAGCGAAACTTTCACCGGCCCTGTAGGAAGACCCGAAATCTTCACCATCTACTTCAACGTTGCGATCCAGAAGTGAAGTTGGACTTAATTTGCTAAATGACAGGGGGTTTACTGACATGGATTGCCTCCAAAAAGACTTTTATCGATCAAATCACAAAGTATATGAAGACATGTGATATGCATTTCCTGGACACGGGGGGTGGAGGTGTGCCGGATATTAATGTGCGTATCTACACTTTTCAGTTTGCCCAGCTTGCCGCCATCCCGGCCAGTGAGGGCAATAACCTTCATTCGGGCTGCCGCAGCTGCACTGGTTGCGGCCAGTATATTGGGTGAATCGCCACTGGTGGAGATTGCCAGCAAAATATCTCCTTCATTGCCTAAAGCTTCTACTTGTCTGGCAAAGACTTGCTCGAAGGAAAGGTCATTGGCAATGCTGGTGATGACAGATGCATCATGAGTAAGAGCAATGGCAGGCAAGCCCGGGCGATTAGTTTCAAAACGATTGACCAGCTCTCCGGCAAAATGCTGGGCATCTGCAGCCGAGCCGCCATTGCCGCAAATTAGAATCTTGCCGCCTGTCTTAAGGCAGTTCTTGAGGATTTCGGTTGCCTGTAGCAATGGCTCAACAAGGTTCAGGCTGCACTGTTGGCGCAGTCTGATACCTTCTGTGATAGCTTCCTTGATGCGGTCACGCATATAACGCTTACCTCAGAATATCTTTAAGATGTTCAATCCGGGCAAACCAATGCCCGGGGGTCAGGATGATTAAATCGAAACGGCATTGCAATGCTGCTAAACGGGGTTGCTGGCCGATATAGGCTTGAGCAGCAGAGCGAATACGCCAACATTTATCTTTGTGCATAGCCAAAAGAGCATCATCGTGCTTCTTTCTGGACTTCACCTCCACAAAGGAAACGATATCACCACGCCTGGCAATGATATCAATTTCTCCCCTGGCCAGGCGGACGTTACGGGCCAATATTTTATAGCCCCGGCGCTTTAGAAAACGCGCGGCACATCCTTCTGCTTTGCGCCCCCTGGCTGTACTCAATGAGGACTAATCACAAGGTTTTTAGCTGAGTAACAAGTTTGTAGACCCTGTCACGGGGGACGTTCATTTCTTGCGAAATATATCGAGCCATGGCCGTGGGCGGTAGTTTACGCAATTTCTCTTCATTCAATCGGTCAATAATTTTACTGTCACTGACTTCCCGTTGCCCGGGGCAGGCAGGGGCAAGAAGGAGGACTACTTCTCCCAGGATTTTTCCCGTCTGGAAATGGGCAATGACCTCATCGACATTTCCGTCGACAAATTCTTCATGCAATTTTGTAAGCTCCCTGGCTACGCAGATTCTGCGCGGGGGAGGGCAATAAGTTTTCAGGTCGGCAAGTGTTTTCAGTAACCTTCTCGGAGATTCCAGGATGATTTGGGTAGATTCTGCGCGGGAAACTGACTCCAGTACCTTTTTTCTGCTAGCGCCACGTCTGGGAAGAAATCCCAAAAAGGAGAAGCTGTCAGTCGGAAGACCACTGGCGCATAAGGCAGCGATAAGACTGCAAGGGCCGGGAACCGGAATAATAGAAATGCGATGTTCCTTCAACAAAGATAGAAGTTTGTAGCCGGGATCATTGATCAGTGGTGTTCCTGCATCGGAAATCAGGGCAATATTTAAGCCATCAAGTAGTTTTTTAAGAATCGAACGGCTTGCGGTCCTCTCATTATGTTCGTGACAGGCAAGCATGGGGGTGTTGATGCCGTAATGCTGCAGTAAATAGCGACTGTGTCGGGTGTCCTCGGCAGCAATCAGATCCACAGATTTAAGGGTTGCAACTGCACGGACGGTCATGTCTTCCAGATTCCCGATGGGTGTGCCGACGATGAACAGTTGGCCAACTCCAGACTTCTGATTATGCTCCGTCTTCATGATATCGAGACGTTATCCTGCCTTCCTGCCGGCTGCAATGGTCATCCTCTTTCCCCTTCTGTTGATATTGGGGTCTTGCACCAGCGGACCGAAGCGGGTGATGGCGCCGACTTTCTCCGGAGCCGGAGAGCGTTTTGCCCCGGAACCACAGAGCTCCAAACAGATATCCTCACTGATGCAACTGTCTGAGGCAGATGGCCAGGCTAATCGGGCCATAGCAGAAATGTTAATCTTGCAACTTAATTCTCCACCGCCTCTGGCAGAAGAGGCTGCCTTCAGGCGTGTTCAGTTAATGCTGCGCTAC
>CAYLYU010000019.1:9402-15530 GCA_964387725.1 uncultured Zetaproteobacteria bacterium | reverse complement strand
ATGCAGAAAGCCGGCTTACTCAGGAGCAAGTCAGGCAGGCTCTTCCTGCAACACGCAGCCCGTTATCGGTTGTTAACCGGAAATATGGAAGAAATAGGCGTGATTCTTCAAATTCTGGCCATAGATGCACCTGATTCAAGCGAGTATACCAAGGTTCGAAGTTGGTCCGAGGGGGCGCTACAGCAAGCTTCAATCGGGGTTATCCTGCCTCTGAGCGGAATATATTCCCGATATGGAAAAGAGGCTTTGCGCGGCATCCGCCTTGCTGCGGAATCGGCCAGAGGAAGCCGGAACCTCAGCCTTTTTATTGAAGATACGGGCGGTAGGCCGGAACTATGTCAAAATGCGTACCGGAGTTTGCAGGAGCGGGGTGTTGCTCTTGTTATTGGCCCGCTCATGGGTGATTGTGTTGAGGAGCTGATCCCCGTGCTTTCCTCATCGACACCGGTTGTTGCATTGACCAGCAAGGTGGAGTTGGCCAGAAATTCTCCATGGCTTTTCACGCACAGTATTTCCCAATCCATGCAAGCCGGTTTTATGGCGGAATTTGCTTTTTTACAGGGAGCCAGAAATCTTGTGCTGATCAAGTCCGCAAAGGAATCCAGTCAGCGTGAGGCGGGTGTCTTTGCCGAGATGTTTGAATCGCTTGGCGGCACTATTGCGCATATCATGCAATTGCCCGACAGTGGCATTGACTACCGTGGTTCGCTGACCCGGATTCGCCTGGCAACGGATGATGAAGCCATGCTGGCCAGACTGGATGAAGAAAATGCCCTTTTTGGCGATCCCGAGCAGGAGATACGCCTGCCGGTGAGTTTTGACAGCATGTATCTGGCGCTTCCGGGCAAGACAGTGTCCCTGCTGGCTGGCCAACTGGTTTACCTTGATATAAGTCATATTCAATTATATGGCAGCAGCCGCTGGGTGGATGGACACTTGCTTTCCGATCGTGGGAGGTACATGTCTGAGGCAAGGTTTTCCACTATTCCATTTCCCGAAGGAAATACACCGGAACTGAGGCATCTGCTTCAACGCTATCGGGAGATATGGGGTAAGGGTTCTCCAAGCAAGTTATCAGGACTGGCCTACGACTCAACATTGATTGCAGCCATGCTGACCAGTCGGCTTGGCCTGCAAGGTAACGGTGTTTTGCGAGGGCTGATGGATGAAACCGGATTTCCCGGTTTGACAGGACATGTCCTCTTTGACAATGAGGGCATCGGCCACAAGATACCCGGGGTTTTCACCATTAAGAGTGGTAAGGTCGTTCCAGCGGGGTAAATCAGAGATCGAGGTCGAAAAAGTCTTCGGACTTGTCTCCGGCCTCGGGGGTGGTATTGAGCTTGCCCGTTTCTTCCTCCGCAGACCCGGCACCACTTCGGAAGGCTTCCAAGAAAGGTTTTTCAGTTGATCTGTCGGCGGGGGCCCCTGTTTTTCTGTCAATCATTCGCCATTCAATTCCTTCAGGTGGTGTGAAGTCTTTGATGGGTTTTTCTTTATGAATGGAGGCCATGACATTCAGCCAGATAGGTAAGGCTGCTCTCGATCCGGTCTCTCTTCTTCCCATGGATGTGGGCTTGTCCCGACCAACCCAGACACCTGTAATGGTCTGGGGCGTAAAGCCAACAAACCATGCATCTACCTGATCATTAGTGGTTCCAGTTTTACCCGCAGCAGGTCTTCCCAATTGCTTTGCTCGCACGCCGGTTCCACGATCAATAACGCCTCGCATCATATTTGTTGTCAGAAAGGCGCTGACAGGGTCAAGCGTTTGCTCTGATGGTTGCATGCCAACACCAACCCCCCAAACAGGGTCGACATGGCAAACCTGACAGCGGTTCCCCGCTACTGAGCGGTGCAGGGTTTTGCCATCTCGATCCTGTACCTGCTGTATCCATACCGGCTGCCAACGTTTGCCGCCATCAGCGATGACAGCATAGGATTCGGTTAACTTGCCCAGAGTGACTTCTATTGCTCCCAGGGCAAGTGCAAGTTGTGGTGGGAATTTACGCTCAAACTGGTAACTGCCAAGTGATCGGAGAAAACTTGAGATGCCTACATCCTGTAATAATTTGATGGATGCCAAATTGCGCGAATGTTCCAGAGCATCCCGCAAGGTAACCGGCCCGGCAAAGCGGTTGCGATAATTATCAGGACGCCAGAAATTGTCCAGAACCTGATTTTCAAAGGCTACCGGCGTATCCATAATAACTGTAGCCGGTGTAAAGTCCTTGTCCATGGCAGCAGCGTATAGAAATGGTTTGAAAGCCGAACCTGGCTGCCTCAGGGCCTGCATAACCCGGTCAAAATCACCCATGCCGTAATCAAATCCGCCAACTTCCGCTGCAACAGTGCCGTATTTTAGATCAATGGCATAGAGACTGGCTTCTATCGATGGTTTTTGTGTAAGGCGCACTCCAGTTTTGCCGTTACCTTGCAGCCAGATCTGATCACCCACTCTCCAGACTCTGGATGAACGGGGGATATCCTTGTCCCATTGCCATTTTGGTTTGGGAAGACGCCACTTTTCAATGCCATCATTAACAAACATCTTTCCGTTCCTCGATATTTTTTGTATCAGTGCCGGAAAAAGCTCTTCCTCCAGTCTGGGGTTGTCCGTTCTCGACTTTGCCCATTGGCTTAATATTTCATCCCACTGCTCGGGTTCAAAGTGGTTTTCAGGTCCGCGGTAGAATTGACGTTGCTCTATTTCGAGGACTCCCTTCCGGAGGGAACGGATTGCGGCTTTCTGGTCGTTTGTTTTGTATGGGACAATAATGGTAAGGCCCTGGCGACGAAGAGTCTGCGCCCCAAAATGTGCTTTAAGCTGCTGGAGCACGCTATTGGCATAGGCATTTACAAGCTTGGCTTTCGGCAACGGACTGATGTTTAAAAGTTCACTCTTTGCTGCTTCGACTTCATCTTCACTAGCGAAGCCAGCGGCAGATATCATGCCAAGCACAGTATCTCGACGCTGCGTAGAACCTGCAGGGTTGATGTGGGGGGCATACCTGCCAGGTGCTTTCGGAAGGCCTGCCAGCAGGGCACATTCAGCCAGAGTCAATTCGTCGAGATGCTTGTGAAAATAACGCCAGGCTGCCGAGGTGACGCCATAGGCTCCTCGGCCAAGATAAATATGATTCAGGTATAGATAAAGAATTTCATCCTTGTTGAAGTTGCGTTCGATACGGTAGGCTAAAATAATTTCCTTGATTTTTCGGGTATAAGATCGTTCCGAACTGAGCAACAGGTTTTTGGCAACCTGTTGGGTGATCGTGCTCCCCCCCTGAACTGTATGTCCGGCCTTCAGGTTTGCAATGGCTGCCGAGATAATACGAACAGGATTGATACCGGGATGAGTGTAAAAGTGCGCATCCTCAGCAGCCAGAAAGGCATTGATTAGCCGTTTTGGCATCTGTTCCAGTGGCATAAGAATACGGTGTTCCTCGGCGTATTCGGCAATGAGCTCACCTTTGGTATTGAACACACGACTGGCTAAAGCCGGCTGGTAGCTGGTCAGGTCGTTTAGCTTGGGCAAACCGCTGTCAAAAAACAGATAGGTTCCTGTGACAGCAGTCACTGCTACAATAGCAGTTGCCATGGCAAAATATAATATGATCCGGAGAGTGCGCATGTACCCTAGCTTACGGCCTGCAGGGGGCAGTTCGCAAGTGTGGCAAAGGGGTTTTACCCTGATTGAGCTGATGGCCGTTCTCGGCATATTGGCTATTTTGCTTACGGTTTCTGGTGGCTTTTATTCGCGCTGGCGAGAGGATACGCGTGTGGATGCCGCCAAAGAGAAGGTTGTCAGTATCCTGCAGCAGGCACGTTTGCGGGCGCTTTCCCAGCGTTCCAGTCAGGCGGTCATTTTTGATTACAACAATGATACCGTGAGCTTTGATTATAGCGGTGATGGATTAATTCAACCTGTTGCCGAGGTGGAACAATTTCCGTCTGTTGATCTTCAGGACTATGTCTGTGGGGCTTGTGGTCCGGGAGCCAACAACGCAGAGACAGTCAACTTTACAACTCGCGGCACATCGGGGAATCTTACGGTTCAAATCAGCTCAGCAGCTGCCGATAAAACATTTTTTATCGTTTTGAACAGTGTAACCGGGCGCGTGGACATTCGTCGCAGTTGTACGGGTGGGCAGTGTCAATGAATCAGAAGGGTTTTACGCTTGTGGAGTTGATGGTGGCGCTCTTTATTGCAGCCGTGGGTATGCTTGCCATGGCTAATATGCTGTTTGTTGGCATGCGATCCAATCAAACAAGTGAGCATCGAGTTGATGCGGCTGGTATAGCCCATTCAGTTTTGGCAAATGTTTCAGCGCGTGCGCTTACATCCGGCTATACCTCAGCAAAGGCCCGGTCGGATGCTGTCAGTCAAATTGGGCCAAACCCGATACAGGGTCAGGCTCCAATGTTTTCTCCAAGTCTGAATGCTCAAGCTTTCCCGGACTTTCAGGTTTCGCCCGATCCGACGCAATCAGGTCCGGTAGATATTGTAGTAAGTCTGAACTGGATGGAACGCGGCAGACAAAAGAACATTACGCTGCGCACAAGGGTGGTGGTGCCATGAGGGAAGAAGTGGCAGATCGTTGTCCTGAATCAGGTTTTACTCTGATAGAGCTTCTTGTTGCGACCATGATTGCCCTGATCATGCTTGCCGGTCTGGTCATGAATTTCAGCTCCCAGAGCAACGAATACAGTTACCAGAATCGTCGTATCGATGCTGTTCAGGACATGGAGTTTTCCATCAAGTTTATTGCCGAAGATTTGCGTTCATCACTGGTCAGTCCGGCAACTCCGATAGCTATTACAAATGATCCTCAGGGCAACACAGTAGATTTGCAATTGCGCAACTGGGACCAGAATCTGGATAACTGGGGAAAGTCAGTCGATACAGTTACAACGAAAACCGCATTTGCACAGGGCGAAAATTATCGGGCTATGAGGCATTACACATATAACCCTGCTACGCAAACGCTTAGTTACGATAGAAATTCGGTCAATATTACGGCGGGAGGGGACAATCCAAGCGGCATCCTGCCCAATGTGACCTTTTTCAGGGTTTTTCAGGATGTGCCCGGCTCGGCGCCTGTTGGGTATACCCGTGCCCCGCAGGGTTTACTGCAATGGACGGTTAACGACCCGGATGGTAATTCCGTCCAGGTTCCCGGTTATACGATTCTTGTCGAAATTTCTGTACAGGCGGGTTACAAAAAGGGTGTGTTAGAGGATGTGCAGGGAAACACGACCACTGATAAACGTGTGTGGCGCTATGTTCAAGTCCACCCGATGAACGTTGTCCAGTAGTCGAATAAGGAGGTGGTTGTGATAGTAACAGGGCGGGAAGAGCGGGGATTTGTATTGGTGGCTGTCATTGTGCTGCTGGCCATTCTTACCATCTTTGGGGCTGGTGCTATGCTCAAGTCCAACATCGAGATCAAGGTGTCCTTAAGCGCGGTTGAATCAGAGCAGGCCATGGCTGCAGCAAATGCGGGTCTGAATGAAACCTATGCCTACTGGTTGCTTGATCCGGCTGGCCAGGCTGAATTTACTTTAGTTGGCCAGGATGTAGTGGATGGAAGTTCGAATTCAGCCATATATTTCTTTCAGAACAGTGCGGGGAAAACAGATTTTCCGACACCTGCCACGATGGATGATCTCGGAGCCAACATGGCTGCCGTAGATGCCCTGATTACCAACACACCCGGCATTCGTGTCTATGAAATAACAGCCGCTGGAATGAATATCATTGCAAACAATGCTTGGGGAACGGGTCAAAACTCTCAGGTTGCCGTGTGGGCCACCAGTTTTTTCAGCCAGACCGAGCCGGCCTATCCCTATGCAGCTCCCGGCATAGGGGCCTGTTCTGATTGTACGATTGTGGCCTATGCGATTGGTGCTTCCGGTCATGCCAGACGACTGTTGCGTGAACATATGGGTGTGGTGCAATCGGGATTTGGCTCCGGACTCGGCTCAATTACCAATGCATTTCAATAACAGGAGCTAGCGATGAAAAAGGTGCTCGTGATCAGTCTTATTCTCATTTTGTGTTTGGGTGTAGCAGTCTTGCCACCGGATGTGATCGCCGGTAAGGATGATGGTAAAGATGATGGTAA
>CAYLYU010000019.1:0-9302 GCA_964387725.1 uncultured Zetaproteobacteria bacterium | reverse complement strand
GATGATGGTAAAGGAGGTGGCGCTTGTGCAGCTGGTTCTGCTACAAACCCGAGTTATGTGGCCCAGAGCTACGATACCGACACCTATCATACAATCGTAGACCATACTCAGGCTGGCCATCCGAATGTCGTGGTCACTAATACAGAAACTTTCATGGGCAAGAACTATCCCTTAACGGGGGCCAAACCCGTTGTTCCCTGGTCTGCAATTAATGGTGATTCGGATCATACCACTCCATCTTCAGATGGGCGTGTGCATTATCGTGAAGCCAAAATGGATCATACTGATTTACTCAATGCCGCTCTGACCGTCACAACGACAGCAACGCAGGGCGTTGATACTTACGTACACCGCCTTGGGAGTTGGAACGGTGGTCCCAAGATCAAACCGCTGGAGATTGCGCCTGCCGGTTCGGGGAACTTCGAGTCTATCCTTGATCTTTTTTCACTTAACGGGCAAGCCTTTGATTTGGACAGATTGCGTTATATGTCGAACAAGCTATGGCGAAAATGGAAAGAGGACGTGCAGGATGGAGACGGCTGGTATACCAAGTTCGGCTATCAGCCTACAGGAACCATGTCTTTTGAACAGTATCTCAGCAACATTAACAACGGTCATCCTATGTTTGGCATTGTGCGCGTTATGGTGCCGGTAAATGCAACTTCAGGTAAGGGAGATGTACAATACGATCCTGATTATATGAGCGGGTGTGTGGATGGAAAAGAATTCAGCTCACCCGGTGGTTCCGCCTGCACCGTTACCTGGACTGCTTCGGTTCCGGGCAAGACCAATACACTGAATTCCTATTATGGCGTTTCGGACAAGACATGCGCCAAAACCATTGAAGTCTATGGCATGCTGCTCTACGACTATGTAGATGAGGGAAGCTATACACCGGATAATTTTGAAACAGGCCAGGATTATGTCGATAATGCTACACAGGGCACAAACAACCAGATCTTGCCACGTTCCAGCAGCAAAAGCGTTTATATTAAAGTGACTGAGGCCATTCTGGTTAATCCGGTAAACGACCTGTTGACTGGAGATTATAAGACTGCAGGGCGCGATTTTCGTATGGATAGTCTGGAAACAGGGAGGGCTTATATGATTTCCGAGAGTGGTCAGGGAGGGAGCAAGACTGCCATGGATGCCGCCAAGGTTTCAGATGCCTATGTCTGGGAATACTGGATGCGTGAGGCAGCCACGAAAAGCTCCAGCAGCAGGGCAGCAATCATTTCAAGCCTGGCCAGCGAATACGATGTCATCAACGAGTCATTTACGGTGACAACCGGGGAACGTTCCAAGTTCAACGGTGGTGAGTGGTCCGGTATGGAAACCAAGGATCAATATCATGCCTATTTCCCCAGCGGATATGAGAGGGGATGGATGATTGCCTTTGACGCCCTCGATTTGCAGCCCCAGGAGTGGGGAAAAATGCCCAACAAGGGTACTACGCTTGTGGGCGGGAAAAATATAAATATTGCTTTTCCGGCCAAAAAGGATCCCGGTAAAACGGACTACGCCAGTTTCAAGGTTCCGACTGAAACCATCGATATGGATTTCTACAACGGCAGCATTCCGGGGAACACTTCTACTGCTACAGTTGTGGACACCGATCCGCCCGGAAACCCCATACCCAATACATTTCTCACTACATGGGAAGATCTGCCGGCCCTTTCCTTTGCCGGCGGGGTCCTGGATATCCATGCCCATGCCAACATCTCCGGCATGCAATATACACCGGATTCAGCTGAAATTGAGACCAAAAAAGATAAATATGCTCCCTTTCAGTATATCAACGGGGCCTTGCTGGTTGGTAACGGAGTTTTTCTTGAAGATGGCGGAACCAGCGATTTCAGCATGATTGCCATCAGCTACAATGCCAATACATTCGATCAGCTTAAAACAGGTACACCCTCGAGCCTGCTGTTGCGTCGTTACTGGCAGGAGTTGAAATAATGGAACTGTAATATGCCAAGTCACGGAATGATTGATGGCCTGGCCCCCGGTGTCGCCGCTTTTGTGCGGTGGGCAGGCCGCGGAGCTGTTGGAGTTCTGGGAGTGATGTGTATCCAGTGCGCGGTGGCAGACACCATCTATCAATGGCGCGATTCAGCAGGTGTTACACATTTCACAGACAACCCGGCCAAGGTGCCAGTGGAGAATCGGCAAGAAGGATTCAGAGAATTGTCTTCTCCGAGGGTTGCCAGGGTGACCTCAAAAGCCAGGGTTTCCGGAGTTGCTTCTAACGGTAGAGATATCTGGCTGAACAAGTGTAAAACGTGTCACCACTTGAATAGTGGCGGCTGGAAGGGAGAGAAACTGGGTCTGATGTCGTTTATTATCAATCCTAAATCCGGGTTTCCGTTTTCAAATGAAGATGTTATTCAGAGTTTTCGTTATGCCCTGAATGGACGTACCAGTAACATGCAGGCGATTGAAATGTCTGACCGGGAATTGCATGATCTGGTCGAATATGCCACCAACCTTTTGCAATAATCATGCGCTTCCCTTGATTGACCTAGCCCTTGCATATAAGTAAGTTACGACACAAAGTGGGAGTATATCTTTAGCATTGGAGCGGAATTGGGCTTATTCTCAAAAAAATCTAAACAACTCGTAGGCATAGAGATCAGCGCAAGCAGCATCAAGGTGGCTGAACTGGCTCGGTCGAGATCAGGGTTTCAGCTCAAAGCCATGTCTATTGTGCCTCTGGCCGATGGTGCCATTGTAGAAAGTACTGTCATGGATTCAAAGGCTGTGGTTCAGGCTCTGAGGCAGGCAGTTGATATCGCCCGGCCCTCTTCGCGCCATGTTTGTTTTGCTGTTTCGGGCAATGCCGTGATTATGAAAACTATAGCCATGCCCGTGATGACTGAGTTTGAGCTCGAAGACCAGATTGCTTACGAAGCTGAGCAGTATCTTCCCTTCGATATAGACGATATATATCTGGATTTTCAGATTCTTGGAGAAAATCCCCACGATCCAGGTTCCATGGAAGTGCTTATCGCTGCCTGTAAACGTGATGTGATTGATGATTACCAGCTAGTCCTTAGCGATGCCGGCCTGCAAGCCGGGTGTGTTGATTGCGGTGTTTTTTGTCTGGAAAATGTTTTTGGGTTGATACATTCGCCAACACCTGCTGACAAAGTCGCTACGCTTTCTCCCGGGGAGGAACATGCGGCTGCTCTGGTAAATATTGGTGCATCGATGATAAACATCAATGTTATCTGCAATGGTCGCACAAGGTTTGTACGGGATCAGTTTTATGGCGGTGATAATTTGACTCAGGAGATAATGAAAACTCATACCCTTTCTCAGCAGGCAGCTGAACAGGTCAAGCTGGAAAACTTCTCTGGAATAGGTGACAGGGTGCTGGAAGAGTTTTACGTTCAGCTGATCTCTGACCTTGGGCGGTCACTGGATTATTACGCAGCCAACAATGTTGAATATCCGATAAACAAAATATATTTGAGCGGTGGTTGTGCCCTCATCCCGGATATTTCAGCAGAATTTCAACAGCGTTTGGGTATTGCAACAGAGATCTTTAACCCGTTTCACAATATCACCGTTCCAAGACGTAAATATGATCAGGCCTATATCGATGAAATAGGCCCCCGTATGGCTGTACCACTCGGTTTGGCGCTGAGAAGCTTTGATGAATGAAGCGTTTCGAATCTCTTTTTGCTTGATGTCCCTGTGGCTGACTAAATGATTTTCATCAATCTTCTGCCGTACAGGGAAGCTCGCCGTCGCCGGCAGATTCTTCAGCATCTTGTCATTGCTGTGGGTCTGCTTTCTATCACCTTTGTCATGATCGCAGTTGGACACCTGTATTACACAAACATTCTCGATACAAAGAATGAAATGGTCACTTCACTACGGGCGGAAAATCAGGCTCTGGCGAAAAAAATCGGTAAGATCAAGGATTTTGACAAGCTGAAGAAAGACGTTGAGAGCAAGCTTGACCTGGTAGACAGGTTACAGCAAAGCCGCTTCCGGTCACTGGGCAGGCTGGTTTCCCTGTCTAAGTCTATTCCCGAGAATGTCTGGCTAAACACCGTTTCTGATCAGGGTAATATCATGAAGTTGTCCGGCTTTGGCGAAAGTAACAAGGCCGTTGCCAATTTCATGCGTGGCATTGACCAGTCAGACACATACAATGATGTCCGCCTCAAGGTCATTCGCCGCATAAAAATGGGAGACGTGCCCGTCCGCGAATTTACACTTACCGCGAGTATGCCAGAGGAAGAGAAGCAGAAGAAACTTAACAAACCGGTTCGCTCCGGAAGGCAGTCATGATCAAGTATCTTGATGTTCTGAATCCTGTTCTGGCCCTTGAAATGTGGAAAAAGATAACAGCTGTGGCCGGAACCGTTGTCTTGTTGCTTGCCTTGTATGTCTATTTTATCTGGATGCCGCTCAAGGATGAAATTGATCAGGCGCAGAAGAATGTGGTGCATCAACAGCAAATGCTGGAGCGGAACAAGATACTGGCCAGGGATTTGCCAAAAAAGAAAGAAGAGTTTGCCAGGCTGGAAAAGGAGTTGAAGGTTGCTCTGAATATGCTACCGAGGGCTTCACAAATTCCTGATTTGCTGGAGGATGTGTCAAGGGCAGGAAAGGATTCTGGCCTGGAGTTCTCTGTATTCAAACCGCTGCCCGAAGTGTCGAAGCAGTTCTATGCAGAGGTTCCGGTTGATCTCAGGGTAACCGGCAGCTATCGGCAGGTTTTGACCTTCCTGAACAGGGTGGGAGAGATGCCGCGTATTGTTGATGTAAAAGATTTAGAGATTCAGGATGGCGGTGGCGGAAATTTGCAGGTGAAGGGTTTGGCGGTGACCTATCGTTTTATTGAGGCCAGTGAGCGCAAAAAGCTAAAGGCTGCCAGGAAGGGCAGATGAGGCTAATAGCCGGGAGGGTGATAAATTGAAAGCAGCAACTATCAGCAGCATGCTGACCCTGAGCGTAGCCTTGTTGGCGTTTGTTTTCACGGATGCACAGGCTGAGCAAATCAAATCCATTCATCTTCATAAATCTTCAACCTTGCAGACAGTTACGATCGCTATGGATAAACCCCTGATGTACGAGGTCTATAATCTGGAATCCCCGCCGCGCCTTGTTCTGAATTTTTCCGGATCAACGCTGCGCCGGGGTGTTCAACCATTGCGTGATGACTCCTCTGGTGTGAAAAGTGTTTTCCCGCTTGTTTCTGCTGACGGTGTGCGCCTTGAGATCAGTATGGATCGTATTCTGAGTTATAAGGTTGAGGAAAAGGGAAAAGAATTAGAGCTTCATTTTCAGGCTCCAAAATCCGGGAAATCTACAGAAAAAGCAAAGGCTGAAGTGCAGGATATTGAAGTTCGTGACAAAGGGGAGGTTACCGAACTTCGATTGCGTGGGCGCAATATGGATGCCAATCGCAATATTTTCATGACCGAAGATGGCCGGTCTCTTATTCTTGATATGTGGGGCGCTTCTTCCGTGCTCCCCAAAGGTCATTATGGCTACTCCACCCGGAATGTTCGTGATGTAACGATTGGCGAGGCTGAAGGTCGCCTGCGACTGGTAATCGGTCTGGTGCCCGGTGATGGAGTGAACCGTCAGATTGAGGCATCAGCAGCTGAAATGGTAGTTCGTATCGGTGATATCTCACCCAAACGCAGAAGCAGCTCCATCCGGGTCGAGGAAGTTGGTTTTCAGCCTGAAGACCGGATTGCCCACCTGATCATCCGGACGGATCGGGCTGATCCCATTGTCAGTCTTCGGGAAAAGGGTGACAATGTAATCATCGATATCAAACACGCCGAACTGGATAAAAGGCTTGAGCGTTCGCTGGATGTCAGTGAATTTCCAGGGCCGATACGGCAAATTGATACCTACAAGGTTGATAACCGGGTTCGTGTTGTGGCTCGTTTGAGGGAGAAATCCAGTGTTTCTTCTTTTCAGAGTGGAAATATATTTACAATTAATCTGATTCCGGAAGACATTGTTAAGGAGGGCAAGGGAGTTTCGGATCGCTTTGCCTATACGGGCCAGAAAGTCACCTTCGACTTTAAGGATATCGATATTCGAAATGCCCTGAAGCTGATTGCCGAGATGAGCGATTTGAACATCATTATGACGAATGATGTTGAAGGCACACTTACCCTGCGCCTGATTGATGTTCCCTGGGATCAGGCTCTTGATCTCATCCTGAGGGCACGGGGCCTTGGCAGTGAAAAGATCGGCAATGTGGTGCGTATTGCTCCCATGGAAGTGATACGGGATGAAAATGAATCGAAGTTACAGGCCTTACGTGGCACCGAACAGCTCGAGCCTTTAAGAACCGAGATTATTACGCTGAGTTATGCCCGGGTTGAAGATGTAAAAACAATGTTTGAAGAAGCGCAGGCCGCCCGCAAAACCGGCCTTCCCGGCACACCCGAGGCAGTCGCCGGAACCACTGGCGTTGGCATTTTTTCACCCCGTGGCAGCTTTCTCACTGACAAACGTACCAATACCCTGATTATCAAGGATACGGATAAAGCCATTGATGATATCAAACGACTGCTTGCTACTATTGACAGGCCAGTGGAGCAGGTCTTGATCGAGGCCCGCATCGTTGAGGCTACAGATGATTTCAAGAAGGAATTTGGCATTCGTTGGGGTGGTGGGTTTAACACTGAAACCGGCCGTAATTTTCCCGGGGGAGTTGCCGTAGGGGCAGGGCAGGGCGGAGCGGCAGTCGGCGCTGGAGGCTTAACCACAACGGGTGACAATGTGGATGCGATTCTGGCCGGTGGCACCAATGCTGCCGGAGGCCGTGGTTTTCTGGTTGACTTACCGGCAGCTGTCGGCACAGGCGCGGGGGGTGCTTTTGGACTCAGCCTGGGCTCATTCAGCAACGTTTTTAATCTGGATCTGGAGCTTTCGGCAGCTCAGGCCGATGATGATATCAAGATCATTTCCAACCCGCGGGTGGTGACTACTAATTTACAGACAGCGAGGATTGATGTCGGGCAGGACATTCCCTACGAGACGGTTAGTCAGGATGGCACCAGCGTTCAATTCAAGAAGGCTACCCTTGGTATTGAGGTTACCCCCCAGATTACTGCCGACAATCGGGTGATCCTGCATGTGATTGTAACCAAGGATAGCCCTTCAAGAACAGGCCAGGTATCCGGTGGTAACCTGCTCATCGATACGCAGAGAGTGGAAACTGAAGTATTCATGAATAATGGTGACACCATAGTGATCGGCGGAGTCTATACCCGTGATAAAACAACAAATATTGCAGGCATTCCCGGCTTAATGCGCATTCCGTTGCTAGGTTGGTTGTTCAAGAAGAAATTAGATGTAGATTCCAAAAGGGAATTATTAATCTTTCTGACGCCGAAGATTATTGATACTGCTATGGACAAGGAAGGGGGGAGAATATGAAAGTGCACGGTAGCTTGTCTACGGTACTGAAAACCTTGCAGAAAAAATCTCTTTTTGTCCTTCCCCTGCTTTTGGCTCTCGTGCTTTCCGCCTGCGGCAACGCTCCATCCGGCACCCGTTCGGGAGCAGGCGTTAGCTTGAGCATCAGCCCCGCAGATATAATATTGACATTCAATGGAAACGGGAGCGGCAACTGTACAGCGGGCAACACCCTTACTGCCAGTTATCAGGTGAACGGGGGGTTCCCGCCATATCAAGTTTTTTCGTCCTTTCCACAGATAACAGGGTTTTCCACTACTACACTGATCAATAGCGGTGATGTCCTTACCGTTCCAGTGAGCTGCCCATTAACCATGATCGGCTTTTCCGATTTGACCATCACGGATAGCAAGGGTGCGCAGGTAACGGCCAAGCTAACCGTTGAGTTAACACCGGGCATTGCTCCCGGCGCGTTAACTATCACCAACACTTCTCCCCTGCCTGCCGGCGTGGTCAACCTGGCCTACAATGTCGTGATGGCTTCTACAGGCGGCACAGCTCCGTTTATCTGGTCCGTGCAGTCTGGCAATCTGCCGCCGGGTCTGACACTTAATCCAGCTACAGGCATTCTGGCTGGAGTGCCGACAGCTGCGGGCATCTTCAGCTTTGTTATCAACGTTGCCGATGCCGCAGGTAAGACTGCTTTTATGGCCTTCACACTCGATGTTACCGGTTCGGTATCGATCACGACGACTTCACCTTTGACAAACGGTGGTCTCAATCAGTTCTATACTCAGATTATGGCCGCTGCCGGAGGTGTGCCTCCATATACCTGGGCCATCAATACGGGGGCTCTCCCTCCCGGCATAACACTTGATCCCGCTACCGGTATCGTTTCCGGCACACCCACGGCTTCAGGCACCTTCAACTTTATCTTTAGCGTTACTGATGTTGCCCTGAATCTGTCCTTGAAAACATTTGCGCTGACAGTGGATCCCGGCGCAGGTGGTGGTACAGGCCCGACCATTGGCACCACCGCTCTGCCGGATGCGACCAATCTCATTGCCTATTCCGGCCTACTCTCTGCAACTGGCGGAACACAACCCTTAACCTGGGCACTTTCCGGTGGTGTTTTGCCCGCGGGCCTGACGCTTGCTCCGGCTACCGGCATCATCTCCGGCACGCCGAATGACGTTGCAGGAATTTATAATCTTGTTGTTTCGGTAACAGATGCTGCCGGTCTTGCCGCCTTTGCGTCGGTTTCTCTGACCCTGAATGCGGGTGCAGTGCCTCCCCCTGCCTCCACAGCCACACAGATATCTCTGGGTACGACCCAGACCAGTGTGCTGTCGGACAATTCCAACAATGCTACCATCACCGCCACGGTCCTGGATGCGAATTTTGCTGTTGTCCCCGGTGCGGTGGTTCAGTTCACGGCCACCGGTGGCCAGCTTTCAGCCAGCACCGGTGTCACGGATGCCAACGGGCAGGTGCCAGTCACCTTTTCATCGGGTACGGTTGATCCTACCAATCAGGTAGTCAACATCACCGCTACAGTGGCTGGAGTAGTTCCACCCTTGAGTGCCCAGATACCTATCCAGATCGTCGGTTCAACGGTAACCCTGGTCACCAACCTGACCAATCTGACCAGTGCGCCTCCCGGTAATGTCGCCAGCCTGACCGTTACCGTCCGCAATGCAGGGGGCGTCCCCGTATTCAACACACCTGTTACCCTGTCACTTGATCCCAACCCGCTTCTGACAGGTGCTGTGACTCTCTTCCCTCAGGTCGGAACAACAGACCTCAATGGTCAATTGGCAATCACCGTAACGGGCACCCTGGCCGGTAATGTCAATGTTATTGCTCAGGCAGTCGGCGCTCAGGCCACCCAGGCCTATACA
>CAYLYU010000018.1:0-20586 GCA_964387725.1 uncultured Zetaproteobacteria bacterium | reverse complement strand
ACTGTCGGTGCCGGCGTGGTTACAGAAATTATTAAGTAGGAATATTATGACGGCACAGAATGTACGTATTCGGCTAAAGGCCTTTGATCACCGCATCCTGGATCGCAGTGCCCAGGATATTGTGGAGACGGCCAAGCGCACAGGCGCGAATGTCCACGGTCCTATACCGCTGCCAACAAAGATAGCGAAGTATTGTGTGATACGTTCGCCCCATAAGGATAAGGACTCTCGCGAACAGTTTGAGATCCGAACCCATAAGCGTTTGCTGGATATAGAAAATCCGACGCCTCAAACTGTTGATGCACTGATGAAACTTGATCTTCCGTCCGGTGTGGACGTGGAAATCAAGATCTGATTGGGAGACGAACAATGGCTGCTGGTCTGATTGTCCGAAAAGCTGGTATGACTCAGGTTTTTACCGAAAAAGGTGAAGCTGTGCCTGTAACTGTGTTGAATGCGGAATCATGTAAGGTGATCGCCCGTCGCAGCGAGGAAAAAGATGGCTATGATGCTATCCAGATCGGTTTTGGACAGGCAAAACGCAAAAAGAAGAGGGCTATCCAGGGGCATTATGCCAAGCTTGGTCAGGATGAGATGGGTGGACTGAAAGAGTTTCGCATCGATGCAGGCGAGGCATATGAGATTGGGCAGGAACTTACCGTGACCATGTTTGAGCAAGGGCAGAAAGTTGACGTGTGTGGACAGTCCAAGGGCCGCGGCTTTTCCGGTGCGATGAAACGCTGGAACTTTGCCGGTGGACGAGCCAGCCATGGTGCTGAGAAGACGCATCGTCAAATGGGATCTACGGGTCAATGTCAGTGGCCGGGCCGTGTGTTTCCGGGCAAGAAAATGCCTGGTCACTATGGAGCAAAACGTATTACAACGCATAACCTTGTTATTGAGCGTATCGATGAGAAGGCAAACCTTTTATTGGTTCGGGGTGCAGTGCCAGGCCCTTCAGGCGGGCTTATTGAAATATGTCCGACAGTAAAGGGGGCTTGAGCCAGTGAACATTGATATTGTTGACCAGGGGAATAAAAAAGTAGGCAGTCGTGATCTGAATTCTGCTGTATTTGGTCTTGACCCTGACTCAGGTCTGGTTCACAGGGTGCTGGTGGCCTTGCAGGCAGGTCTTCGATCTGGAACTCACGCTACCAAGACACGTTCAACAGTATCGGGCGGTGGCAAAAAGCCTTTCAAACAGAAAGGGACAGGGCGGGCTCGACAAGGCACAACCAGGGCGGCACAGATGAGGCATGGCGCGATTGCACATGGCCCTCAGCCACGCTCCTATTCGAAAAGGATTAATAAACGTGAGCGCCAGCGTGCTCTGTGTTTGGCACTATCTGGTCACGCTCAGAAGGGATCGCTTATCGTTGTGGACGCATTCACGATGGAAGCCATTAGAACCAGAGATTTTATTCAAACCATGACTGCACTAAGTGCTGAACATGCCTTGATTGTGCTGCATGAAGATAATACAGCACTGCAACTATCTTCTCGCAATGTACGGTCAAGCAAGGTAGTTCTGGACGGCCAGCTTAATCTGCATGACCTTCTTAAATACAAATGTCTGATTCTGACAGATGCGGTAGTGGATAAACTGGAAGGACGCCTGTCATGAGCGCAAATTATGATCAATACAGACTGCTGAAGGGCCCGCTTGTAACTGAAAAAAGCTACCAGGCGACCGGGGCTAACAATCAATACACTTTTAGTGTGGAGAAGTATGCGAGCAAGCGGCAGATTCAGGCTGCAATAGAAGCGATCTTTGAAGTCAAGGTGGAGAAGGTTCAGGTGATTAACCTGCCCGGCAAGGTCAAACGCCGTGGTGTGCATTCCGGTCGCCGGCCTGACCGCCGCAAAGCCGTTGTGCGTCTGGCTGAAGGCTTTAGCATAGAAATGATGGAAGAGGCCTGATAAAATGGCATTAAAAGTTTTAAAGTCCATGACGAATGGTTCGAGAGGTCGGGTTACTTCGGTTAGCAAGGAGCTTCACCGCGGGCGGCCACTGAAGGGATTGACTGCGGGTCTGTCCAAGAGCGGCGGGCGCAATAACAAGGGTAGGGTTACGGCTTCTTCACGCGGTGGTGGTCATAAACGGCTGTACCGTGATATTGATTTCAAACGTAACAATATTAATATTTCGGGTACCGTACTTCGTATTGAGTACGACCCCAACAGGACAGCGCATATAGCATTGGTTCAATTTGCGGATGGAGATCAGCGTTACATTATATCTCCACAGGGACTGCGCCCCGGTGATGTAGTACAATCCGGTCCTGCCTCTGATATACGTATTGGTAATGCTCTGCCTTTAGCCAATATTCCGCTTGGAACATTGTTGCACAACATAGAGCTCAAGCAGGGAAAAGGTGGCCAGATGGCACGAAGTGCCGGCACCAGCGCCCAGCTTATGGGCAAGGAAGGAGCACGGGCTATCCTGAAACTTCCTTCGGGCGAGTTCCGCAAAGTGGATATTCGTTGTATGGCCTCAATCGGCGTTATCGGCAATGGGGATCACTCCAATCGCAAGATTGGACGGGCCGGGAGTTCGAGATGGCTTGGTATCCGACCATCTGTGCGTGGCGTGGCCATGAACCCGGTAGATCATCCGCATGGTGGCGGTGAGGGCCGCACATCAGGTGGCAGACATCCGGTTAGTCCCTGGGGTGTGCCGACTAAAGGACATAAGACGCGCAACAGGAAAAAGAAATCAAGCCGTGATATTGTGCGGCGCCGTAACGAGAAATGAGGTAATTCATGGCACGTTCCCTGAAGAAAGGTCCGTACATTGAGGTCTCCCTGCAGAAGAAGGTTGATGCTGCGAAGGAGGGCAAATTGAAAGGTGTGATCAAGACCTGGTCACGACGCTCAACCGTTGCACCTGATTTTGTGGGTTTAAATTTTGCCGTGCACAATGGTAACAAGTTTATCCCTGTATATGTGTCCGAGAATATGGTTGGGCATAAAATGGGAGAATTTGCACCAACCCGCACTTATTATGGTCATGGTGCGGATAAAAAGGTGAGGAAGAGGTAAGAGATGGCTTCGGAAGTACGTGCTCTTTCAAAAAATATGCGAATAAGCCCTCAGAAGGCTCGTCTGGTTGCAGATCAGATTCGCGGAGTTGCTGCGGAAAGAGCTGTGGCCATGTTGGCTTTGTCTCCTAAAAAGGCAGCGCGACTTCTGGAGAAGGTGCTGAAGTCTGCTATTGCCAATGCAGAGCAGAACAACGGCTTGGACGTTGATAATTTGGTTGTTTCCCGTGTGCATGTTGATGCGGGAGCAATATTGAAGCGATTCCGCCCCAAAGGAATGGGTCGTGTACGCAGACGGTACCGGCGTAACAGTCACCTTACAGTGGCTGTTCGCGAGCGTAGTTAAAGGAGGTCCTTGGTGGGGCAAAAAGTTCATCCGGTAGGTTTCCGTGTCGGCATTAGCCGGGGATGGGATTCACACTGGTATGCTGACAAGAAGTTTGGAAAATTTTTGCTTGGCGATATTCAGCTTCGTGAATACGTCAAGGGGCGCCTGCGCCAGGCAGGTGTATCAAGAGTTGTTATTTCGAGGCCAACTGGAAAAATCAAGGTAACGGTTCATACCGCGCGTCCCGGTGTTGTGATCGGGAAGAAGGGATCAGATATTGAGGCGCTTCGCCAGGAGTTGCGGGCTATGACTGGCGCAGATGTCCAGGTGTTTATTGTTGAGGTGCGCAGGCCCGAGGCGGAGGCGCAGCTTGTTGCTGAAAATATTGCCTTTCAACTGGAGCGAAGGGTGGCCTTTCGACGGGCCATGAAGCGTGCTGTGCAAGGTGCTTTGCGTATGGGGGCCAAGGGCGTGCGTATAAATTGCGGCGGCCGCCTCGGGGGTGCCGAGATCGCACGTACAGAGTGGTATAGGGAAGGGCGTGTGCCTTTGCATACCCTGCGTGCCGATGTCGACTACGGTTTTGCTGAAGCCAAAACCACCTACGGCATTATTGGCGTGAAGGTGTGGGTTTTTAAGGGCGAGAAGATCGGCGATATTGCCGAAGACCTTTCCTAGAAGGAGTTGCGGGTATGTTGCAACCAAAAAAGATTCGCTGGCGCAAACATCATAAGGAGTTTCGTCGCCTGACAGGAAAGACAATGCGTGGGGCGCGCCTCAATTATGGTGAGTTTGGTCTCAAGGCAATGGAGCCTGGCAGAATTACTGCCCGGCAGATTGAGGCAGCACGAATTGCCATTACCCGTCATATTCGTCGCCAGGGGCGAGTGTGGATCCGTATTTTTCCAGATCTTCCCGTTTCCAAGAAGCCGGCAGAGGTGCGGATGGGTTCAGGTAAGGGTGCTCCGGAGTTCTGGGTTGCCGCTGTTCGTGCGGGCCGTTTGTTGTATGAAATGGAAGGCGTAGGCGAGGAAGATGCCCGTCAAGCCTTGCGTCTTGCGGCGGCCAAGCTTCCAATTCGAACAAAGATCGTACGGCGTGGAGTTGGACGATGAAGATGAATGGGTACAGAAAGCTTACGGATGCTGATCTCAGGAAAAATCTGGATGAGTTGGCAGCAGAAAACATGAAGCTGCGCTTTCAAAAGGCCAGTATGCAGTTGGCGAACCCTGCCCGTGTTAAGCAGATTCGCCAGGATATTGCGCGTATCCAGACAATTCTGGGTGAGCGTATTCGCCAAGAGGTAGGCGCATGAACGAAGAAACCGTTGTAAAAAAACGTATGTTGGAAGGTATTGTTGTCAGTAACAAATCTGATAAGACTATTGTTGTTGAAGTGGAGAGAAGGTTCATCCACCCGCAGTACAGAAAAACCGTACGAAGCCATAAGAAATACATGGCCCATGATCCGGAGAACGGTTGCAATCCGGGGGATAAGGTTCGGATTATTGAATCTCGCCCTTTATCGAGACGCAAGTCCTGGTTGCTGGAGAGCATCGTTTCCCGGGCCGAACAACTTTAAAGGTTAGAAGGGACGAATTGTGATTCAGACTGAGACAGTTCTCGATGTGGCCGATAATTCCGGTGCCAGAAAGGTTGCATGCATCAAAGTGCTGGGAGGTTCCCGGCGCCGCTACGCTCGAGTGGGTGATGTGATTGTGGTGGCCGTCAAGGAAGCGATACCGGGCGGCAAAGTAAAAAAAGGCGAAGTTACCCGTGCGCTGGTTGTTCGTACGGCCAAAGAGTTTCGCAGGATTGACGGAAGTTCTATCCGGTTTGATGATAATGCTGCCGTGCTTTTGACCAAGGCCGGTGAACCTATTGGTACGCGCATTTTTGGTCCGGTCACACGTGAGTTGCGAGCAAGGGGATATATGAAAATCGTTTCCCTGGCCCCTGAGGTTCTTTGAGATGGCTATGAACAGGATATTATCTACGCGAATTCGTCACGACGATGAGGTTGTGGTAACCGTTGGAAAGGATAAGGGTACAAGGGGAAAGGTTCTCCGTGTACTTTTAGATAAAGGTAAGGTTATCGTAGCGAAGGCAAATATGATAAAACGTCATACCAAGCCTTCGCAGAATAGCCGTGGAGGCATTATCGAGAAAGAAGCTCCCATAGCCATCTCGAATGTAGAGTATTTCTGTCCAAAATGTAAAGCGGGAGTACGTCTGGGTACCAAGCTTTTAGAAGATGGGCGCAAGGTACGCATATGCCGCAAATGTGGCGAAGTGCTGGATCGCTAGGAGTTATTGAAATGGCCCGGCTGAAAGATATTTACAAGAAAAAAGTCATCACTGCTCTGAAAAAGGAGCTTGGTTTTGATAATACAATGAGAATCCCGGTGCTCGACAAGATTGTTGTCAATATGGGTGTTGGTCTGGCTTGCCAGGATCCAAAGCTTTTGGATGGAGCTCTGGCAGATATTACGACGATCACTGGTCAAAAGCCTGTAGTGGCCCGGGCCAGGAAGTCTGTAGCAAATTTCAAATTGCGTGAAGGTCAGGCTGTAGGCTGTCGTGTGACGCTGCGTGGTGACCGGATGTGGGAGTTTTTTGACCGGTTGATCAATGTTGCTCTTCCTAGAATTCGTGATTTTAAGGGAGTGAGTCCGCGTTCTTTTGATGGACGTGGTAATTTTACGGTTGGTGTCAAAGAGCAGATTATTTTTCCCGAAATCGATTACGATTCCGTGGATCGTGTTCGTGGCATGGATATTACAATATGTACGACGGCGAGAACTGATGATGAAGGCCGCGCCCTCCTTGCACAGTTCAATATGCCGTTCCGAAAGTAAAAGGAGATTTAAGATATGGCAACCAAAGCGCTGATCGCTAAGGCTTCGCGCAAACCCAAGTTTAAAGTTCAGACCTATAGCCGCTGTGCACTGTGTGGGCGTCCACGTTCCGTTTACCGTAATTTTGGAATCTGTCGTATTTGTTTGCGCAAACGGGCCCTTGCCGGGGAAATCCCTGGCATGGTCAAGTCCAGCTGGTAGGAGCACTGTTCAATGATGACTGACCGAATTGCAGATATGTTGACCAGGATTCGCAATGCTCAGCAGGCGAGACTTGAAAAAGTTGAGTTGCCTGCGAGTGGTATGCTTGAGGCTATTGCAGAAATCCTGAAAGGCGAAGGTTTTATAACCGGTGTGCGCAGCTACAAGCATAAAGGCCACCGGCATTTACGCCTAACTCTCTCTTATGATGAGGAAGGAAACCCGGTGATTCGGGAGATCAAGCGCTACTCCAAGCCAGGACGCCGCGTTTACGTTGGCGCAGATAATTTGCCAAGGGTTCATAACGGGCTGGGGGTTGCCATTGTCAGCACCTCAGGCGGAGTCATGACGGATAGCAAAGCGCGGTCCTCCCGGGTTGGTGGAGAAGTCCTTTGCACGGTATTTTGAGGTAGACTGATGTCCAGAATCGGAAATATGCCAATTGATGTTCCCAGCGGGATCGAGGTAACAATTTCAGCCTCTAGTGTGCTGGCGAAAGGCCCGAAAGGAACGCTCACTTCGCCGTTGTTTGACGGTATAAGCGTTTCTCAGGAGGGGAACACCTTACAGGTTCAGTGCGCTGATGTTCGAAATCCCGATGCAAAAGCCAAATATGGCCTGGTTCGGGCTTTGCTGGCCAATTCAATTACCGGTGTGTCCAGGGGTTTCGAGCGTGTGCTGGAATTGAGAGGCGTGGGTTACCGGGTTCAGTTGCAGGGTACGAAGCTTATCTTCTCCCTCGGTTTTTCCCACCCTGTCGAATATGCTCTTCCTGAGGGGATAGAGGCAAAGGTTGAGCAGAATCGGGTCATTCTCAGCGGAGCAGACAAGCAGAGGGTTGGGCAAGTTGCTGCCGAGGTTCGGGCATTCCGTGCTCCCGAACCCTATAAAGGAAAGGGCGTTCGTTATGAGTCGGAACGTGTAATAATGAAGGAAGGAAAGAAGGTCTAGAGGCGCTAATTATGTCGTATAAACGTTTTGAATATAACGCCCGAGTGCGGCGCACCCGTCGCGTCCGCAGCAAGGTGAAGGCTTATGGTCGCTTGCGACTCAGCGTTTTCCGTTCAGCAAGCCATATTTACGCACAGATCATTGATGACGCCCAGGCAGTGACAAAGGTTGCTGCGTCAAGCCTGGAACCTGCAACTCCGGCAAAGGCAAAGAAAAGCAGCAAAACAAAGCCGGCAAAAGAATATGGTGGCAATAAAGTTGCGGCAGAGGCTGTAGGAAAGTTAGTTGCAGAACGGGCGATCAAGGCTGGAATTACTGAAGTGGCCTTTGATCGTGGTCCTTACCCTTATCATGGTCGTGTGCGTGCATTGGCGGAAGGTGCCCGCGCCGCCGGCCTGAAGTTTTAGGAGATAATGAATGATCAATCCTGATGAATTGGATTTGACTGAAAAGCTTGTCAACATCAATCGCGTTGCGAAGGTTGTTGCTGGTGGTCGTCGTTTTGGATTTACCGCATTGGTAGTGGTTGGTGATGGTAATGGCCATGTTGGGTTTGGCCATGCCAAGGCAAAGGAAGTACCGGAAGCAATACGCAAGGCTGGTGAGAAGGCGCGTAAGACACTTATTTTTGTTCCTCGCTGTAAAGGAACTCTTTTTTATTCAGTGATTGGAAAGCAGGACGCAAGCAGAATTTTACTTAAGCCTGCCAGCGAAGGTACCGGCGTCATTGCCGGTAGCACCATTCGTGCGGTTATGGAAGCAGCAGGCATTCGTGATATTCTGACAAAATCGTTGGGTTCACGTAATCCTTTGAATCTCGTTCGGGCTTCCTTTGAAGGTTTGAGCAAGCTTGAAAGTCCAGATCAAATAGCCGTGCGACGCAGTAAGAATAAAGGCTAAGGAAGAATTTAGATGGCAAAGAATGCGACGATCCGTGTGCGCCAATTTAAAAGTGGAAGTGGCTACCGTGCTGACCAGAAAGCTACCTTGCGTGGCTTGGGATTGAGGCGGATAAACCACGTTGTGAAACTTGAAGACTCGCCTGCTGTCCGGGGCATGATCCGTAAGGTTTCTCATCTGGTTTGCATTGAGGCTGAGGAGTAGATGATGAAGTTGAATAATCTTAAACCTACGCCTGCAAGTAGAAAAACACGTAAGCGTTTGGGTTGCGGTATCGGTTCCGGACAAGGAAAAACCGGTGGGCGCGGTCATAAAGGACAAAAATCAAGAACCGGCAGCAGTATAGCACGTGGGTTTGAGGGTGGTCAGATGCCCTTAATTCGTCGTTTACCAAAACGTGGATTTACCCCTTTGAGTAAAACAGTTTTTCAGATCGTTAATATTGCTCAGCTTGACTGTTTTAGCGAAGGGGCAAGGGTGGATGCCAATTCACTCTGTGAAGCTGGCCTGGTTAAGAGTTCCTTAAGGCCGGTTAAACTTCTTGCAGAAGGCGAGCTTGGAAAAAAACTTGATGTGGCAGTTGCAGCCGCTTCTGTGGCGGCAAGAACCAAGGTTGAAGCTGCGGGCGGCAGTATCGTTCTGGCTGGAGTGAAGTAAGCATGTTTGATCGTGCCAACCAGCTTTCAGGTTTTGCTGACGTAGGAAAAATTCCCGAACTTAAAACCAGAATTCTGTTCACCCTGGGTGTATTGATTGTATACCGTTTGGGAGCGCACATTCCGGTTCCGGGAATTGACGCTGCAGTACTGGCACAGTTTTTTGATCAGGCTCAGGGCAGTTTGCTGGGATTATTTGATATGTTTTCAGGCGGAGCTCTCTCCCGGCTGACTATTTTTGCTCTTGGTATCATGCCATATATTTCCGCAGCCATTATTATACAGTTGATGACTGTGGTATCGCCAAAGCTTGAGCAGATGAAGAAGGAAGGCGAGGCAGGAAGGCGGAAAATCACACAATATACACGCTATGGCACCGTCTTCCTTGCAACCTTTCAGGCGATCGGCATTTCAATTGGACTGGAGTCATTTTCTATAAACGGGCTTTCAGTTGTCATTGAACCCGGTTTTGCCTTCAGGGCGATGACTGTGCTGACGCTTGTAACCGGTACCATGTTTATTATGTGGTTGGGTGAGCAGATTACCGAGCGAGGTATCGGCAACGGTATTTCGCTTATTATTTTCGCTGGCATTGTAGCAGGTCTTCCTAGCGCCGTCGGTGGAACCCTGGAATTGGCGAGAACCGGCGAATTTACACCCTTTACCGTCCTCATGCTGTTCGCTATGGCTATTCTGGTTACAGGCTTCGTTGTCTGGGTTGAAAGGGCTCAGCGGCGGATTCCGATACAATATGCCAAGCGTCAGGTGGGCAATCGTTTGTACGGAGGGCAATCTTCCTTTTTGCCTCTGAAAGTGAATACGGCAGGTGTTATTCCGCCCATCTTTGCCTCCAGTTTAATCCTCTTGCCGGCCACTTTTGCACAGTTTACCAGCGGTGTGGAAGGCTTTGGCTGGCTTGCAGATGTTTCTGCGCTGCTTTCCCCAGGTCAGTGGTTGTACATGTTACTGCTTGTAGCCCTTATTGTTTTCTTCTGTTTCTTTTATACGGCGATTGTTTTTAATCCCAAGGATACCGCTGACAATCTTAAAAAGCATGGTGGTTTTATCCCTGGCATTCGCCCCGGTCAGCGCACGGCGGAATACGTGGATAGTGTGCTTACCCGGTTAACAGTAGTAGGGGCAATCTATGTAGCATTGGTCTGCCTGCTTCCCTCATTCTTGATTAGCAAACTCTCAGTGCCCTTTTATTTCGGAGGAACCAGCTTGTTGATTGTGGTTGTGGTTACTATGGACACCATTTCCCAAATCCAGTCTCATTTACTGTCTCGTCAATACGAAGGTTTAATGAAGCAGGCTCGGCTTAAGTCGAGCCGTTAATGCGCCTGGTTTTGTTTGGCCCGCCCGGAGTGGGCAAAGGCACTCAGAGTAAACGTTTGACCGAAGAGTTTGACCTGGTTCATATTGCGGCAGGGGATATCCTGCGCCAGATAGTCAGGGTCGGAACAAAGTTGGGTGAGGAGGCCAGTCGGTATATGGAAGCTGGCCAACTGGTTCCGGACAGTGTTGTAACCGGTTTAATTGGTGAGCGGATTGTCTCCGATGGTGCTAACGGCTTTGTTCTGGACGGTTTCCCTCGCAATCTGACACAGGCTACGGCGCTGTCAGAGATGCTTGAGCATTCCGGCAATCTGGATCGGGTTGTGTTTCTGGATGCAGAATCGGAAGCCCTGATCGAGCGTTTGTCTGGCAGGCTTACTTGCAGGGCTTGCGGTTTTGGTTTTCATCGGCATTATTCGCCTCCCCGCATCGAGGGATGTTGTGATCGTTGCGATGGGGAGTTGTATCAGCGGGATGATGACCAGGAAGATGTTATTGCGGTCAGGCTGAAAACATATAAACGGCAAACCAAACCTTTGTTGGGTTATTACTCGGATCATCCTGGTTTCCGAAGAGTGAATGCCGAGGATGCTTTGGACAATGTGTATAATAATCTCAAGATGGTGTTAACGGACTGATTTGTGGCGAAAGAAGATATTATTGAAATGGCAGGTGAAGTGACTGAAAAGCTGCCTAATGCCATGTTTAAGGTTCGGCTGGAGAATGGCCACGAGGTTTTGGCGACGATCTCCGGAAAGATGCGTAAGTATTACATCCGTATTTTGCCCGGAGACAAGGTTAAAATGGAAATTTCGCCTTATGATCTTAGCAGAGGCCGGATTACCTACCGTGAGATTTAGGAGATAGGGCGATGAAGGTACGTGCATCTGTGAAAAAGATATGTAATAAATGTCGTGTTATCCGTCGCAAAAGGGTTGTGCGGGTTATTTGCGAAAACCCCCGCCACAAGCAGAGGCAAGGGTAAGAGGTGTTTCTTGCGGAACAATGCAAAGCGCCAGATTCAAGCACCCTTTAGTCGTATTTAGGAGGAATTTGTGGCACGTATTGCTGGAGTAAATATACCAACACAAAAGCGGGTAGAGATTGCACTTACCTATATTTATGGCATTGGACTGACCAGTTCAAGGCACATCTTGTCAGCTACAGGAATATCCCCGGATGTTCGTGTAAAAGATCTTACTGAATCCGAGGTTGGTAAACTCAGAACTGTGATTGACAGTGACTATAAGGTCGAGGGAGACCAAAGACGTGAAGTGTCCATGTCCATTAAGCGGTTAACTGATCTGGGCTGCTACAGGGGTTTGAGACATCGCAGGGGTTTGCCTGTGCGGGGCCAACGATCCAAAACGAACGCGCGTACCCGCAAGGGGCCCAGAAGACTTGTGTCGGGAAAAAAATAAGGCAATAAGAGGAATATATGGCTAGTCCGAAAACAGCTTCGAAAAAGCGGAGCCGGAAGAATGTTGCCAATGCCATTGCGCATATCAAGGCGACATTCAACAATACAATTATCACGATTACGGATGAATCGGGAAACACGATTGCCTGGGCTACAAGCGGCGCTTCCGGTTTCCGGGGTTCCAGAAAAAGCACACCGTTTGCGGCCCAGGTTGCTGCTGAGGAAGCTGCCAAGAAGGCTATGGAACATGGCGTGAAAAATATATCCATACTGATCAGAGGGCCCGGATCCGGACGTGAGTCGGCTATGCGTGCACTTGATGCAACGGGTCTGAACATTACGGGTATACGCGATATTACCCCTATCCCGCATAATGGCTGCCGCCCTCCCAAACGGCGCCGGGTATAAGGGAGAGACTTATGGCTAGATATTTAGATGCTAAGTGCCGCCTTTGTCGGCGTGAAGGTGAAAAGCTCTTTCTTAAAGGTGAAAAGTGTTACACGGATAAGTGCCCCGTTGAACGTCGGCCATACCCTCCCGGTATGCACGGCCAGGGTCGACGGGCCAAAGTATCCGATTATGGTACCCAGCTTAGGGAAAAGCAGAAGGTTAAACGTTCCTATGGCTTGCAAGAAAGCCAATTCAGACGCTATTTTAAAATTGCTGACCAAATGGGTGGCGTAACAGGTTTGAATTTGTTGCAACTTCTGGAAAGCAGGTTGGACAGCATGGTGTTTCGTATGGGTTTAGCCTCATCCCGTAGTGAGGCTCGCCAACTGGTACGTCATAAGCAGGTACTGGTTGGTGGCAAAATCGTCAACATCCCTTCATATCGATTGAAGGCCGGTTCAGCCGTCGAATTGACAGAGGCTGCCAAGCAGCATCTTCGCGTCAAAGCCGCTGTTGAAGCAGCCGCTCAAAAAGGTGTGTCTGAGTGGCTGGATGTAGATTTGACCAAGATGCAGGGAATTGTGCGAGCACTTCCAAGCCGTGATCAGCTTGATCCGGGCATCCGTGAACAGCTTATTGTTGAGCTGTACTCCAAGTAATGAATGGATTGAGGTACTGCTGATGGAGCTGATTAAACCAAGAAAAGTTGAGGTGGAAGAAAGCGTCCCGGGACGTATGGCCAAAATTGTTTTTGAGCCACTTGAGCGGGGCTATGGAACCACATTAGGCAACAGCTTAAGGCGAGTGCTCTTGTCATCTCTCACCGGGGCAGCAGTTTCTGCTGTGCACATTGAAGGTGTGCTGCACGAGTTTGATACAATCAAGGGTGTGCGTGAGGATGTTCTGGATATTATCTTATCGCTGAAAGAGCTGGATCTGCAGATAGATGGCGATACCGGGCGCACTTTGAGTCTGGACGTGAAAGGCCCTGCTATTGTCACGGCTGGAGACATGAAGGGATCGAACGTAAGGATCTTGAATCCTGACCTTGTCATTGCACATATCAATGAGGATGGTTATTTGAAGCTGGAAGCTACGGTGAGCAGTGGGCATGGTTATGTTCCGGCTCAGGAGCAGGAAGAAGTGGAGAAGGCGATCGGAACCCTCCTTGTTGATGCTTCCTATTCCCCTGTGCGAAAGGTTTCGACACGTGTGGAGAATGCCCGGGTTGGACAGCGCACCAACTACGATAAGCTTATTATGGAAATAGAAACCAGTGGTGCTGTTACGCCGGAGGAAGCAGTTAATCTTTCCGCCAGTATCATTCAGAGTCAGCTGGGTGTGTTCGCTGACTTTAGTGCCCTGGAAGTAGATATAGAGCCGGATGTTCCCGAGATCAACCTGGAAGAGCTGCTGGCTCAGCCAATCGATCATCTGGACTTGTCTGTGCGTTCAATGAACTGCCTTAAAAGTGACAATGTTTTCTATGTGGGTGATCTGGTTCAGCGCTCCGAGCAGGAAATGCTGCGAACCCCGAATTTCGGCAGAAAATCACTTTCCGAAATCAAGGAAGTTCTGGAAAATATGAAATTGAGCCTGGGTATGCAAGTAAGCGACTGGCCCCCTGATCATTTGGCCAAAGAGCTTGAAGCTCAGGAATCTTAAGCGAGGTTAATGAAGCCATGCGTCATCGTAAACATCGTGGTTCACTGGGGCTGGTTTCCGGTCATCGGCGGGCCCTGTTCGCAAACCTGTCCACAGCTCTTTTTGCCCATGGCCGTATCAAAACCACTTTGGCCAAAGCTCAGGCAATACGTCCTTATGCCGAAAGGCTGATAACTCTGGCGAAGCGAGGAGACTTGCATGCTAGGCGTCAGGCTTTAGCAAAACTACGCTACAGACCAGTTGTTGATCATCTGTTTGAGGATATAGGTCCGGCCTTTGCCGAACGTCCCGGCGGATATACAAGGATCATCAAGACCCACAGCCGTGTAGGTGACGCTGCCCCTATGGCAATTATTGAGTTGGTGGATCAAGTGGTTAGCGAAGAGGAAACCGACTCAGAGTAGGCTGTTCAGAGAGGCCAGCTAGTTCTAATAAATGCGGAAATCTGGCAGGCCACAGTTTTCCCCCACATAGGGCTCGGTACGGATATCCAGAACTTCAGCAAATTGCGGGCCGTGCGCTAACCAGCTTTGCATGGCCTCGAGTTGTGTTATGTCGCCACAAATGAGGGCTTCTACACTGCCATCCGGACAATTTCGCACCCAACCTTTCAATTTCAGCCGTTCCGCTACCTGTTTGCTATGGTGGCGGAAAAACACACCCTGAACCCGGCCCCGAACCTTAACCAGTACACATGCCTTTTCCAGCCTCATAAAGGTTCTGGTTTCAAGATCGTATCTAGCGCTTCCGGCAGAGTGCCGGGATGATCTGTTGAATAATGGAGTCCGCGTGACTCATGGCGTTTTTGGGCGGAACTTACGATCAGACCGGCTACCAAAGCCAGATTACGTAATTCGATCAGGTCACGGCCAATGGGGTGTTGCCAGTAGTATGAAGCGATTTCTTCGCGGATCAGGCCAAGTCTCCGTCGCGCTCGCCTAAGGCGTTCATCGGAGCGAACAATACCAACGTAATTTGTCATGGTGGTTCGGATTTCATCCCAGTTTTGCTTGATTTGCACGCGTTCGCTTTCAGGCTCTGTACCGCTGGCATCCCAGGCTGGGAGATTGCGATAGGGATCATGTTTTCCATCCCTGATGATGGCTTTGGCGCAGAAGTCTGCCATGACAAGGCATTCCAGTAACGAGTTGCTGGCCAACCTGTTCGCTCCATGCAGGCCTGTACAGGCTGTTTCCCCAATCGCAAAAAGACCTTCGATCTCGGTTTGTCCGGAGAGGTCAGTTTTGATACCACCACATATATAGTGTGCCGCCGGCACAACAGGGATTGGCGTGGTTCTCATATTGATGCCCAGTTCCAGCAGTTTGTTAGATATATTCGGAAAATGCCTGGTAATTTTCCTGTCATCGAGTTTTCGGGCATCCAGAAACATGCAGTCAGAACCGCTTTTTTTTAATTCATGATCGATAGCCCTGGCAACAATATCACGTGGGGCCATTTCGCCGTGCTCATTGTAATCAAGCATGAAACGCCGACCTTCGGCATTGATCAATTGAGCACCTTCCCCCCGAAGCGCTTCGGTAAGCAGCATGGTGGAAGCTTTGGGATGGAACAGGCAAGTAGGATGAAATTGCATGAACTCAAGGTTCATGACCGAGCAACCCGCCCGCCAGGCCATGGCAATACCATCTCCTGTTGCTCCGTGAGGGTTGGATGTATACAAATAAACCTTTCCTGCACCACCGGAAGCAAGAATAGTATGGGTAGAAGCAACAGATATAACCTGACCATCCGGAGCCAAAAGATAGGCGCCCAGGCAGCGATCAGGGCCACTGTTGTAACGTCCCAAATGGCGTGCTGTAATCAGGTCAACGGCCATGGATTGATGCAACCATGTAATATTCGGGTGGTTGATAACCTTCTTGAGCAGTGCTTCACCTATAGCGCGACCGGTAGCATCCTTCACGTGTGCAACTCGCCGTTTACTATGTCCGCCCTCCCGGGTCAGATGTAAATGGCCTGACTCGGTATCAAATTCGGTACCCAAACTAATAAGTTCCCGAATAATCTTGCCGCCATGACTGACAACGGTACGAACCTCTTCTTCATGGCACAAACCAGCACCCGCCCCCATTGTATCATCGATGTGTGAGCGAAATGAATCCTGAGATCCGATAACTCCCGCGATACCACCCTGGGCAGCATAGGTGTTGGATTTGGGTGGCTCATCCTTGTTGACGATGACAACGCTACCGGCATCGGCAAGCTTCAGGGCAGTAAACAGACCTGAAGCGCCACAGCCTATTACCATAAAATCAAATTCCCGCTTGTCTTGTCTGTTCAAAGTCACCTCATCATACACGCAGAGTTTATCTTCTGCTAACCTGAACTATTCATAAATGCTACCGCACCCTTGCTTGTTCCTTTGCCCGCAACGAATCCCTCATCAGTCGTTCGTACGCGCGGTTACGCACTCTTTCTTCGGAATCCGTTTCGAACAAAGGCCCGGCGCAATCATTACGGCGATTCATGAATAGTTCAGACTAATACCTTCATAAATAAAGTCACATGCAGAGAAATCTCCATTCAAAATTTGGGCGAGGCGTACAAGGTGCAGATGTTTATGATTTTGATGGCTCCTTTTCATACTTTGTTCATGCTGGAAGCTCAATCTTCGCACCAATTATTCTAAAGCAGAGGAGTATGTACATGAATTTTCGGATAGTTGCTGTTGCATTGATCGGTTTCATCCTCTCAACCAGCCAGGTTTATGCCAAGCTTCCCAATTTTGCTGATCTGACTGCCAAGCAGAAACATGCCGTGGTCAACATCAGCACCACTCAAGTTGCAAAAAGCCATCATCGTTCCATGCCTCCGGGAGGGCCCTTTGGCTCATCGCCCTTTGATCAGTTTTTCCAGGAATTCTTCAAGAACAGGCCCCAGCAGCAACGACATTCTCTCGGTTCCGGCTTTATCATTTCTGCCGATGGTTATGTGGTAACAAACAATCATGTCGTCGATAATGCCGATGAAGTGATTGTCAAGACCAGTGATGGTTCTGAGTTTGAGGCCAGGGTCATTGGTAAGGATCCAAAACTTGATCTTGCGCTCCTCAAAATAGATGGAGACAAGTTTTCAACGGTGGCATTCGGTGATTCGGATGATTTGCGTGTCGGTGACTGGGTGCTGGCTATCGGCAATCCCTTTGGCCTGGAGCAAACAGTGACTGCAGGTATTGTCTCTGCCAAAGGTCGGGTGATTGGTGCTGGCCCCTACGATGATTTTATCCAGACCGATGCCTCCATTAATCCGGGAAATTCAGGTGGCCCCCTGTTTAACATCAAGGGCGAGGTTGTTGGTATCAATACTGCGATCTTTTCCAGAAGCGGCGGCAATATTGGGATCGGCTTTGCCATTCCGATTAATGTTGCCAAGTCCGTTATCAGCGAATTGAGAACAACAGGCCATGTAAAACGTGCCCGTCTTGGCGTTTATATCGCGCCTGTCGATCGGGAAACCAAGAGAGCTCTGGGCCTTGAAAGTAAACGTGGTGCTCTGGTTCGGCAGGTCGAAAAGGAATCTGCTGCCGACAAGGCTGGCGTTCAGGCCGGAGATGTTATTATCAGCATTGACAAGGCACCCATCAAGCGCGTCCATGATCTGCCAATTCGTGTTGCCAGACATGCGCCGGGTGATAAAGTCCGTATTGAACTGATCCGGAATGGCAAGAAAAAGACTGTTGTGGTCAAGGTTGAAGAAATGCCTGGCGAAGCGGAGGAGGTGGCAGCAAGTGTCCAGCCTCCTCCCAGGCTTGGACTTGGTCTGGCAGAACTGACGGATGCCCTGGCCAGGAAACTTGGAGCCGGGACAAGGCATGGGGTGCTGGTTCAGGATGTTCGGCGCGGTTCCCCGGCAGCCCGTTCAGGTATTCAGCGGGGAGATGTTATCTATCAGATTAACAGGAAAAGGGTTCGCAGTCTGAAGGACTTCAAGAAAGTTGCTGACAAAGTCGAAGGTGGAACAGTGCTGCAGATCATGCTTGACCGACATGGAGATCAGGTCTTCACCATTTTGCGTATTCCAAAAACCAAAGGCTGAATCCGGTGCGGAAAGATTTGCCCTTGGTGCAGGTGCTTTCACGTCATGATTGCTGCTTGTGTGATGCTGCCAAAGATGTGGTGAAACAGGCTGTAGAAGTTGGCATGTGTGAATGGGAAGATATTGACGTTGATAAGGACTCAAAACTTTCCGCTGAATATGGAATGGACATACCCGTGATTTTGATCAATGGCCGCAAGGCATTTAAGCACAGCCTAAGTAAATCGGCGCTACAACTCAGACTGAGTCGAGAGCCGCAGGGAAGGCGGTCCGTATGTTAAAAAGATGGCTATTGATGGCTGCAATCATGACTGGTGTTGGTCTTTCTATTTGGTTTGGCCTTCCTGATGCAACTGAAGTGCAGGCAAAGCTGGGCAAACCTGCACCTGCCTTTGCGTTGCCTGATCTTTCCGGTCAGGTGCAGACAGTTCCTCAAGACGGGCTGGTACTGTTGAACTTCTGGGCAACATGGTGTCCTCCCTGCCGACAGGAAATGCCATCCATGGCCGAGCTGTTTAACAAGTTCAAGGCGAAGGGATTGCGTGTCGTGGCTGTATCGGTTGACCGTGATGAAAGTGCCCTGGCCGGATTTGTCCGTGAATACAATCTTCCGTTTCAGGTTTTGCATGACAAGGATAGTAAAATTTCCCGGACTTATGGTGTGTTTCGTTATCCGGAAAGCTATTTGATCGATAGAAAGGGAATCATTCGCAGGCATTTGATCGGTGCAATTGAATGGACATCACCAAATCTTGTGAAAGAAGTCGAACAGCTGCTGGCTGAGACCGGCTGAACTTGAACGCAGACGTCGAGCGCCGAGTCCGGCAGCTTCGTGCAGAGCTTAAGGAACACAACTACCGCTACTATGTCCTGGATACTCCTGTTGTTCCCGATGCGGAATACGATGTTCTGCTGCGCAAGCTTGGGGAATTAGAGACACAATCAGATTCTCTTGTTCCCGAAGATTCACCAACGCGACAGGTTGGTGCTCCGCCGAATCCTGCCTTTACTCCCAGAACGCATGGGGAATCCATGCTTTCCCTTGCCAATGCCTTTTCAGAGCAGGAAATTCAGGCATTTGATCGTCGTTTACGCAAGTTGCTGGAGGGGGAGGATATCTCCTATATTGCCGAGCCCAAGATTGATGGTCTGGCTGTAAACCTTTGTTATGAGGATAGCCATTTGCTTTATGCTGCAACACGCGGCGATGGTGCGACGGGTGAGGATGTCAGTGACAATATTCGCACGCTTGAAAGATGTATTCCCTGGACTCTTAAACGCCACATTCCCGGTCGGCTTGAAGTCCGGGGCGAAGTGTTTATGGCCAGACGTGATTTTATAGAATTAAATCAGCAGCAGGAAAAGGAGAAAAAAAAGGTTTTTGCCAATCCGAGGAATGCTGCTGCCGGGTCTTTGCGGCAGCTTGATCCGAAAGTGACAGCCAGAAGGCCGCTTCGTTTTTTTGCTTACGGGTTTGGCCTTGGCGGCGAAAATCTGGCTGAAACTCAGAGTGGCCTGCTGGATACCGCTGGGAAGCTTGGTTTTTCAGTTCAGCCCTACAGGGTATTGACCGAAACCAAAGGTGTGCTTGAACATTTCCACACTCTCCAGAGTCAGCGGGATGACTTTCCTTATGAGATAGACGGTATTGTTCTCAAGGTGAATGAACGCGGCTTACAACTCAAGTTGGGTGCCGTTTCCCGTTCTCCTCGCTGGGCGATTGCATACAAGTTTCCGGCTCAGGAAAGTGAAACTGTGGTGACGGATATTAAATGGCAGGTGGGTCGCACAGGTGTTATTACACCTGTTGCAGTGATGAGCCCTGTCAAGGTCGGTGGCGTTATGGTCTCCCGGGCTACGCTGCATAATATGAGCGAGCTCAAACGCAAGGATGTTCGTATCGGTGACAGGGTTGTAGTGCGTCGAGCGGGTGATGTCATCCCTGAAATCGTGCGCGTACTTCCGCATAAGGGTAAACGTAATCCAGTACCGGTGGAACCCGAATCCTGCCCGGTGTGTAGTGCTCTGGCCTTTCATGTTGAAGATGAGGCAGCGCTCAGATGCAGTGCCGGCCTTTCCTGCACAGCGCAGTTGAAGGAGCGTATCAGGCATTTTGCATCACGTCAGGGCATGGATATTGAGGGGTTGGGAGAAAAGCTGGCGGGCCAGCTTGTTGATACATGTCTGATCAGAAATATTGCTGAAATTTACCAGCTTCAGAAAGAGAAGTTGTTGTTATTGCCCGGAATGGCTGAAAAAAAGGCTGACAATCTATTGTTGGCGATTGATGCCAGTAGAAAATGCACACTACCCAGGTTTCTTCATGCGCTTGGTATTCAACATGTTGGCCAGGCTACGGCATCATCCTTAGCCGGGTTTTTCGGAGATATTGAGGCTATTAGCAATGCTGATTCACCGGCTCTTCAGGCAGTGGATGACATAGGCCCGAAAGTCGCGTCAAGTTTGGAAGCTTTTTTTAGTGAAGGGCATAATTTGGAGGTTCTGGATAATCTTAAGGCTCTTGGAGTATGGCCAGAACCGGAAAAAGGGATAGCCGCAGGGGATCATTTGTTATCTGGTAAAACGGTTGTGATTACCGGCAGCCTTTCCAGCATGACACGTCAACAGGCTCGGGAATCCCTGCGTACCCTGGGTGCTCGCCCGGCCTCGGATGTTTCTCAAAAGACCGACTACGTCATTGCCGGAGAAAATCCCGGTTCAAAACTCAGCAAGGCCAGAGATCTTGATATTATGGTGGTTGACGAGAAAAAATTTCTCGA
>CAYLYU010000017.1:3333-20990 GCA_964387725.1 uncultured Zetaproteobacteria bacterium | reverse complement strand
TGAGCAGAATCTTTTTACATCGGGCGGATTGGATCTCTGATGTGCAGAACCATGTACCCGTTCTTCCCGAAGAATTTATCGAGGCAGTTTGTACTGACCCGGGCGGGTTTTATGTTGATGCCACATTTGGTGCCGGAGGTCATAGCAGGGCAATCCTTGACAGACTTTCCGACAAAGGGCGGCTTATGGGCCTGGACAGGGATCCGTCAGCAGTGGCCTTCGGCAATCAGCTTGCTGGGGAAGACAATCGCTTTCACATGGAATATGCCTCATTTGCTAACCTGCAAGCAGTTTTTGACCGGATTGATGGTGATCAGATGGCCGGCATTGGCTTCGACCTTGGTGTTTCATCAATACAACTGGATTGTTCGGGGCGTGGATTCTCCTTTCGGAAATCGGGCCCGCTCGATATGCGTATGGATCCTTTACAGGGTAAGCCCCTGTCAGTCCTCTTGCGCAGTATTGATAAAAAGAAGCTGGCTTGCATTCTGCGCGACTTTGGTGGTGAGCGTTATGCGATGCGTATTGCCAATGCCATATTATCAGCATCCAGAGATGGCAAGTTGATGACGACTGCCGATTTGGAAAATGTTGTTTTTCACGCTGTGCCACGTTCTTCCCGCTACGGCAGGACGCACCCTGCCACACGAACATTTCAGGCTCTGCGTATCTGGATTAATGATGAGTTTGAGCAGCTTCGGGCAGGCATTCATGCCGCAATAAACCTCCTCCGCCCCGGCGGCAGGTTGGCCGTGATTTCCTTCCACTCAGGCGAGGATCGTCGTGTTCGTGACTGGATCGAGTCACATGTCCATCCCTGTGTATGCCCGCCCGATTTTCCAGTATGTGCCTGCGGTCGCAGGGCAAGTATGCGATGGATACAAAAAAAGCCCGTACGCCCTTCCGGGGAGGAAGTTAACAGCAACCCTCGGGCCCGTTCGGCCATGCTCCGTGTTGCGGAGCGGTTGCCATGAGTCAGATTCTACAACGGCGTAAATTGATCGTGGCCTTCGTTTTTTTGATAGCGCTATCAGCAGCATGCCAGGTCGCCCTTTCCCACGAACGTTATGAGCTGACAAAAGAGATGACATCTGTGCAGCATGAAAAGAAGGATTTGATGGCAGCAATGAACCGGCTCTCCCTGGAGCTGGCCAGCCTGGCAAGGCCGGAACGCATCAGGAAACTGGCTAAATCGCAGCTGGGCATGGCTCCGCCTACGCCAATGCAGGTTATTCAGCCATGAAGCCTCAGGAATGTTTCATCCGGCGCCGCCTTGGTATCGTAGCGGGTCTGTTAACGCTTTGCTTTGTCCTCCTGGGAGTCAGAGCTGCAGATTTGCAGATCATTCAATCCGAGGAACTCAAGCAACGGGCTGAAAAACAACGTCAGCGTCAACTGGAAGTTCAGGCTCCCAGGGGTCAGATAACGGATACGAAGGGACGTATTCTGGCTGAAAGTATTGAGGTTCCCTCGATTTATGCCATTGGTTCAGAGCTTCAGCGTGATCGTCTTCCTGAAGTGGCAAGAATTCTGAAGGTCAGGACCAGCACATTACGTAAACGCGTTCAGAAGAAATCCGGATTTGTCTGGCTGGCCCGGCAGGTAAGTCCGGCTCAAGCGGAAAATATCATGGCTTTAAGTGTTCCGGGGGTTCGCCAGGAGCACGAGTGGCATAGATACAATCCTTTGGGTCCTGAAACCGGGCATGTTCTTGGATTTGTCGGTATCGATGGGCGCGGGCTGGAGGGGCTGGAGCGTAGCCTTAATGCAAAACTACTTGGAAAGTCGGGACATAAACAAATATTACGGGATGCTCGTGGAAATCTGTTGCCGGGTGATATCTGGTTAAATAAGCCGGCACGGGGACAATCCGTTCAGTTACATCTTGATGCCTACATTCAAAGTCTTGCATATGCCGCCCTTGCCGATGGTATCCGCAAACAACGCGCCAAGGGCGGGACAGTAATCGTCATGCGGCCCCGTGATGGCGCTATACTTGCCATGGCCAACTGGCCGGGTTTTAACCCGAACAATTTCAGGAATTTTAAGGCTGATGAATGGCGGAATAGGGCCATAACGGATGTTTTTGAACCTGGATCAGTTCTTAAACCTTTCACTGTAGCGGCTGCTTTGGAGTCCGGTCGCTGGAAGCCGGGCTCTCGGATTTATTGTGAAAAGGGAAACTTCAGAGTTGCCAATCGCGTCATCCATGATGTACACCCGCAAAGCTGGCTGGATATTACCGGTGTTCTTGTTCATTCCAGCAATATATGCGCTACCAAGCTGGCTCTGGATGTCGGGCCGGAAAAATTTGGTGGTGTCCTTGCAGATGTTGGCTTTGGTCAAAAGGGAGGTATCGAACTGCCCGGTGAATCGTCGGGTATTTTCCCTGCTGTATCCCGTTGGGGGCCGGTTGAGACTGCTACGATTTCCTTTGGCCAGGGCATTGCCGTAACCGCCCTGCAACTGGCTACGGCATACAGTGTTTTGGCAAACGGCGGTTTGTTTGTTCAGCCAAGGCTGGTTCAGGAAGCTGATACCTCTCCGCCCAGACGGGTTCTCTCTCAGCAGGCGGCAAACAATCTCACCTGGATGTTGGGACAGGCCACAAGCTCCGAGGGAACCGGATCAAAGGCCGTTCCTGTAGGGTATCCGGTTGCCGGCAAGACGGGCACTGCCCAGAAAGCTATCCGTGGAGGCTATGCAAAAGGCCGGTACACGGCTGTATTTTCCGGGTTTGTTCCTGCCAATGATCCGCAACTGGTGATTGCCGTCATTGTGGATGAGCCTAAAGGTAGCATTTACGGAGGGCAGGTGGCGGCACCAATTTTTCGCTCAATTGCTGCAACCTCGCTGCCCTATCTCGGCATATCACCTGATGCAGTTACGCCTCCGGAACGCATGGAACCTTTACTGGCCGGTTCTTATGAAGAAAAAAAACCGGTGGGCGAAAAGGTTTTGCCGCCTCTGTATGGAAAATCTCTTCGGGAAATAAAAAGAATTGCGTCAACACGGGGGTACAGGTTACGAATTCATGGAAGCGGTTGGGCTATAAAGCAGATTCCGACCGCTTTTAGTGAACTCGGTTCCGGTGATCTGCTTGAGGTATGGCTTGATGGGTAATCGGGAGCGGTTGCTTTCAATGTCGCAGCGACCTCAACGATTGCTATCGAAATTACAACTGCCAGGTACGGAACTGACAGCAGATGCAGTAGTTACAGATATTGTTGAGGATTCCCGTCTGGCCCAGACAGGTTGCGCCTTTCTTTGTCTGCCAAGAGCCGAAGACAAGGCTCGCGATTACGCTCTTCAGGCAAGTGATGCCGGTGCGAGTGCAATGATCCTTGTTGGCCAGGATATGCCGGATCCTCCGCTTCCCTGCCTTAAGGTGGCTGATATGGAGCAGGCCGGAGCGGTGCTGAGGCGCTGGTTCGGTACGGAATCAACCAGGGTAAAAATTATTGGCATCACCGGAACGGATGGAAAGACAAGCGTTGCCTGGATGCTCAGGGAAGGTCTGGAAAATCTACTGGGCCGAGCCTGGTCGGTGGGAACCCTGGGCTGGATGACTTCAAGGACTGAGATATACGCACTTAAAAACACGACACCATCGTTGTTAACCATGCACCGCCTTCTGGCCATGGCCAACAAGGCCGATATTCCGGCAGTGGTTTGCGAAGTGTCGTCACATGGTATCGCTCAGGGTCGCATCGCGGGCCTGCCTTTTGCAGCAGTATTATGGACCAATCTGGGACGCGATCATTTACAGGATCATGGCGGTTTTGAGTCCTATGCCCAGTGCAAGGCGAGTTTTATCAGTCAGTCAGTTCAGCAGGGTGGGTTCTGTATTATTAATGCTGACGATGATGAGGTTGTTCAACGTGTTTCCGGGCAGCCGCTGCGGTACAGGCACACTCTGTATTCGGAAGATAAGGATCTTGGCTGGGAGCAGGAGTTGCCGGGAATCCTCCGGCTTGTTTATCGGGATGAGGAAATAAACCTGAATGATATTCCAATCGGGGAATTTCATTCCGAAAATCTGGCTGCAGCCAGTCTGATGCTGTTGAAAGTTTTTCAAGTGCCATTGAAGAATATACCAACGCTGTTAAAGGGCATCAGTTGCCCACCCGGTCGTATGCAGCCGGTTAATGCTGGTCCATGGATGGTATTCATCGACTACGCGCATACTCCGGAGGCTATGGAGCGTTGCTTGCTGACAGCCCGGACCCTTACGCGCAATCGTCTGTTGTTGGTCTTTGGCTGTGGCGGTGAACGTGATCGTTCCAAGCGTCCATTGATGGGTGAAATTGCTGTTGAACTAGCCGATATTGTCTGGATTACCTCTGATAATCCCCGCAATGAGAAACCGGAGCTTATTGCCTCAGAGATCGTCGATGGTATGCCACAGCCTTTTCCGGCGGACGTCCATTTACAACTGGATCGTGAACACGCCATTTCTGAATCAATAGCGGAAATTGCTGAAGGGGATGTTCTGGTAATCGCAGGAAAGGGTCATGAACAGGAAATGCTAATGGAAAACCGGAGAGTTCCCTGGAATGACTACGAGATGGCAAGCAGTTATCTGCGTTTAAAAAACGATGCGACAGGCTGGCGGGCATGCGCATGACAGGCATGGACATAGCGCTTGCTACTCAGGGGAGATGGTCCGGTGGCATCCCCGGCTTTGTCAGTGGTCTCAACACTGACTCACGTTCAACAAAATCGGGTGATCTTTTTGTAGCTTTGCGAGGGCCTCATTTTGATGGGCACGGTTTTGCAAGCGAGGCGTTAGGAAAGGGAGCTATAGGGCTTGTTGGTGATGAGACGGGAGTTTCAAGCTGGCAACATCCGTTGGTTCCGGCGCTGGAAGTACCTGATACCCTGCAAGCGCTCGGAGATATTGCGGCAGCCTGGAGACAGCGTTTCAACTCCCGGGTTATTGCAATTACCGGTTCCTATGGCAAAACCACCCTGCGCTCAATGCTTGAACACTGTCTAAACGGCTTGGGTCTACCTGTTTCGGCAACCCGACAGAATGAAAACAACCTGATCGGTGTTCCCCTGACCCTGCTTCGGGCCGGAGGCGATGAAGATGTTGTTCTGGTCGAATGCGGGATCAGTGAACGAGGTGAGATGGATCGTCTGGCGGCCATAGTCCGGGCCGATATCGGTGTAATCACAGGCCTTTCCCTGGCCCATGGGGAAGGGCTGGGCAGCCTGGCGGACATTGCCGGCGAAAAGGCGGTTCTGTTACAGAAATCAGGCGGGTGGTGTGCCCTGGGAGAAGGTGTCTCCCCGGTTCTCCAGGAACATTCACTTATGCCTGATCTTCCCTGTCTGGATATGAATGCTGCTGATGATCAAATTGTCCACTGGAGGCTACAGGATCAGCATGTGCATTTTACCACTGGCACTGACAAGACTGATGTCAAGCTGATGCTCCCGGCAGAGCATATCGCTGCTGATATGGCTCTGGCCCTTTCCATTGTCCTGCGGATGTTTGAGCAGACAGACATGCGTACCCTGGGAGATATTATGGCAGGCTGGAGACCCGTTGCCGGGCGCATGCAGTGCCTGGCCGGCCCGTGTGGCAGTGTCATTATCAATGATTCCTACAATGCCAACCCAGCATCCATGGGCGCTGCGCTGAAAACATTGCGTTCAACGGTGGGGAAGCATTTTGCCATACTGGGTGATATGGAGGAACTCGGAAGTGAAGCCGATCAACTTCATGCCTGCCTGGATTTGTCCGGTCTGGATGGTTTGATTCTGGTTGGTTCCCGCATGCGTTCCCTGCAGGCCAGATATCCTGAGGCCCGGTGGGCCCCCGACGCAACGGCTGCAGTTGATTTAGCCGTTTATTGGGACCTTTCGGAAAATGATCATGTCTTGATCAAGGCTTCTCGGGCCGCAGGATTGGAGCTCGCAGTCCATGGTCTGAAGGAGACAGATCATGCTGTATAACCTTCTTTATCCACTGGCGGATCAATACACAGTATTTAACCTGTTTCAGTACATTACATTCCGCAGTGTTTACGCCTTGATTACTGCCCTGGTTTTATGCTGGATTCTGGGGCCGGGCTTTATCCGATATGTCCGCAGGGTTCAGGGGCAAGGTCAACCTATCCGAACAGATGGCCCTTCCAGCCACTTGCTTAAACGGGGTACGCCGACAATGGGTGGAGGTCTTATTTTACTCACGCTGACCCTTTCCACTCTGCTTTGGGCTGATTTGGGGAATGCGTTTATCTGGCTTGCACTGATGCTGACTCTGGGCTATGGAGCTATTGGCTGGTATGACGATCATCTAAAAATCATGCGCAAACAACCCGATGGTTTGTCAGGCCGGTGGAAACTGCTTTTGCAAAGCATCGTTGGCCTGGCCGCGGCGATAGGCTTGATGTGGCTTACAGACCCTGTTGTAGATCTTCCCTTCTTTAAAGGGCAATGGCATATGGGCTGGTGGTATGTTCCGTTCGTCATCCTGGTTCTTGTAGGTACTTCCAATGCTGTGAATTTAACCGATGGTCTGGATGGTTTGGCCGTCACGCCAACTTTTATCGTTGCTATTGCCCTGGCTGTTGTCGTCTATTTGGCGGGCCATGCTAATTTTGCCAACTATTTATTGATTCCTCATGTCCCTGGCGCTGGTGAACTTACTGTATTTTGCGGTGCCATCATTGGTTCTTGCCTGGGATTCTTATGGTTTAATACATATCCCGCCCAGATTTTTATGGGCGATGTGGGCGCTCTCTCATTGGGTGGGGCCTTAGGGTTTATTGCCTCCAGCGTGCACCAGCAGCTTCTGCTGCTTATCGCAGGGGGCTTGTTTGTTCTGGAAGCGGTCTCCGTCATGGTACAAGTAACATCCTTCAAGCTGACGGGTAAACGCGTATTTCGTATGGCTCCCATTCATCACCACTTTGAGTTGAAAGGTTGGGCTGAGCCGCAGGTTATTGTCCGTTTCTGGATCATTGCCCTGCTTCTGGCTCTGGTCGCCCTGTCCACACTGAAAATACGATGAGCAGACTTGAAGATACCATTGCAGTGATTGGGATGGGCCAGACTGGAGAGTCAGTTGTGCGTTTTTTGCAATCTGCACAGATTCCCTGCGAAGCCTATGATGAAAAGCCGTGTGAGCTACCACCTGATTTGAATGCTCCCTTACATATTGGGAGTCTGGACGGGAAGAAAATAAGTCAATACAAACAGGCGGTAGTCAGTCCAGGTGTCCCATGGGCCCATCCGGCACTACGTGTCGCAAGACAGAATGGCCTGGAGATGACCGGTGACCTGGCCTTGTTTGTTGACCATTATCAAGGTGATCTTCTGGCGATTACCGGAACCAATGGCAAAACGACCACGGTTAGCCTAATCACACCGTTGCTGGAAACGCTTCCCGGCGGTATTGAATGTGGCGGTAACATCGGCACTCCCATGCTCAATCTGCTTGCTATGGAGCCAGTTCCTCCGCGTGTTGTTCTGGAACTCTCCAGTTTCCAGTTGGAGCGGACTCCGAAAGTTAGGCCTCGTCTGGCTGTCTTGCTGAATGTTCAACCGGATCACGCCGACATGCATGAAGATCATCATCAATACACTCAGGCCAAACTCAGTCTGTTTGCCCATCAGGGCCTGGGAGATATGGCGCTCCTTCCTTTGGATTCGAAATGGAATCTTCTGGCAAACGAACTGAGGACAAAGGACGTAACTGTGCAGCGTTTTGGATGTGTTGCTGACTCAAGTAATGCCGATGCGGGCCTGCTATCGACGAATGGTGATCAATATATTTTCTGGCATCAGAATGACCGCATCCAGACTGTAGATACAACACATTTGAATATCCGGGGTTCGTACCAATATATCAATCTGGCTGTCTCCGCACTGGCAGCAGCCAAATTCGGGGTCTCTACTACGGTGATCCGGGAAGCCATAACATCTTTTCCAGGTTTACCACACCGTTTACAATCGTTGGGTATCCACGCTGATCGGGAGTGGATTAATGATTCCAAGGCAACCAATCCTGCTGCTGCCATGGCCGCTCTTGGCGAGTTCGACAGTGTTCTTTGGATTTGTGGAGGATTAACCAAAGGGCTTGACTTGATGCCTATGCAGAAAGTTGTCAAAACCCGAGTTCGACAAGCATTCATCATAGGCAAGGACAGCAAACCTTTTGAAGAGTTGCTCAGGCAGGCCTGTGTGCCAGCTACTCGAGCGGGAAGTATCGGAAAAGCGGTTGATCTGGCTGTACGTGAGTCTACATGTCCGGTTCTATTGTCACCGGCAGCGGCCAGTCAGGATCAGTTTCAAAACTATGTGCAGCGAGGACAGGTCTTTGCCAAAGCTGTTTTCGGACTGGAGACACGCCATTGAATCGGCTTGCCCCACCTGATGGTTTGATGCTTGTTTGCGTATTGCTACTGGTTTCGCTGAGCATGGTTCTTGTTGCCAGCGCAAGCCTTGGCATCAGCGAAGTACGCTACAGTGATCCTTTGCGAATCATTGGTCATTGGGCTGTATACATGCCATTGGGATTGCTATTGATGTGGTTCTTGTCATGTGTCGAAGTTACGTGGTGGCAGGCAATGGCCTTACCTTTGTTGTTTATTAATTTTATTCTGATGATCCTCGTGCTGATTCCGGGTATCGGGATGGAGATCAACGGTGCAAGACGCTGGTTTTCCTTTTCAGGGATTTCATTTCAACCGGTTGAATTAATGAAGCCAGCCCTGATCTTGTATATGGCCCATTATATGACCGCGTTTCCAGAGCGCCTGAACCGTTTTGCTTCAGGTTTGGCACCAATGCTCGTGATGTTGGGTATCGCTATTCTCCTTTTGCTGCTTCAGCCTGATTTTGGGAACGCCGTCCTGCTGTTTGCCGTATGCGTTTGCATGTGGTTTGTTGGCGGTGTCCCCATACCACAGATGTTATCGATTGTTGCTATTTTCATCCCCGTCGGACTGTTTGTTATGGTAGCCGAGCCTTATCGAATGAAACGTCTGCTCAGTTTTATTGATCCCTGGGCCGATCCATTGGGGTCAGGATACCAGTTAATCCAGTCCATGTTGGCTTTCGGGGCAGGAGGGCTTAGCGGGGCCGGACTGGGGCAGGGGGTGCAGAAGCTATTCTATTTACCGGAACCCTTTACTGATTTCATTGTTGCTGTTCTGGCTGAAGAGCTGGGGTTCATCGGCGTCATGGCTCTGATATTACTGTTCATGGTTTTATTAGGACGAGGCTTACACGTTGTGTATTCTACCAGCGAGCATTTTGCCAGGCTTCTGGTGCTGGGTTGCGTCCTCTTGCTCGGGTTTTCATTTGTCATCAATATGGGTGCTGCTATGGGTATCCTGCCTACCAAAGGCATGCCCATGCCAATCATTTCATATGGAGGAAGTGCCCTTTTTGGCAGCTTTCTACTCATCGGTTTAGTTTTTTCGGTCCAACGTCACAAACCTTCCAACAGGCGGAAAGGAGTATCGGCATGACGGATCGGCATCTGCTCTATATTGCCGGTGGAGGTACCGGAGGACATTTAATGCCTGCCCTGGCTATGGCAGAGTTTAGCCGGAAATCATGGCCCGAACTGGATATTGAGTTTATTGGTGTTGAACGAGGCCTGGAAGCGGAGCTTCTGCCAAAACGAAAAGAATCCGTCTTTCTCCTTAAAATGCACGGTATTTCGGGGGCAGGCTTGTGGCAAAAGGCGCGTGTTCTAGCCTGGGAATTGCCTTATTCTATATATCGGATCATGAAGCATTGGCAATCCCGTCGTCCTGACCTTGTCGTAGGTGTTGGTGGCTATGCAAGCGTTGCGGCTGCTTTGGCGGCAGCTTTGCAAAGGGTTCCCCTTGTTCTTTACGAACAAAATGCCATTGCGGGGATGAGTAACCGATATCTTGCCCGTTTCTGCAAAAAAATCATGCTTGGCTTTTCTGAAGCTGAAAAGCGCCTGCCGAAGAATAAATGCATCCACACCGGCAACCTGGTTTCCCATTCTATATCCAGGCTGCATTGGCAACCGCATAATCCACCGCAGCTTCTTGTGCTGGGAGGTTCTCAGGGAGCCGCCTTCCTTAATTCTCAGCTGCCTAAGGCCTGTCGCCTGCTTGCAGAGCAGGGAATGCACTTTACAGTTGCGCATATTGCCGGAGATCAACCGGCAGGTGTCGAAGCTATTCGCTCTGCATATCAGGATGCAGGAATCAAGGCGAAAGTCATGGGGTTTCACAATCAGATGCCGGCCTTCTACGACAGCGGGGATCTGCTCATCGCCAGGGGCGGTGCTATGACCGTGAGTGAATCAGCTGCCGCAGGTCTGCCCTGTATCTTCATACCCCTACCCAATGCTGCAGATTATCACCAGCTCCGGAATGCCGATGTGCTTGTTAAAGCTGGTGCAGCTACAATGCTGGAACAAAGTGAAGCAACTCCTTCACGGCTAGCTAACATGATCAAAAGCCTCATGGCCAGGCCAGAAGTCCTTGATCAGATGAGTCGGGCGGCCAAGCTGGCTGTGCCAGACGACACATGGAAACGTCAATCCACAGTTCTTTCCGAGTGGCTGGGAGCTACGGTGGTGTCGGCATGATGCATCGTGTGCAGCGGATTCATTTCACCGGTATCGGTGGTATCGGCATGAGTGGAATTGCCGAACTGTTACACAACCAGGGGTTTCAGGTTCAGGGCTCGGATGTAGCTGAGAGCGTCAATGTGCGCAGGCTTCGTTCACTGGATATTCCTGTAAGGGTTGGCCACCATCCGGACGAGTTGGGGGAGGCTCAGGTTGTAGTCATCTCCTCTGCCATTTCTGCCAACAACCCTGAGGTATGTGCTGCGCATGCAAAGGGTATCCCCGTTATTCCACGAGCGGAGATGCTGGCAGAGCTGATGCGCATGAAGCGAGGCATTGCAGTTGCCGGTAGTCACGGGAAAACCACGATTACATCCATGATTGCCCACGGCATGGAAACGGCGGGAATGGATCCTACCTATGTGATTGGCGGTCGACTAACCGCAAGCGGGAGCAATGCGCGTCTTGGCGAAAGTGATTATCTTGTAGCCGAGGCTGACGAAAGCGATGGCTCATTTCTGTGTTTGTCACCCATGATTGCGGTCGTCAGCAATATAGATCGTGAGCATCTTGAACATTATGGAAGTTTTGAAAACCTTATGGATTCCTTTCGACAGTTTATTCGGCAAGTTCCATTTTACGGAAGGGTTATTCTTCATCACGAGCATCCGAATGTTGCTGCACTCCGGGACGGACTGCACAAACCCGTGACGACCTACGGTTCAAGTCCCCAGGCTGATTTTTCTCTCACGGATTATTGCCCGAAAGAGAATGGTTTGAGTATGTCAGTTACATTGCTGGGCAGCAGTGAGCCGGAGAAATTCTTTCTGCCTATGCCCGGCAGGCACAATGCGGAGAATGCAATAGCGGCCATTGCAGTGATGCGCGAGTTAAACATGCCTCTCGACCTTGTCAGGGCATCGCTCAATAGCTTTGCGGGTATTCAACGTCGCTTTCAGTGTGCCCGTATTGATGCCGGTGTCCTGGTCGATGACTATGCTCATCACCCGCAGGAGATTATGGCAACGTTAGAGAGTGCCCGTCATCGTTGGCCGGATCGGCAAATACTTACCCTGTTCCAGCCTCACCGTTATTCACGTAGCCGTGATCTGATGAAAACATTCTTTGGCGCATTTGATGCCAGCGATCAGGTAGCAGTGCTGCCTATCTTTTCTGCCGGAGAGGATCCTGTCGAAGGTGTGAGCTCAGCGACCATGGTTGATGGGATTCGGAGCCGGGGGCATCGCTCCGCCTTCTGCTGCAGTGATTTTAAGGAGGCGGGAAGCCTGGTTAAAATTGCCCTGGCAGCGGGCCACATTGTTTTGATGGCAGGGGCCGGTTCTATTGGTGGACTTGCAGCAGAAATTCGTCTGGATTTGAAGGGGGTGCAGGAATGAGCCTCCAATCCTGGGAAACGACCCTTGCTGATCTGGGTAGTCTGCGGAGCAATGAGCCTATGAGCAAGCATACAACCCTGGGTGTAGGCGGGCCGGCCCGGTGGTTTTTCCGTCCTTCCGGACGCGAAGCTTTAATCAAGGCATTACCATTGATACCTGCCGATATTCCTGTTTTTCCTTTGGGTCGTGGTAGTAATCTACTTTTCTCCGATGCGGGGTTTGCAGGCCTTATTCTCGACCTCGGTAGTCTTACCTCCATTAAAAAACTTGATTGTCACAGTGTTCAGGCTTTGGCTGGCGCACGAATGTCGAAAATGGCTATGTTCTGTGCCGATCACGAACTTGAGGGCGCAGAATTCATGGCTACTGTTCCCGGAGATGTTGGTGGTGGCATTGCCATGAATGCAGGTGCTTTCGGACAACAGGTTTCCAACACCTTGCATCATGTGGAACTCGTGCACCGACAGGGCCAGACAGAAGTTTTGCCATCTGGTCAGTTGAATATGGGTTATCGCCGCTGTTGTTTGCCGGCAGGTAGCACCATTCTGGGTGGTTGCTTTCATTTAAGTGCAGGGAAATCGAAAGCTATTCGTCAACGAATGCGTTCGATGCGTGAGTGTCGCTCCGAAAGTCAGCCGCTGGCTCAGCCGAATTGTGGTTCTGTGTTCAAAAACCCTCCGGATAAACATGCCGCAGCTCTTATTGAACAGGCTGGACTTAAGGGATCAGGGGTTGGAAAGGCCCGTTTTTCAGACAAGCACGCCAACTTTATAGTGAATGAGGGCGGAGCCAGCAGTAGTGATATTCTGACTCTGATTGAAAAGGCACAGAAAAAAGTTGAACAACGTTTCTCAATCCGTCTTGAGCCCGAGGTTCGAATTGTGGGGAAAGTGCCATGAATATAGCACGGAACCAATATGGACGTGTTGGTGTTTTGATGGGTGGACGTTCTGCAGAGCGCGCAATATCCCTGAAGTCGGGCAGGGCTATTCTTAAGGCTCTAAAACGACTGGGACTTAATGCTGTAGAAATTGACCTTCAGGATGACTGGCCTCAACAAATCAGGGAAGCCGATATCCAGACAGCAATGCTTGCTTTGCACGGCTGGCTGGGCGAAGACGGTTGCGTGCAGGGGTTACTGGAAATCATGGGGATTGCCTATACAGGTTCGGGTTTGCGTTCAGCCAGTCTCTGTATGCACAAACGCCTGAGCAAGTTCTTGCTTCAGCAGGCGAATCTGGCCGTGCCGGCGGATATACCTATTCAGGTGAATGGGCCTGTTCGTTATCCGGTGGTGCTTAAGCCTCTCAGTCAGGGTTCAAGTATTGGTTTGAGCTTCATTGATAGCCCGGCTGACTGGCGCTCCCTGAACATTGAAGATACGTCAGATTGGATGGCTGAAATGCCGGTTTCAGGTGTTGAAATTGCAGTTTCTGTGTTAAATGGCAAGGCGCTTCCACCTGTTGAAATCGTCCCAAGCTCTGGAATATACGATTTTGATTCAAAATATACCCAGGGAGCTACGGAGTATTTTTGCCCTGCTCGACTGCCGGCTGAAACCCTGCGCCACTGCCTGCAACGGGCAGAGCGGGCTGTTGAAACGCTTGGCTGCTCAGGAGCCCCACGTGTGGATATGATCGTTGCCGATGGTGGAGAGGCGTATATTCTGGAAGTCAATACCATTCCTGGCATGACCGAGACCAGTCTCTTGCCCAAGGCAGCAGCGGCAGCAGGCATTTCATTCGATCATTTATGCCACCATATCCTGGAATCAGCCTGTCTGAAGTCTGTGGAGACAGGATCATGTTAAAGCGTAATCGCCGCGTGAGGCCTTTATACGACTGGCGAAAACTAGGCAAGATGGTTGTACGCTCAATTATTGTAGCCATTATGATAGCCGGGCTTGGATTTACTGCATATTTGGGAAATAAGGAATTCGGCATCCGACACCTTCGTATCCTGGATGCTGACCCATCACTCAGGGCAGAAATTCAGGAAGAGTTGGGGACCTCTCTTGATTTTATTCATTCCCGGCCAACTCGTATTCGGAGTATTCTGCGGGAGTCCTTTCCGGACATTGCTGATGTGCGTGTTGAACGAAGGCTTCCACACACACTGCTTATTACCACGCAAATGCGACAGCCAGTTGCCTTGTGGACAGATCAGGGAACTGCCTATCTGGTCGACGCTAAGGGCTTGCCTTATCGGCAGATGCGCCAATCTGAAGATTTGGACCTTCCTCTGCTGAGACTGTCCGGGGATCAGCTGCCCGAGGCCATTCAACTTCTGGCCATGCTGAAGGTAGTCGACCAAAAACAATTCAGGCGTTTGAGTGAGTGCCTTCATGATAATTTCACTTGGAAATTGTATTTCGATAGCGGTCAGCGATGGCTATTGCCGGACGGATCAGAAGTTGAAGGTGTGATTAAACGCTTGTACGCACTTATGAATAAGGCGCCCTGGCGTAATGGGAGCTGGCAGGTTGACGCCAGGTATGCTGATCGCTGGTTTATCCGTCAGGCCCGGCATGGAGGAATAATTTAATGGCAAAGCATGATCAACTCATGATTGGACTTGATATTGGCACCAGTAAAATTGCTTGTGTTGTCGCCGAACGGACTCCTGATGGCGGCCTCGATGTGATTGGTCTTGGCACTCATCCCTCCCGAGGTCTGAGAAAAGGGGTGGTAGTGAACATTGAGAGCACTATCGAATCGATTCGGCTGGCAGTTGAAGAGGCCGAACTGATGGCGGGAGTGGAGATTAAGTCAATATATACCGGCATTGCCGGCAGCCACATTCGGGGCATCAACAGTCATGGTGTGGTTGCCACCAAAAGTGGTGAGGTCAACGAAGATGATGTTGAGCGGGTTATTGATGCGGCACGAGCCATGAATATTCCTGCAGATCAGAAGACCCTGCACATCCTTCCCCAGGAATTCATTATTGATCATCAGGATGGAATTAGGGAACCGGTAGGCATGAGTGGTGTCCGTCTTGAGGCCAAGGTTCACATTGTTACAGGTGCCGTATCTTCCGCACAGAATATCGTTAAGTGTTGTAATCGCTGTGGTCTGGATGTGGCCGATATGATTCTTGAGCCACTGGCGGCCAGCGAGGCAGTTCTGCAACAGGATGAGAAGGACATTGGCGTAGCACTGGTGGATATCGGGGGGGGGACTACGGATATAGCTGTTTTTCTGGATGGCGCTATTCGTCATACAACAGTCATTCCTCTTGGCGGTGACCATCTGACAAACGATCTTGTGGTAGGCCTGCGGACTTCCGCCCGTGAGGCTGAGAAGCTGAAGCGTAAATATGGCGCCTGCATGGTTTCTGCCATTTCCCCTGAAGAACAGATCGAAATTCCCGGTGTTGGTGGTCATTTGGCCAGGCCCATGCCGCGTCAGGTTATGGCGCAAATATTGGAGCCAAGGGTCGAAGAGATATTTGAATTGGTAAAGGCGGAGCTGGATCGCTCCGGTTTTCAGGAGTTGCTGGCAGCCGGGCTTGTCCTCACCGGGGGATCAAGTTTGCTTGACGGTATAGTGGAGTTGGGCGAGGAAATTTTTGATATACCGGTCAGGAGAGGGAGACCACACGGTATCGGCGGGCTGGTGGATGTTGTATCCAGTCCCATGTATGCAACCGGAGTGGGCTTAATTCGATATGCCCAGCGTTACCAAAGTCGAATATCGGCAAGTGCAGGGTCAGAGAAGAATACGTTTAGCAAAATTTGGCAAAGCATGCGGAACTGGTTTGGAGATCAGACTTAATTTTATTTAATGACAATATCAAGGAGGATGAGATGACTACATTATACACACTGGAAGACACAATCGGCCAATCAGCCAAGATCAAGGTGATTGGCGTTGGCGGCGGCGGTGGAAATGCTATAAACAACATGATTGAACAGGATTTGAGGGGCGTGGAATTTATTGCTGCAAACACAGATTCTCAGGCGATCATGGATAGCCGTGCCTCTCTACGCATCCAGCTCGGAGCTGATATTACCCGGGGCTTAGGGGCAGGTGCTAATCCTCAGATCGGTCGTCAGGCTGCCGAGACTGAGAAGGAGCGGCTTCGGGAAGTGCTCGCAGATACAGATATGGTGTTTATCACGGCTGGCATGGGTGGAGGAACCGGAACCGGAGCGGCGCCTATTATTGCCGAGGTGGCAAAGGAACTGGGGATTTTGACGGTTGCCGTGGCAACAAAACCGTTCCAGTTTGAGGGAAACAGACGCATGCGCCAGGCAGAGGCAGGTATTGCTGAATTACGCAAGTTTGCAGACACGCTGATTATTATTCCAAATCAGAAGCTGATCGGAGCCGTTGGTAAACATACATCCATGCTAAACGCATTTCGTAAGGCGGATGATGTTTTGCTGGAAGCCGTGCGCGGCATTTCTGAACTTATTACTCACACTGGTTATATCAACGTTGATTTCGCCGATGTCAAGGCAGTGATGAGTGAAACTCGCGGCATGGCCATGATGGGCTCAGGTGTTGCCAGCGGCGAGAACCGTGCTTGTGAAGCTGCGGAGCGAGCAATTTCCTCACCGCTGCTTGAAGATGTGGATATTCATGGAGCCTTTGGAATTCTAATCAATGTCACCGGAAATGAGGATATGACTTTAGCAGAATACAACGAGGCTGTGAGCATCATTCACAACATGGCTGATGATGATGCAAACATCATTTGCGGCATGGTCTATGACCAGAATGCTGATGAACAAATGCGAGTGACCGTGGTAGCTACCGGCCTCTCAGGTGAAGTCCAGACCAGGATTTCAGGAGTTAAGTCTGTACAGGAACCCGTACCACAACCAAAGTCTGTTGTTCAACTTGGCACAGATGCACAGGTTATGAACGCAGGTTCCAGCAATGTAGTTCCGGCTCCGCTTTTTGGTGCGGAATCAGCTTATGACGAGGACACATTGGCTGTGCCGACCTGGATTCGTCGGCAAACTGATTGAAGTCCGGTTGTTTTCTGGCATTATTAGCCCGATTTTTATCGTGAGTGGCGTTTACAGCACAGTTGTGTTGGTCGCTTTTGCAGCCAGTGTGCTGCAAGAAGAGTAGCAGACCGGGAGGAATGCATGATTCCACAGAGAACCCTTGATCAGGCAATACGGTGTAGTGGTATTGGACTTCATTCTGGATTAAAGGTTGAGATTTGTTTGAAGCCGGCTTCCGAGGATACCGGCATCGTATTTCGCAGAACAGACATTGCTCCGGATACTCTCATTCCTGCCAAATCCGATTATGTGGTGGATACGAGACTGTGCACAACCCTGGGTGTCGGTGATGTCCACATTGCAACTGTGGAGCATTTGCTTTCTGCTATGGCTGGTCTGGGGATCGATAATGCCTATGTGGATGTTAAGGGGCCTGAGGTGCCCGTCATGGATGGTTCTTCCGGGCCTTTCGTTTTTCTTCTTCATTGTGCGGGCATCAAAAATCAATCCAGACCGAAAAAGGTCATGCGAATTACAAAGGCAGTAAATGTTGAAGAAGGTGACAAACGCTGTTCTATTTATCCTGCTGCCGGTTTTAAGGTCAGCTATCTTCTTGATTATGACCATCCCATGCTTCGCAGCCGCGCTGTCAGTATTGATTTTTCCAAGCAACCCTATACGCGTGAGGTAAGCAGGGCTCGTACTTTTGGTTTCCTGCATGAAATTG
>CAYLYU010000017.1:0-3233 GCA_964387725.1 uncultured Zetaproteobacteria bacterium | reverse complement strand
ATTTTCCATAAGTGAGCTCATATTCGTGGATGGAAAAGATGTGCCGCAGGCATGAATAGCTTCAAACCAGTGAGGAGAAAGGTCTACGTTCAGACTCATGCCGTGATAGGCAACACCCCTGACTATGCGCAAGCCGATGGCGGCAATCTTTGCATCATGAATCCAAACCCCCGGCAAGGAGTGTTTGCGCGAGGTTTGGATGCCAAACGCTTGCAGTAGATCCATGCAGGACTGTTCCAGCAGAAACACATAATTCCTGGCCCCGAGTTTGCGGCTTTGCAGATTGATGACCGGGTAGAACATTAGCTGCCCGGGCCCGTGAAATGTCGTTTCTCCACCTCGGTCGGCATGAACAAAGGGAACTCCCTCAGCAGCTGTGAGTCGGTTATCCACGCCTCTACGCCCGGTTGTATAGACCGGATCATGTTCACAGCTCCAGATTATTTCTGCATCTGTTCCGGTTGCTACATTCTCTGCCCGCTCGGTCAACCTGGCCCACATTGATTCGTAGGTCTGCCTGCCAAGCCAGATCATCATGGAGTCAACAAGTTAGTACTTGCTGAGGCTTTGATCTACATCATCGATCCATTGCAGGATGCCGCCGGCAAGGTTTTTCACATTTGTATAACCGTTGTTTTTAAGAATCTCAACGGCTTGTGCCGAGCGTGCACCCGACTTGCAATGTACTACGACTTTACGATCTTGCGGCACTTCACTAAATCGTGCCTGTAACTGCCCCAGCGGGATTTCATGCGAACCTTTGATGCGGCATATATCAAGTTCGAAAGGCTCTCGCACATCGAGAATGAAAATGTCGGGATTTTCTTCCATTAATCTGGCCAGTGTTTTTGGAACAATATCGTCAGGATCCAATGGTTTCTCCTCTTCATTATTTATTTCGGTTGGAGGCAAGCCGCAAAACTGTTCATATTCAACCGCTTCACGAATACCGGGATCTCTGCCGCAGGCCGGACAATCAGGGTCGGGCCTGAGTTTGACCTCCCGAAAACGCATATCCATGGCATCGTACAACATCAGTCTGCCGGTCAGGGTTTGCCCTTTGTCGAGGATGATTTTGACAGCCTCTGTAGCCTGAATCATGCCGATAAGACCGGGCAACACGCCGAGTACGCCTCCTTCTGCACAGGAAGGAACCTGGCCGGGCGGGGGAGGCTCGCCATACAGGCAACGGTAACAGGGGCCATTCCGGTAATTGAACACCGTCACCTGTCCCTCAAACTGGAAGATGGAAGCATAGATCAATGGCTTCCCCTCCAGCACACAGGCATCGTTGACAAGGTATCTGGTGGGAAAGTTGTCGGTGCCGTCCACCACGAGATCGTATTGTTTGACGATGCCACGGACATTGGCTTGGGTGATGCCTTCTCCATGCAAGGGGACTTCCATATACGGATTGATCCCCAGCAGGCTGTCCCTGGCCGATTCCACCTTGGGGCGGCCAATGTCGGAAGTGGAGTGTGCGATCTGCCGTTGCAGATTGGTTTCATCCACTACATCGAAGTCTACCAGACCAAGCCTGCCAACACCTGCAGCTGCAAGGTATAGGGAAACAGGGCTGCCAAGGCCCCCGGTGCCGATACAGAGCACTTTTGACTTCTTGAGCTTTTCCTGACCGGCAAGGCCCACCTGAGGTAGGATGATATGGCGATTGAAACGCTTCAGCTCTTCTGAAGTCAGGATTTCAGAGATATGCCACCTCTTCTGATTAAATAATTCGGGGATCTAATCATCACGAGTCGATGTGCCATTACACGATGTTTGCCAATTTTCGAAACTATGATCCGCGATTTCAGCCAGTGCCCGGATATGATCGGGGTGATCGTTAAGCGCGGGTATGTAACGAAAATGATCACCACCAGCCTGAATGAAAGTATCCCGGAGTTCGATAGCGACTTCCTCAAGGGTTTCCAGGCAGTCTGCAGCAAATCCGGGGCAGATAACGTCCGCACTCTTTAGCCCTTCCTTTCCCCACCGGCCAAGTGTTTCATCAGTATAAGGTCGGAGCCACTCCTCCCTGCCAAACCTGGACTGGAAGCTGAGAAACCATTCATTCCGGCTCAACTTCAGCTCGTCGGCCAGAAGTCGAGCTGTAGCCCTACATTCATCTGGATAAGGATCGCCAGCTTCAGCATAGCGCTTCGGGATGCCATGAAAAGACATCAAAAGCTTATCCGGCTTACCTTCCTTATCCCATAATCTGCGAACGCTTTTGGCCAATGCCTTGATATAGAAAGGATGATCATGGTAACTGCGTATAAAACGCGTCCCGGGTTTATTGGCGAACCCACGGATGGAAGCCGCTACAGCATCAAAGGCAGACTCCGTGGTGGTGGCTGAATACTGGGGATATAAGGGAAAAATCAGTATTCTGTCGCAACCCTTATCCTGTAATTTTTTCAGGGCGCTAAGGATGGATGGCTTGCCATAGCGCATGCCAAGCTCTACATGGCTTTTTTTATCCAGCTTTGTTTGCAAGGCATTTTTCAAGTGCTTACTCGTGGCAATAAGGGGTGCCCCCTCACTGGTCCAGACACTGGCATACAATCGGGCCGAACGTGCCGGGCGGGTAGTAAGAATGAAGCCGTGGAGGATGGGCCACCAGATCAGGCGCGGTATATTCACCACCCGTTTGTCCCAGAGGAACTCTCCCAGATACTCTCTGACTGCCTGTTTTGTCGGCGCTGCCGGGCTGCCCAGATTTACAAGCAGGAGGCCGGGTGGAGCGGTCATGTGTCCCTGTTCATGCCGATGAGATTAAACAACTCCAGACGAGATGACGGATTTTTCAGGAAAGCGCCAGTGAGTTTTGAGGTAGTGGTCCATGAGCCGGGTTTTTTTACACCCCGGTAGCACATGCAGAAGTGCCGACACTGTATAATCACTGCCACACCAGCCGGTCGCAACACTTCTTCAATAACCTGTGCGATCTGCATGGTCATTTTCTCCTGTATCTGCAAGCGCTTGGCGAAGACTTCCACCACCCTGGCCAGCTTGGACAGACCGACAACACGCCCATCGGGAATATAGGCAACATGCGCCTTGCCAATAAACGGAGCCAGGTGATGTTCGCAATGGCTGAAGACATCAATATCGGATACCAGAACAACCTCATCGTATCCTTCAACCTCTTCAAACGTCTTTAGAAGATGCTCTTTCGGATCTTCTCCGTAGCCGGAAAAATATTCGCCAAAGGCCTTGAGTACGCGTTCGGG
>CAYLYU010000016.1:0-21045 GCA_964387725.1 uncultured Zetaproteobacteria bacterium | reverse complement strand
CAGACGAATACCACCCGATTTACCCCGGATTGTCTGGATAAAGCCATTCTTCCCAAGATTATGCACAACCTTCACCAAATGATTGCGTGATATCTCATGGTGCGCTGCAACTTCAGAAATCGTCGCAAGGCGATCCTGAGTTGTGCCCAGGTAGAGAAGAGCCCGCAATGAGTAATCGGTGTAGGATGTTAATTGCATCATCCAAAGATATATTCAGTTGACATCTTTTGCAAGATTCATAACATGTGCCGAAGATACAACTTATAAAGGAGGGTGAATATGCAGGATTTAGCATGGGCCATTTCATTATGGCTAATGGTTTTACTGGCTATAGCGTTTGTTTATGTAGCCATGAAGTCGGGCGACAAGGCCGACTCAGCCGAAATACAAAACACGGCAGGTAAGATTCGCACAGCACTTTTCTGGATCATCCTTGTTGCCGGTGTGCCGATAACCATGATGACCCTGGCTGATCTGCCATATGCGGCACAGTCTGGTGGGGAAGTTCAGGTAGTTAAGGCCGAAGGGTCTCAATTTAGCTGGGATATTAGTCCAACACAGATCGTTGCCGGTCAGCCGGTAGAATTTCATGTAACGGCAGCAGATGCCACACATGGTTTTGCAATTTATGATGATTCGATGACATTACTGGCTCAGACGCAGGCGATGCCTGAGTATACAAACGTATTGAGCTACACCTTTGCCAAGGCCGGAACCTATAAAGTTCTCTGTCTCGAATATTGTGGAGCCGGTCACCATGTCATGTCAGATGAAATTACCGTTGTTGTGGCCGGGGGGAACTGAAATGGAAAACGTAATCTCCAAAGGCGCTAAACAGGCTGTTCTGGGTTATCTGGGAACAGCCGGAGTCGTTCTGCTTCTTCTCATGGTATTCGGGCTGGCGATGCGTGCGGCTCAGGCTGGTGGTGTGGCCATTCCTGCCGAAATCTTCTATCAGCTTATGACAGCGCACGGCATCGGCATGGTCGGCATTGCCGCCATGTGTGGCGCAGCCATCATGTGGTACTTCCTGGGTAAGTATGTGAAGCTCAGTACGCCTATTTTTGTACTGAATATCGTGCTGTTCCTGATTGGCGTTGTGATGATTCTCGGCGCTATCTTCATCGGTGGATTCGCCGGCGCCTGGACTTTTCTTTACCCGCTTCCTGCCAATTCCGGTGGAGCATGGGAAGCCGGTGCTGCGGTCTTGCATTTAAGCGGTGTTTTGCTGATCGGCGTTGGTTTCCTGCTGTTCCACCTGGATACAGGTTGGGCCATATTGAAAAAATACGGCAACCTCGGCAAGGCTCTGGGTTGGCCTCAGTTGTTTGGTAGCAGCAATGAAGAGGCTCCTCCGCCAACCGTGATCGCTTCAACGATGGTGTTGATTGTCAATGTTCTGGGACTGCTTTCCGGCGCTACGATTCTCCTTATCAGTATTGTGAACCTGCTGGTGCCGGAATTCGGTATTGACCCGCTTCTCGGCAAGAACCTGATCTTCTTTTTCGGCCATGTGTTCATCAATGCTGCACTTTATATGAGCGTGATTGCCGTCTATGAGATTGTTCCGCTTTATACGGGTCGCGCATGGAAAGCGAACAAGCCGTTCCTGCTGGCATGGACCTGCTCAACCCTGTTTGTGCTCATTGTCTATCCGCATCATCTGTTGATGGATTTTGCTATGCCGACCTGGATGGTCATCATGGGACAGGTGATTTCCTACCTTAGCGGTCTTCCAATTCTGGTGGTCACGGCTTTTGGTGCTCTGACCTATGTGCACCGCTCCGGTATGAAGTGGGCCATGGCTCCAAGCCTGCTGTTTCTTGGCGTCTTTGGCTGGGCGGCAGGATCGATTCCAGCCATCGTGGATGGAACCATTGTCGTTAATCTGTTGCTGCATAACACGCAGTGGGTGCCGGGACACTTCCACACATACCTGTTGATGGGCCTGGTGCCTATGGCTTTGGGCTTCATGTATCACCTGGCGAATAACGAAGGCAACGGCCTTGACCGGTCAGCCCTCTGGGCTTTTATTGCCGGCGGCTTCGGCTTCGTGCTCACCTTCCTGTGGGCAGGTAGAGAGAGTGTGCCGCGCCGATTTGCCGAACATCAGTCTGAGTGGATGGGCATTGATGCGCTTGGCGCGACCTTTGCTGCTCTGACGATAGTTGGTGTGGTGATCTTTGCGGTTCGCTTCCTGAGCCGTGTGGGACAAATAGCCAAGGCATAAAGCCTTGCGTAGCGCCGTCACCATTGCTGCCCTGTTGATCGCCGGTGTGGCGGTCATATGGGCAGGCACCGACGGACTGCGGGTTCTCACCGCAGAAGGTGCGCGGCGCATTGCCATTGAAGAAAAGCCTGAGCCTCTTCCTGCCACCCTGTTAAGGGATCAGCGGGGAGAGGCTTTTCGGCTTCAGGACTTCCAGGGAAGCAATCTGCTGGTTGAGTTTATCTATACCCGATGTGTAACCCTGTGTAATTCTCTTGGCGAGACCTTTGAAGAGGTGAGTGAACGGCTTCCTGCCGGGCATCTTGGCAGCAAGGTGAGTCTGATCAGCATCAGCTTTGATCCGCGCGATGATGTGGCGGCTCTAATAGAATATGGTGAACGTTTTGATGCGGTGCCGGAGCACTGGCGTATTGCCCGGGTTGAAAACCCCGAAGATATCCAGCCGCTTCTGGACACCTTTGGAATCACAGTGATCCCGGATGAGTGGGGAAACTTTGAACACAATGCCGCTGTCCATTTTGTAAATCGACAGGGATATCTGGACAAAATCGTCGATCACGATCCGCCCGGCAAGGCTTTGGAGACATTATGGAAGCGGCTTTGACGCTCATGCGCAGAATGGGGCTGCCCTGTGAGCTGGCGTTTCTTCAGGTTATGACAGGTATCGGCATCATTGCTATTCTGGCCTTGCCGGCCTTAAGGAGTCTGCTTGAATCAAGCCTGACGGGCCACATGTTCGGACAGATACCGTTACTGGTTCTGGCCGGCTGGATGATTGGACAGGGGAAGGCGGGCTCTTTGTTTCGGGAATGGAACAGGCATGGCATTCCCGGCTTGCTGATTGCCCTGTTTACGATGTTGTTCTGGATGATCCCACGCTGGCTTGATGCTTCCCTGAGCGACTCTCTCTGGGAAGTGATTAAATTTATAAGCATACCCTTGCTGATTGGCATTCCGCTTGGGGCGAGTTGGCCTCGCATGTCGGCATTTTCGCGCGGGGTGGTCTGGGCCAATGCAATCTCCATGCTGGGCGTGCTTGGCTGGCTTTATGTGGCTGCACCACTGCGTGTTTGCAATAACTATCTTGTTAATCAGCAAGAAGATTTTGGTTATACAGCCATGATTCTGGCAGTGGCTATAGCAGCCTATTGGGCTAGCGTCGGATTCTTCGGAAGGTGGGATCAGTCAGAGTAGAAATTCATTTGCATATGAAGAGGAAAAACTGATGGCATACGTTAAACCGGAAACAGTTGTTGAGAGTATGTTGCAGGCAGGCACCAAGAAAGCAGGCCTGACTGTAAAGGATATGCTGATTCGAGGCACTTTGTCCGGCGCTTTACTCGGTTATGCAACCACGCTGGCTATCATTGGTGCAACTCAGACTGGCTTATGGATTGTCGGAGCACTCATCTTCCCTGTTGGATTTGTTATGCTCATTTTGTTGGGGCTGGAACTGGCGACTGGCAACTTTGCCCTGCTACCGATTGCGGTGAAGGATGGAAGGACCAGCCTCAGCAAACTGGCGTATAACTGGACATGGGTGTTAATTGGCAACCTGATCGGCAGTGTTCTCTATGCTGCTCTCTACTACGTTGTCATTACAAAGATGGGCCATGTTGATCCTGCAACCATTGTGGCTGCCAAGAAGATCATAGCCATCGCAGAACACAAAACGATTGATTACGCGTATCTGAGTTTCGATGGAACAATTTCGGCTTTTACCAGCGCGATACTTTGTAACTGGATGGTGAAACTGGGGGCCGTCATGGCGCTAACCTCAACGACTACCATTGGCAAGATTGCAGCCATGTGGCTGCCCATCATGACCTTCTTTGCGCTAGGCTATGAACATGCCATCGTGAATATGTTTGTGATTCCGGCTGGCATTATGCTGGGGGCCAATGTCACAGTTGCCGACTGGTGGTTGTGGAATGAAACCCCGGTTCTTCTGGGCAATATTGTCGGCGGCATGGTCTTTACTGGCTTTGCTCTTTATTTTACGGCAAGAAAAAAGGCTGAGGCGTAGTTGGAAGCCTGATATCCTTTTTCGATATTTTGCATCACTGACGCATTACAGAGGCCAATCAGCCACGCTAATTTTGGGAATTTATTTTTCTGACTTTTGTGTAGTATGCATAAACCTTTCATACAGGGGCTTGTACGATCGGCTAGCTGCAGTTAAAAGACTTACAGTTGATCGTTTCATAAATGAAAATGATGGTTGCAATAAAATATATAAACATGTCTTTTTGTTCGTAGCCGTTAGAGTTCCCCGCAAGATATTATTGGGAGTAACGCCATGACTGACAAAAAACAATATGAAGTTCACGAAGAGCCGTTTTATCAAGCACAGGCCGATGAGGTGGAATTGTACGAAGCTGCCTACGCCGCTCGTCTGCCGGTGATGGTCAAAGGGCCGACAGGTTGCGGTAAATCGCGTTTCATCGAGTACATGGCATGGAAACTGGACAGACCGCTGATTACTGTGGCTTGCAACGAGGATATGACCGCATCTGATCTTGTCGGTCGATACCTGCTTGATGCCAACGGTACGCGCTGGCTCGACGGTCCGTTAACGACAGCAGCCCGTATCGGTGCTATCTGTTACCTTGATGAGATAGTGGAGGCGCGTCAGGACACGACAGTGGTGATTCATCCGCTGACCGATCATCGCCGCACCTTGCCGCTGGACAAGAAGGGTGAGTTAGTGACCGCGCACGAGAATTTTCAACTCGTGATTTCGTATAACCCTGGTTATCAAAGCCTGATGAAGGACTTGAAGCAATCTACCAAACAGCGTTTTTCGGCATTCGAGTTCGATTATCCGGCAGCTGCAGTGGAAACGGACATTGTAGCCAAGGAGGCCGGAATCGATAGTGAGCTGGCTGCCAGGCTGGTTAAAATCGGTGGAGTTGCTCGTAATTTGAAAGGGCATGGTCTGGATGAAGGTATTTCCACACGTCTTCTCACTTATGCGGCCTATCTGATCAGGGAAGGCATTGAAGAGAAGGCGGCATGCCGCATGGCGTTGGTACGCCCGATTACTGACGATGTAGATATCCGCGATACCCTTGACCATGCTATTGATACGACATTTGCCTAAAGCCCGGTTCATACATCATGGACACTGAAACACTTGAGCGAACGCCCGAAGTTGAGGCTTACTGGCAGCAGCTAGGCTGTAAATTTGAGCAGGTTGAGGTTGTATTTCCCGACTGCATACTCGAAGCCGGATCTGTTCTTTCAAAAGAGGGTATGGACAGTTATCTGGAATGCGGGCGCTTTCTGGGTAAAATGGGTCGTGGTCCCGAGCCTTTACTTATCTATCTGGAGGAAGCGCCGGGGATTGCTGACATCGTAGGCGAGGAAATCCTCCCTGAGATTAAGGATTTTGCTTACCACATGTCGACCAACACCAATTTCAAGGCGATTCCACCCTTTTTGCAATCGTTGGGGGCGGTAACTCGCCGCTTGAACAGCAAGGAGCAGCTTCATCACTATATAGAACTCATTCGCGACATGATGGAACGAACCTCCGGCTCCGTGCACGGGCATCATACAACATTTCCAAGCCCCGGCTTGCCGGATCTGCTGAAGCAGGCACCCCGCCTGTTAACTGAGTTATCACTTGAAGGGTTCAAAAACTGGGTCGATTACGGTATCCAGTACTATAACAAGCATCCCGGTCGACAGGTGGACTATTTCACTCTGCAGTCAGCCGATTCCCATGCCGTCATGCAGCGTGAACGGCATGGCACCTTGTTGATTGACCACGAACGTAAACTCGACAGCTATCTGCGCGGTTTGTGGGATGATCACGACTATCTTGTACCCTATTCGCTGGCCTTTGATGAATTGCGTAAACCGATGCCATATTTTGACGATCTGGGAATTCGTCTTCCCGATGTTTATGATGATGATCGGGATGTGACAGGCATTGACCGTTACCGTGCTGCTCTGGCGCACATGGCGGCACATCGCTGCTGGAGTCAGCAGATGATTATCGACAACTGGAGTCCGTTCCAGCGGATTGCCGTTGAGACCTTTGAGGATTCCCGTGTTGAATATCTGGCCATACAGCGTTATCCGGGTTTGAGGAAACTGTTTCTTGCCTTGCATCCCATACCCAAACAGGAAGACCTAGCGATTGAAGATGTGTCGCTCATCCAGCTACGCCTGGCCATACTATCCAGAGCCATTCTTGATCCTGATTACCAGGTTGAAAATGCTGATATTCGTGAGTTTGTAGAACGTTTCTTCGAAGAAATGAAGAAGGGTGAGTCGCGTAGTATGGACATTGCCGATATTGCACTCTCCTTTATTGCGCGCACACGCAGGCAGTCTGATGCGCTTCCAAACACCTATTTTGACAATACCGAAGTGGATTACCGCGATGATAACCGTCATTTGTGGATTTATATCGAGCGGGGAGATGATGAGGAACACACCTTTGAGCACCTCGATCAACGCCAGAATGAGGATGAAGAACTTAAAGGTCTGCCGCCGCGCCATTATCACGAGTGGGATTACAGCTCATCGCACTATCGACCGGATTGGGTGAGTGTTTACGAAGGCCTGCATCCGCGTGGCAATGCTTCTTTTATCGACAACCTTCTGGCCAAACATGCAAGGCTGGCCAAAAAGCTGAAGCAGATGCTCGAAATGCTCAAGCCACAGGACAGGGTGCGTATCCGTTATCAGGAAGAAGGCTCGGAGCTTGATCTTGATGTGGCGATTCGCTCACTGATTGATTTCAAGGGCGGGGCAGCGCCTGATCCACGTGTGAATATGAGTCACCGTACCGATGGCCGCAATGTTGCCGTCATGATCTTGCTGGATTTGTCGCAATCATTGAACGAAAAGGCTGAAGGTTGTAATCAGACGATTCTGGAGCTCTCTCAGGAGGCAGTTTCCTTACTTGCCTGGTCGATTGAGCAAGTGAAAGATTCCTTTGCCATTGCCGGATTCCATTCCAATACCCGTCATGATGTACGTTATTATCATATCAAGGGTTTTTCAGAAGGTTGGGATAGTGAAGTGAAGTCACGTTTGGCAGCGATGGAAGCGAAGTTCTCAACCCGAATGGGTGGGGCGATGCGTCATGCGGCGCACTATCTGAGCACACAGCAGGCTGATAAGAAGCTGATGCTGATCCTCACCGATGGCGAACCTGCTGATATTGATGTCGATGATCAGCAACTGTTGATTCAGGATGCCCATAAGGCGGTGAGAGAGCTGGGTCAGGATGGCATTTACACCTACTGCATCAATCTCGACCCGAAGGCAGATGAATATGTGGCGGATATCTTTGGTCGACAGTATACCATTATCGACCATGTGGATCGTTTGCCTGAAAGACTGCCGGAGCTTTTTATCAGCCTGACGAAATAATTAAATTTTGGAAGTGTGTACAGAGGAACAAATAAGCCCAGGATCCGACATGCATTCATGAATAGTTCGGACTAGGAGAGGCATGTGTTTAACAGCTTAAGTGAAAAATTAGGCCGATTGGCAGACCGCCTGCGCGGAACAGCACATATTTCAGATGCCGATTTAGACAAGATCTTGCGTGAATTGCGTCTGACTTTGCTGGAAGCAGATGTAGCCTTGCCGGTGGTTCGCCATCTGTTGGATCTCATGCGTGAGCGTGGTGCCGGGGCGGAAGTTGCCAAAAGCCTCAAGCCGGGCCAGGTCATTGTAAAGATTTTGCATGATGCCCTTGTTGAAATTCTCGGAAACGAACAACGCCAGCTGGATACATCTAGTATTCCGACTGTGATTTTGCTCGCTGGTCTTCAGGGGGCAGGAAAAACCACGACTGCCGGGAAGCTGGCCCGTTACCTGACGGCTCAGGGAAAGAAGGTAGCCCTTACCAGTGTGGATGCCACTCGCCCCGCAGCGCGTGAGCAGTTACAGATTCTGGCCAATCAGGTGAACGTTCCCTATATGGAGGGTAGGGGTTCAACTGCTGTTGCTATGGCTACTTCGGCTTTGGATGAGACGCGCCGGCAGGGTTTGCACGTGCTTATTCTGGACACGGCCGGGCGTCAGGTAGTGGACGAGGCTTTGATGACGGAAATCTCCAGCGTCTCCGGGGCTGTTCAGGCGAATGAACGCTTGATTGTGCTTGATGCCATGACAGGTCAGACAGCCTTGACGATTGCAGAACAGTTTCATGCTGCTCTTGATCTTAGCGGTAGTATTTTAACTAAGGCAGATGCGGATGCCCGGGGAGGCGCGGCACTTTCTCTGGCTCACAGCACAGGTGTGCCGGTACGTTTCCTGGGAGTCGGTGAGAAAATCGAGGCCCTGGAAGTTTTTGATCCCAAACGTATGGCCGGGCGCATTCTTGGCCAGGGTGATATTGTTGGCCTTGTTGAAAAGGTTCAGGAACATGTTGATGTCGAAGAGTCAAAAAAACTTGCGAAAAAGGCCGGGCGCGGTGGTTTTGATCTGATGGATTTTGCCAACCAGCTTGGACAAATGCAAAAGATGGGCGGCATGGGTGAGATGCTGAAAATGCTTCCCGGCATGCGGCTACCTGAAAAAGCCCTGGATGAAGTTGATGAGAAGCCACTCAAACACATGCAGGCCATTGTTTTTTCTATGACGCAAAAAGAACGGCGCTATCCGAAAACCCTGAATGGCAGCCGCAAACGCAGGATTGCTACCGGCAGTGGTACGTCCGTTCAGCAGGTTAATCAGATGCTCAAACAATTTACACAGATGCAGAGAATGATGAAAAAAATGAAAGGTTCCAAAGGCAAGCGCATGATGGCCCAACTGGCCGGAAAGTTCGGCGGTATAGGGGGGGGGATGCCCGGCATGCCAAAGATGTAATCCTTGTTCGGCAGAAGGCCCGCATAATGAATGTAAGTTTTTATGGTGATAATGCTCACTTTATATTGAGAAAAAACTGGTAATGTCTTTCTATCTTTGGATAGGGAGTAATTTTTGGCCAATTTTAATACGCATATATCAGTTGCATCCGGTGTCAGCCTGGCAGCTTCAAGCGCACTGCTAGGTGCAAATATCGCTTCACCAAAACATATTCTGGCCTGTTTTTCCCTTGGTATCGTTGGTGGTATTTTACCGGATATAGATTCGGATCACTCCACTACGGTCAAATTCATGTTCAACGTTCTAGCCATTGTGCTGACATTTTCCCTTTTGTTTGGATTTGTTGATCATTATTCCATTGCCGAGGTTCTCATCGTCAGCCTGACGGCTTTCCTGATGGTCAGATACGGAATCTACCAGATCTTCATGAAGTGGACGGCACATCGCGGAATCTTTCATTCTATTCCTGCGGCATTTCTTTTTTCGTTGCTAACCATTTTTTTGTCTCTTTATGTTTTTAAAATGGATGATATACCTGCCTGGCTATGTGGTTTCTTTCTTCTGATTGGTTATTTGACGCATTTAAGCCTGGATGAAATGTACAGCGTGGATTTCTCCAACTCTGTATTAAAGGAATCATTCGGAACCGCCCTGAAATTTTTTAACCCGAAGGAGCTAAGGTCATACTTCCTATTGTATGCAGCGATTGTAGCCCTGATGATCTCCATCCCTGGTCCACAGCATACGCTGGATAAGTTCGGGCAGGCATGGGTTAGAAACAATGTCGAGCACCGTCTGACACCACAGAACGGGTGGTTTAAGGAGGTGCAGGACTTGCTCAGAGAGCACAAAGAGAGCGGGACTGGTTGATAGTTCTCCGGAAGGAAAGGAAATAGATATTATATCGTCCCCGGAACTTTCCAATTCGACAGACCTCTAACCTGAACGCTCTGATTCGACAGGCGCATTGTCCTTATTCGATTCACTATCCTTTCTCTGCTGAAGCAGCCGGGTTCTTAATATCTCAGCTTTTTGTGTAAAACCCGGGTTATGGTATAGCCTGTCCAGAAATGTTTGGGCCTGTATTCGAAAATTATCGATATTTTCCGGCGCTGGAATAAACCTGACCTGAATTTCCTTATCCTTGCTGGCTGGAAAATCCGGTAATACCGTTGCGTAGGGGGGAAGTAACTTGCCTCTTGTTCGATCAGCAGGTGTAGAGGCAACGGCATTTACTACATCCGCCTTTGAAGCGCGGCCATACCCCACCATGACATGCATAGTTTGACCGTCTCGCTCAAAGGTAACCTTGTCCTTATCTATTTTAACAAGATCAAAGCCCTGAACTGAGTCTCCTTCGTGGAACCAGCGTTCGCTGCTGGAAATTTCATTGTTTTTCTCTTCCGGAGCTGTGGTCACTTCTATCAGAACAGAGCCCTTAGAAGAATTTATCACAGTACCAGCCACCTTAAAGGGAAGAACGATATCCCCTTTTGATTCAACTGCGAAGGCAAGGTGTATTCCCGATATAAAAACAAACAAGAAGAGTAGTGATCCGGGCAAATAGCTTTTCATAATAAGTCACTCCTTTGGTTGCCTGATTTAGTTATTTTCTACAGCAGATATTGACCAATATAGAACCAGCCAGCGCCCTGATTCGCTCTCAGGTTAAAAATCATATTTCCGAAAATATCGAGACCGATATAATCCAGCCAATATGACAAACCTCCATTCTGGTCGCTGCCCAGGAATAGATAGGAGGGATTGGCAAAGCTGTCTGCGTGAAGTGTAAAAAGATCATTGTCACCGGTCAGGGCAGAATCCCAGAAAATAAAGGCGATCTGATCAAAGTTTACAAATTGAGCAAAGGCTACTGATCCATCCGGAAAATTTACTGTGGTGTTGGCCTCTGCTGATGGTGTTGATGCCAGGCCAATAACGGCGAGAAACATGATTGCAAAAAAAGTACGTTTCATTTTATTACCCCTTTTGAGTGCGGACGTTTTTAACCGGGAATGTCCCGGTTGCTTGGAAGATTAGCTCCCAGGGCTGAATGAAGACTGAACGGATTCCCTGGCCGAACTCCGATCCAGATAGTGTGTCGAATGCTTCGTTGCTTTGCGTGAGCCCGTACGCGCCGTATTTCCACATCAAAACCTATTTTCATCATACGCTGGGTAAAATCCGTATCAGGGAAGGCCGACCAGATAGTAAGTATGCCACCAGGCTTGAGGGAGGCATAGGCATTGTTCAGACCGTGTAAGCCATAAAGAGCCTCATTATCATCGACAGTGAAAGCATCCGGGCCGTTATCCACATCCAGCATAATGGCATCAAAGCCATTTTGATGTTCAGACATGACCTTGCCGACATCCTGTTCGACAACTTCAACACGCGTATCGTCAAGAGGAAATCCGGCAACAATGCCGAGATATTCACGGTTCCAGCGAACCACTGCAGGCAGCAGTTCCGATACAGTGACGCGGGCGCAGGGCGTGGTGTTGGCCAGGACTGCAGCCAGCGTAAACCCCATGCCGAGGCCACCCACCAGCAGATGTGGAGATTTACGGCCGGCGATATGTTCACAGGCCAGTTCAGCCAGTACATCTTCCGAGTGGTGGGTGCGGCTGTTCATCAGGTCGCCCGCTTTATCGACACGGATTGAGAAATCCGCGCCGGATTGGTAAAGACGCAGGGTTGTGCCGTGTTCAGTAGCTGTGTCGAGCAGTTTGAAAGGAATCATGGTGGCAAGTTTCCACTGGCCAGCGAGCAGAGCAAGTATTGTTAGTAATACGGGCGAGTTACTTTATGGTACAACTACGCATGAACAAGGAACAGCGCAAACGCATCATCGATCGTCATCGCGACAGCTTGACCCGTCATGGGCATCACCCCAATGCATTATACTGGAGTTGTAAGGCGATTCAGGAAATCCGCTTCAAGGTGTTGGGGGAGATTGGTATCGAGTCAGATGATTCGGTACTTGATGTAGGTTGCGGCTTTGGCGACTTTAAAAGCTGGAGTGAGGCGCAGGACTGCCCATTGGATTACACAGGTATCGACTTGTCCCCCGACTTGTTGACCGAAGCCCGCAAGCGACATCAGGATGGTTCTTTTTTTGACGGTGATTTGTTTGATATGGATTTTACTGATCAGAGCTTTGACTGGGTGGTTCTTTCAGGTGCTCTGAACGAACAATTGCACGATGAAGGTGCTTATGCTCGAAGTGTAATTAAGCGTATGTATGTGATATGTAGAAGGGGTGTGGCCTTCAATCTTCTTGATGCGAGACAATTCAGTGTACATGATTTGCAAAGCCATGACCCAATCGAGATACTGGAATACTGTGCTAAGTTATCTCCTGATTGTACGCTTCGCGAAGCTTATCTCGACAACGATTTTACCATTTACATGCGAAAAGCCTGAAGTCTATACACGCAAAAGGGCGACCACACGGCCGCCCTTTGCAGTTACGGTGAATCAGTTTAGCTATAAAAACCCGTCATCTCATCCAGTGATTTCGGCGTGATCTTGTCGGCATGGCCGGCACAACCAAAGGCTTCGTAACGCGCCTTGCAGATTTCCTTCATGCCTTCCTTGGCTTCCTTGTAAAACTTACGCGGGTCAAAGTTCGATTTGTTGGCATCCAGGTGTCTGCGGATTGAACCCGTTGAAGCCATGCGCAGGTCGGTGTCGATATTGACCTTGCGCACACCGTGCCTGATGCCCTCACAGATTTCTTCAACCGGAACGCCGTAGGTTTCACCCATTTCGCCGCCGTATTCGTTGATGATAGCTAGCCAGTCCTGAGGTACGGAGGAAGAGCCGTGCATGACCAGATGCGTGTTCGGCAGTCTGGCGTGAATTTCCTTGATACGGCTAATGGCCAGAACGTCACCGGTTGGTGGCTTGGTAAACTTGTAGGCACCGTGCGATGTGCCGATGGCGATTGCCAGGGCATCCACGTTGGTTTTTTCGACGAAATCAGCAGCCTCATCCGGATCGGTCAGCAACTGACCCATATCCAGCTTGCCTTCGGCTCCGTGGCCGTCTTCTTCGCCCATCATGCCTGTTTCAAGTGAACCCAGGCAACCCAGTTCACCTTCTACGGAAACACCACCGGCATGAGCCATGTCGCAAACCGTCTTGGTGACCTCAACATTGTACTCGTAGCTGGACGGGGTCTTGGCATCGGCCATCAGTGAACCATCCATCATCACCGACGAAAAGCCGGACTGGATCGAACGCAGGCAGACAGCCGGTTCGGAGCCGTGATCCTGATGCATGCAAACCGGTATATGCGGATACTGTTCAACAGCAGCCAGAATCAGGTGCCGTAAAAATGGCTCGCCCGCATAATTACGTGCGCCGGCCGAACCCTGCATGATGACAGGGGAGTTGGCCTCATCAGCAGCCTCCATGATCGCCTGAACCTGTTCCAGATTGTTAACATTGAAAGCCGGCATGCCGAAGCTGTTTTCAGCTGCATAATCCAGCAGTTGTCTTAATGAAATAAGTGCCATTCTCTTCCTCCTATATGATCAAAGGGCCTTGCCCTGTATATTGACCCCGTCGGGTCGTAAAATCAATTTCACTCAATTATCTTAAGGTGTCTCCAACGTGAACGATTTTCATCGTATTCGTACCACCGGCTTTCCCCATCGGTGTGCCCAGTGTCATGAGGATCAGATCATCGTGTTCAATCAACTCATCATACAGCATTACTGACAACGCTTCGCGTGTAGCCTTGGGCGCATCAGTCTCGCCATAATCACCACTGATTGGTTTGGGAATAACATTTCGGAACAGGGTAACGCGACCGGCGGTTGTACCTATCGAGGTTAGCGCATAAATAGGAACCTTGGAAAGGTGACGCGACATATAAAGCACAGTGTTTCCACTTTGGGTAAACGCAGCAAGGGCCCTTATTGGCATGGCATGCGATGCCTCCATGGCCTGTCTTGCAATACATTCGTCTACAGAATGAGGAGGAAAGCGAGGGTCTCGGGTTGAAGTTGAAGGAAGAACCTTCTGCTTCTCTGTCTCGATACAGGTGCGGTGCATAGCCTCAACGGCTTCAACCGGATAGAGGCCGGCGGCCGTTTCTCCGGAGAGCATAATAGCATCAGTGCCATCAAGCACTGCATTTGCAACATCATTCACTTCGGCCCTGGTGGGAATCGGGTTGTTGATCATCGATTCCATCATCTGCGTGGCTACAATAACCGGACAGTTATAGGCGGGTGCCTTACGCAGGATTCGTTTTTGTGCCGGAGGTACAGCCGCATCTCCAATTTCAACGCCCAGATCGCCCCGGGCCACCATCACTGCATCGGAGGCTTCCAGTATTCCGTCCAGATTATTCACTGCTTCCGCACGTTCTATTTTTGCCACGATCCCGGCATGTCCACCGGCATCCCGGACCAGTTTGCGGGCAAGGTCAATATCCTTTCCGTCACGGGGGAAGGATATCGCCACATAATCCACGTCGAGACTGGCTGCAGTTTTGATGTCTTCCTTGTCCTTATCGGTCAAGGCCGCAGCGGAAAGTCCGCCGCCGGCACGATTAATGCCCTTGCTATCGGACAGTTCACCTCCGACTGTAACTTTACAGTGAATTTCAGAACCTTGAACCACAACTACGTCCATGGAGATCAGGCCATCATTCAAAAGCAAACGAGATCCCGGTTCAACATCATTGACCAGGCCTTTGTAGGTCACTCCAACATGCTTATCGTCGCCATCATTAAGCTTAAGAGTTGCATCAATAATAAATTTCTGGCCAATCGCCAGTTCCGTCTTTCCCTTTTTGAATCTTCCAATACGAATCTTTGGACCCTGCATATCTGCCAGAATACCAACACATACACCATGCTTTGTTGCAGTAGCACGGACATTTCTGGCCCGCTGTCTATGTTCCTCGGACGTGCCGTGGGAAAAATTCAGACGGACAAGGTTAACGCCGGCAGCAATAAGGCGATCCAGCACCTCTGGCGATTCAGAGGCTGGACCTATCGTTGCAACAATTTTAGTTCTGCGAAACTGAATCACTTAGGCTGCGCGTTCCTCGAGCATGGCTACTGCCGGAAGCTTTTTGCCTTCCAGAAACTCCAGAAATGCGCCGCCACCGGTTGAGATGTAGGAAACCTTGTCCGATATATTGTACTTATCAACTGCTGCCAGGGTGTCACCACCACCGGCGATGGAGAACGCATCGGACTCGGCTATGGCCAGGGAAATAGCCTTGGTGCCCTCGCCAAACTGATCAAACTCAAATACGCCTACAGGGCCATTCCAAACGATGGTGCCGGCATTCATAATAATTTCAGACAACTCGGCAGCAGAGTCAGGGCCGATATCAAAAATCATGTCGTCATCTTCCACATCTGCTGCATTCTTCAATGTAGCGCCGGCCGTCGGGGAGAATTCCTTGCCGCAAACGACGTCAGTCGGAACCGGGATATCACCACCGCGCGCGTCAGCAGCAGCAGAGAGTGATTTACAGGTACCAATCAGGTCTGCCTCATACAGTGAGTTGCCAACCGGATGACCGGCAGCAGCGATGAAGGTATTGGCGATACCTCCGCCAACCACCAGCTCATCCACAACTGTGGAAAGAGACTCCAGCACGGTCAGTTTGGTGGAAACCTTGGAGCCGCCTACAATGGCAACCATCGGACGGGCCGGATTATCCAGCGCCTTGCCCAGTGCTTCCAATTCCCCAGCCAGCAGAGGGCCTGCACATGCAACAGGTGCATAAGTGCCAGCACCATGGGTAGATGCCTGTGCACGGTGTGCAGTGCCGAAAGCATCCATGACATAGACGTCACACAGATCCGCGTACTGTTTGGATAGAGCTTCATCATTTTTCTTTTCGCCAGCATTAAAACGTACATTTTCCAGCAATACTACTTGACCGTCGGCAACATCCAGATCAACCCCAAGGTAATCCTTCACCAGGGTTACGTCCTGACCCAGCAGGCCGGACATATGTTCTGCTACAGGAGCCAGAGAATACTGATCTTCAGGCTGGCCCTCAGCAGGACGGCCCAGGTGCGACATAATCATCACTTTAGCACCGGCCTTGACGCAGTGTTCAATGGTTGGCAGGGAAGCGCGGATACGCTTGTCACTACTTACCTTGCCATCGGCAATCGGTACATTAAGATCCTGGCGGATCAGCACGCGCTTGCCAGCAAGGTCAAGGTCGGTCATTTTGATTACAGACATTCTCTACTCCTTCGGATAAATAGATCACAACTCTGTCAATAGCTCTGACAAGGATGTGCCATTGGATTAATCAACAACGCGCAAACGTTTGCCACTGCCGGCTCATGTTACAGGAACGGGCAATGACAAACGTGGGAGCCGAAGCTCCCACGTAGTTTTATTAAGCTACGTGACGAACCAGGTTCATCATGTTGCAGGTATAGCCGTACTCATTGTCATACCATGCAACCAGCTTCACGAATGTGCCATCCAGGGCGATTCCAGCGCCTGCATCAAAGATTGATGAGTTCATGCAACCACGGAAATCAGTGGAAACGACCTTCTCGTCGGTGTAACCGAGAGTAGCGCTCATTTCACCTTCTGACGCTGCCTTCATGGCAGCACAGATGTCGTCGTATGAAGCATTGCTCTCAAGCTCGCATGTCAGGTCAACAACAGATACGTCTGAAGTTGGTACTCGGAATGCCATTCCGGTTAGTTTGCCGTTCAGTTCCGGAAGCACCACGCCTACTGCTTTTGCGGCGCCTGTGGAAGACGGGATGATGTTTTCCAGAATACCACGACCACCTCGCCAGTCTTTGTTGGAAGGGCCATCAACAGTCTTCTGGGTAGCGGTTGCAGCATGAACGGTCGTCATCAGACCACGTTTGATACCGAAGTTGTCGTTGATAACCTTGGCCATTGGAGCCAGGCAGTTGGTGGTGCAGGAAGCAGCAGAAACAATGTTCTGACCGGCGTATTCATTGTGGTTTACACCATAAACGAACATCGGGGTAACGCTATCCTTGGCCGGAGCTGACTGAACAACCTTTTTCGCGCCGGCATCGATGTGAGCCTGGCAGGATTCGGTGGTCAGGAAGAAACCGGTACAGTCAACTACGACATCAGCACCGACCTCATCCCACTTCAGGTCAGCCGGGTTACGCTCTGCAGTAAGACGAATAGACTTGCCGTCAACAATCAGGTTGCCGCCATCAATAGATACATCACCGTCAAAACGGCCATGTACCGAGTCATACTTCAGCATATATTCGAGATAATCCACGTCCAGTAAATCATTAATAGCTACAACTTCCATGTCCTGGAAATCTTTTGCAATGGCGCGAAACACCATACGGCCGATACGACCGAAACCATTGATGCCAATTTTTATAGTCATATTTATTCCTCCTCAGTTTTTTATTAAGCTAAATCGTTTACAGCCGAGACGACAGCCTCGGTTGTGATGCCGAATTCCTTGAACAGCAGATCTGCCGGAGCAGATTCGCCGAAGCGGTCAAGGCCGATCACCTTGCCATTAAGGCCGACATATTTACCCCAGCAGCTTGTAACGCCTGCTTCAACGGCAACACGTTTGGTGACGGATGAGGGCAATACGCTTTCCTTGTAGGCGTCATCCTGGGCATCGAATTCTTCAGTGCTGGGCATTGAAACTACCCGCACATGTTTGCCCTGTTTGGCCAGTTCGGCCTGTGCAGCCATAGCCAGCTGAACCTCGGAACCGGTCGCGATGATAATTGCGTCCGGATTGTTACCGCATTCATCGCAGCAGGAAAGTATATAGCCGCCACGGCAGATGTTTGCCACCTGTTTGTCCGTGTAATCCTGACAGGGCAGACCCTGCCGGGTGAAAATAAGGCAGGTGGGGCCATCGGTTCGCTCAACTGCGGCTTTCCATGCCACGGCAGACTCAACGGCATCGCAAGGACGCCAGTTACGCATGTTTGGAATGACGCGCATGCTGGCAAGTTGCTCAACAGGCTGGTGGGTTGGGCCATCTTCACCGAGGCCGATGGAATCATGTGTGTAGACGAAAATCGTCTGGATTTTCATCAGTGCAGCCATACGCAGGGCATTCCGGGCATATTCCATGAACATCATGAAGGTGCCGCCAAACGGAAGTACGCCACCATGTAGTGCCATACCGTTCAAGGCTGCGGACATGCCGAATTCGCGTACTCCCCAGTGCATGTAATTGCCGCCGCGGTTATCTGCGGAAAAAGCATTGGCTTCAGGCCACTTGGTATTGTTGGAAGGTGCCAGATCGGCAGAGCCGCCAACAATTTCCGGCAGGATAGCAGCAAAAGCACCGATAGTTTTGCCAGAGGCGACGCGGGTAGCCCAACCGGGTTTTTCTTCGCGAAGCTGGTTGATCCAGGCATTGGCAGCCTCATCCCAGTTAGCCGGCAGATCGCCATTGGAGCGGCGCTCGAATTCGGCAGCCAGTTCAGGAAACTCAGCCCGATAAGCCTCGAAGCGGGCCTGCCATTCGGCTTCAGCGGCAGCGCCGGATTCTTTGGAGTCCCAGCCCGCATAAACATTTTCAGGGATAACAAACGGTGCATGTTCCCAGCCAAGTTCCTTGCGCACGAGTGCACATTCTTCATCGCCCAGAGCCGCGCCGTGACAGTCATGACTGCCGGCCTTGTTTGGGGAGCCGTAACCGATAATGGTCTTGCAGCAGATCATGGTCGGGCGATCAGGATCTGCTCTGGCCGTTTCGATGGCCTGCTTGATTTCGTCAGCATCGTGACCGTCAACATTCGGGATTACCTGCCAGCCATAAGCCTCAAAACGTTTCGGCGTATCGTCAGTGAACCAGCCTTCAACCTCGCCATCAATGGAGATGCCGTTGTCATCCCAGAAGCAGATCAGCTTGCCGAGTTTCAGGGTGCCGGCCAGCGAGCAGGCTTCGTGCGAGATGCCTTCCATCATGCAGCCGTCGCCGAGGAACACATAGGTGTTGTGGTCAACAATATTATGTCCCGGTTTATTGAACTGGCCGCCCAGAATCTGTTCGGCTATGGCCATGCCAACGGCATTGGTAATACCCTGGCCAAGCGGCCCGGTCGTAGTTTCAATGCCTGGCGCATAGCCATATTCCGGGTGTCCCGGTGTTCGGGAATGTAACTGGCGGAACTGTTTAAGATCATCAATGGAGAGGTCGTATCCATTCAGGTGCAAGAGAGAGTAAATCAACATGGAGCCGTGTCCGTTGGACAGAATGAAGCGATCGCGATCAGCCCATTTCGGGTTGGAAGGATTCTGTTTCAGATAATCGTTCCACAGTACCTCGGCAATGTCTGCCATGCCCATGGGCGCCCCCGGGTGTCCGGAGTTGGCTTTCTGCACTGCATCCATGGCCAGTGCGCGGACAGCGTTGGCAAGTTCTCTACGGCTGGTGTTACTCATGTATACTCCCCTTGAAAATTAAATTTTGTAAAACTCAAATGCTGAATAATACATAGCACAAACATAATTTCTAATCAGCGTCTATGATAATTAGCATAAATAATTCTTATGTATCGTTGCCATGCATTACTTTATAAGTTGAAACACTCAAATATGAACTGTTGTGACGACCTGGCGTACATTGCCAACTGAACCGGAGAGAACCACGGTGTCAGTGGTCATATACTTACCTTTGTCATCGTGGCCAAGCTTGACGTGATGCACATAGGCGCCACTGGTCAGGCCCGTGGCGATAAACATGACATCATCACTGGATACAAGCTCATCGCGGGTAATGATACGTTTGGTGTCGATACCTTCCTTCTTGCAAAGTTCCACCTCAAAATCCTTTTGCGGGGCCATACGGCCGAACATCTCCGCACCCATAGCCCTGGCCGCACATGCAACCACGATACCCTCAGGCGTACCTCCGATACCGAATAGCGCATCCACCCCGTGTCCTAAAATTGCCTGAATGGCACCGTTGACGTCGCCATCTGTCGCCAGGCGCACCTTCGCACCTGCCGCATAAATTTGTTGTCTCATTTCTTCATGGCGTGGTTTTTCGAGCAGGAACACCCTCAATTCCTCGACTTCCTTACCTGTGGCCTTAGCTAACTGGTACAGACGATCCTTAATAGGTGCTTCGGGATCAATCTTGTCACGGGCTGCACGGGCATAAACCTGTTTATCCATATAGAAGCAAGAACCTGGCTCATACATCGAACCTTCAGGAGCGGCAGCCAGCGTAACCACTGAGCCTGGCATGTCCTTGGCGAAAAGATTTGTTCCCTCAATCGGATCAACGGCGATATCCACGCCGACACCTGAGCCAGTACCAACCTTTTCACCATCGTAAAGGGCAGGAGCTTCATCTTTGGCGCCTTCACCAATGACGACCGTGCCACGCATTGGCACTTCATTGATACGGGTACGCATGGCATCTACTGCCAGGCCGTCACCCTCGTCTTTCTGGCCCGAACCGACAAATGGCGCACATGCCCTGGCGGCGGCCTCACAGACTTCCACCAGATCAATCTTTAAATCACAAACGTTGAACATATTCCCCTCCCCAAACATAAACCAGATAAAAAACACCCCCCTAACAGGGGGCGTGCATGATAGCGGAAAGTGAGTGAGATTGCGACCCTTTGTATGCACCCTTTGTATGCGTCCAGTACCTATGGCACTGTGGTTGATTATGAGCGAGGAATTGTAGCGGGGATATCTGTCCGTGGCTGTAGTGAGGCCGATCGCGGTTAAACCAGATGAGCCAATCGGCCGGGAAATCTGGAACCTCAAAAAGAACGGTGAGGCTTACCCGGAAAACCTGTCCATCAGCGCCATTCGCAATGCTGATGACGAGATTACCAACTATGTCGGCATCTTTTCGGACATCTCCGAAAAGAAATTGCTGGAAAAGCAGTTTCATCAAGCCCAGAAGATGGAAGCTATCGGTACACTGGTTGGTGGCATTGCCCATGATTTCAATAATATGCTGGCCGGCATCACTG
>CAYLYU010000015.1:0-21696 GCA_964387725.1 uncultured Zetaproteobacteria bacterium | reverse complement strand
GAGTGTTCCATCGTTACTGCCGGAAGTGAGTCCGAACAGATAGCCAAGATCGTACTTCACCTCCCCTACTTTGCCCGCAATGATCGGCCCGATGAGATGACTTTGTCGGGACAAGGTGTTGATGTTCCCCAATTCGCCAAGTGAACTATATATTTCGACACCAGGCTGAAACGTACGTGTCCAGTTCCATCGACTCTGCCAGGCAAGGGAAATTGCCGTACTCTTTGTAGCATTCGCTCCAAGCTCTTTTTTCAGAGTGATATTGGCCTTGTGCGTTAATTCATTCACTTCCTTCTGAAGCAAGAGCTTGAATTCAAGGACATCGGCTTGATTCAGAAAACCTTCAGGAACAATATACTCGAGATACAAACCAGCATCTAGCCACCGTTCACCCTCTTGAAATAATTGGTAGATGTTTTCCCATTTAAGTTCCTCATATCTGAACCCCTGGGCCGAACTCTTCCTGAAAACGCCATAAATCGCGGTAGCCCAACGATCTGTAACTCCATACTCCAGTTCAAACTGATGTCTTGCAGCCTTATTTCTCACCGGATTTGAATCAATGACATAGTCCAGATGATATTCCAGTTCGAGTTCACCTTTTTCAACAATAGGCGAGTACACCTTTCTGGCATCGGCGCTGGATGGTAAAAAAACTACAGAAGCAGTGATGGTCACGATCGTTATGAGATAAAGCCTGCAATTCTTCCTTACTTCAAACATTAACCACACCACTGTTGCAGGGCACTTCGTCATTTTCTTCTCCAGTTTTTTGGGATATTTTTTCACAACGTGCTAACCAGTCAATGATAATAACTATCAAATGCGATAGTCAAGCCCTGCCAAATGATAAAAAACAAGGCGTGGCATGGATGTTGCTCGAATACAGCATGAATATTGACAGTGTCATCAAACTGGGAAGTGATGCTCTTTTTATGATTATTCTGCTTTCTCTACCAATGCTAAGCGTGGCTCTGGTCGTTGGTGTTATTATCTCTCTTTTCCAGGCTGTTACGCAAATTCAGGAAATGACGCTGACTTTTGTTCCGAAAATCATTGCCGTCTTTCTATGCCTCGCCTTCGCCGCGCCATGGTTGACGGAAACTATGATTGATTTTACCCGTCAGCTATTTATGAGCATCCCCGGCATAGTTCACTAACCTGAAAAGTTTATGAATCGCCGTGATGATAGTATTGAATAGTTAGAACTCGTCATGGATTTACCTTTACTTAATCTTGGAAATGTATTCAGTGCCCTGCTTCTGTTACTACGAGTTAGCGTCCTGGTTATTCTGATGCCTGTACTTGGCCACAGGCTTGTACCAACTCAGGTAAAAATTGGATTGATTGGACTGATTTCAATTCTCCTTTATCCGGTGGTATCAACCTCGTTGCCCCACCTTCCCGTTTCACCCGGGCTACTTGCCTTTATTGCTGTTCAGGAAATCCTGATAGCAGCTGTACTCTCCATGCTTGCGCAGATTATTTTCGCGGCAGCGCAATTGGCCGGGCAGGTTATGAGTTACCAAATGGGTCTGGCTATCGCAAATGTTGTTGACCCTGCTACCAGTGCTCAAATTGCTGCTGTAAGTCAATTTTCTATTGTGATGGCTATGCTTGTCTGGCTTGTATCAGGTGCTCACCACAGCTTTCTCTATGCCTTGATGGATTCATTCCAGATCTTGCCCATCGGGCAACCGCTGGCTTTGGCAGCAGGCTGGAGCGCCATGAACAGCCTGGCCGGAGACATGTTTGTTCTTGCTCTTCGCCTGGTTGCCCCCATGTTACTGCTTCTCTTTTTCCTGTACGTCGCTTTGGGACTCCTGTCTCGTGCCGTACCCCAGATTCAGGTTTTTTTTGTGAGCTTTCCTTTAACTGTGGGTGTTGGCTTTCTGGCTTTCGCGCTGGCCTTGCCTGCAATACTGATACTTATGAATGATAGTTTCAGAGATGTCTCCAGCCAGATACCCGGTTTGCTTCGTTCGTTAGCGGGAACTTAAATGCCTGAAGAACAGGATCAAAGTCAAAAAACAGAGGACGCGACGCCTAAACGGCTTGAGGAATCACGTAAAAAAGGCCAGGTACCATCAAGCAAGGAGCCATCCACTGCACTTGCATTTCTCATACTGGCTTCACTTGGCCTGACAGGTGCAGGGGCATTTGTAGTCAATCAAATTACCAACATTATGCACAACTTCTTTTCCGGAAAGGTCACTTTTGATCTTAATGGAGCAGGCATACAGGAGTTGCTTATTACACTGCTAAGCAGTATGGCAGCCATTATATTGCCCATCGTTATCCCCGTCATGATTCTGGGTGCTCTGGCAACAGTTCTTGTAACAGGGCCGGTTTTTTCTTTTAAAGCTATAACGCCCAAGTTCGAAAAAATCAGTCCATTGAAGGGACTAAAACGTATGTTTTCCACCCGGGCACTTTCCGAGTTTGTCAAATCATTGTTAAAACTTAGCGTCATTAGTTTGGCGTGTTGGTTTGTCATTACCGACCTGCTTCCCCTTGCCATCACCTCAGTACGATCGGATCCGGTTTCAATTGCACATTTGGCCACGGATGGAAGCCTGAAGTTAATTGCTCTTGTAGCCATCATCTTCTTCTTTATAGCTGTCTTTGATGTGCTTTATCAGCGCTGGGAATATGCTAAATCACAGCGTATGGCCCAAAAAGAAGTGCGTGATGAACACAAGGAAGTTGAAGGCGACCCCATGATCAAGGCCAAGATAAAGCAGATTCAGCTTGAGCAATCCCGAAAACGCATGATGGCGGATGTCCCTGAAGCTGATGTCATCATTACCAACCCTACACATCTTGCCATAGCCCTTTCTTACAAACCCGGCAGCCCCGGAGCACCCAGGGTGGTTGCCAAGGGACGCGGTAAAGTAGCTGAAAAGATCAGGGAGATCGCGCGAAAACACGGCATCGAAATTCGGCAAAATATCGAATTGGCCCGATCCTTGTTTAAGAGTGTAAAAGTTGGAAGTGAAATTCCGGAACACCTGTATGAAGCTGTAGCCATCATCATGGCAGAGATGTACCGGGCTCGTTCAGAAAAGGCATAAGGGAGGTTTCATAAGTATGCAGGCAACAGCCACCATGGGATTCCGTCTTCTCAGGCAGGCAGATGTAATGTTGGCTATTGGCGTTCTGGGAATTCTGGCAATCATGATTGTGCCTCTGCCTACCGTGCTGATGGACATCCTGCTGGCCGCAAACATCACTGTCGGCATACTCATCCTGCTCACCGCCATCTACGTCCTCAAACCTCTGGAATTTTCTGTGTTTCCATCGCTCCTGCTGCTTACCACGCTGTTCCGCCTGGCACTTAATGTCGCCACAACACGCCTCATCTTGCTCCATGGACAGGAGGGCCCGGCTGCTGCCGGACATGTTATTGAGGGCTTCGGACATTTTGTTGTTGGGGGAAACACCGTTGTTGGCCTGATTATTTTCCTCATTCTGGTTTTGATTAACTTTGTCGTTATCACGAAAGGTTCTACACGAATTGCCGAGGTAGCTGCCCGCTTTACTCTGGATGCCCTACCGGGAAAGCAGATGGCAATTGATGCCGATCTGAATTCAGGACTCATTGACGACAGCCAGGCAAGGCAACGACGCGAATCAGTTGCCCGCGAAGCGGAATTTTATGGCTCCATGGACGGTGCCGCCAAATTTGTACGTGGAGATGCCATTGCAGGCCTGATCATCACGGCAATCAACATCATTGGAGGCCTTATCATTGGCACGCTGCAGCAGGGTATGTCCATAGGCGATGCCATGTCAGTCTACAGCATATTGACGGTTGGTGATGGGCTTGTATCACAGATTCCGGCACTCGTCATCTCCACTGCAGCCGGCATTGTCATCACCCGGGCCGGAGGTAGCGCTACCCTTCCTGCAGAACTCAGCTCTCAGTTTGCGAAGAATCCGCGTGTATTCATGATAGGCTCGGGCACCCTCCTGCTCATGAGCTTTGTTCCGGGGCTTCCGTTTTTCCCATTTCTGTTCTTGTCAAGTGGTGTAGGAGCCATTGCCTGGTATCTCTACATCAACGAAGAGAGCAAAGCCGAAGAAGCTACAGAAGTAATTCCGGCGGCAGAGCAAGATAAGCAGCAGGAAACATCACTGACTGATTTACTAAGCGTAGACCCAATCCGTCTTGAGGTAGGCTATGGACTTATTGATCTGGTTGAGTCCCGTGGGGAAGGCAACCTTCTTGACCGGCTGAGGGCTGTACGCCGACAAATCACCCAGGATGTTGGCTATGTTCTGCCTTTCGTACATATCAAGGACAACCTGAGCCTTAACGTCGGTGAATACAAAATCCTTATTCGTGGCGCCGAAGTCGGACGGGGTGAAATCAAGCCAAGAAGCCTTCTCGCTCTGGAAAATAAGGTTTCCGGCATTCATATGGAAGGCGAGCCAACGCAGGAACCAGCCTTTGGCCTGCCTGCAATATGGATTGCTCGTGATAAACGCGAACAGGCGGAACTTTCAGGCTATACGGTAGTTGAACCATCAACGGTCATTGCCACGCACATTACCGAGATCTTCCACAAGCATGCCCATGAGGTTCTGGACAGATCACAGGTACGTGAAATGGTAAATGCGGTCTCGGAGCAACATAAGGGTGTCGTGGATGAGATTATTCCCTCCCAGGTATCTTTGGGGTTATTGCAAAATGTGTTGCAGAAGCTGCTTGCCGAATGGGTGCCCATCCATGACCTTCTTATGATTATCGAAACGCTTTCAGACTTCTCAACCGAGCAACTCAGCCTCAAAGATCTGGTAGAAAAGGTTCGTGTCCGTCTGGGGCGAAATATCATTCAACAGTACCTGAATCCACAGGGCGAACTTGGAGTTTTTACCGTTGATGCCAGAATTGAGCAGGAAATGTCTGAACGTTTATCGCATTATTCAGATTGGGCTACGCCTATGGATACAAATCGCTGGCAACGTTTCCTGACACACCTGAACGACACTATTGCACAACATGATATCGATACGACCGTTATTCTCACCATACCGGAGCTAAGGCCGTCATTGTCAGCCAGTTTAAATAAGGCCATGGCACGTATCGCCGTCCTGTCCATTATGGAAGTGCCTGCACATATAAGGGTACAAACCATGGGAAGCATTGGATTGACCGATGCAAATTAAGGTCTTTTCCGCCCCGCGACTGCATGAGGCTCTGGCCAAGGTTCGTGAGGGCTTTGGTCCGGATGCTGTCATTCTTGATCGTCATAAAACTGATGACGACAATGGCAAAAAAATTTGGCATGTGTATGCGGCCAAGGATGCAAGCAGCAACATTCAAACAGCAGCAAATTCTCGCCACGAACCCCATGATGCTGATTTCCCCCGGGGATACATCAATGCTGCTAACGACCATAATGCTATTGATCATTATCCCGACGTGGAAAATAAAGACGATGTCCGCGCAACGCTCCCGGATAAAAAGTCTAAACACTCCTTTGACTTTCTTACCGGACTTGGTGTTGCGCCATCTTATGCCTCAAAAATAGCCGGAGACTTTTCCAGAAAAAAACCGATAGCTGGAAATCTCCTGACATGGGCAAAGCCATTGGAACCAGCCAAAAGAAAAGAGCTTGTACTTCTCACAGGGCCAAGTGGAGGTGGAAAGACAACATTGGCCGTCAAGCTGGCTGCACACTTCAGCATGCAGGGTGTCAAAGTCGCTTTTATGAGCACTGACACTGAACGCATCGGCGGCACGAGCAGATTGGCAGCATATGCCGATATTTTGCATATTCCGGTCACCCCGCTAAAAGGCAAAACTGATCTTGCGGTCGTTATGAAAAAAACAGAATCGGCACGCTTGGTGCTAGTAGATACTGAAGGATGGACAAGGATGCAGCCTGCAAAGCTGAAAAGGCAGGCAAAACTCTGGAGTCTGCTTCCATGCAGTCGTCGGCTTCTTGTCCTTCCGGCCAATATGGATGAAACGGACGGGGTAACATCAATGAATCAGGTACGCCCCATGGGTATCGGGGAACTTGCGATAAGCAAACTTGATGAAACCTCCAGGCCTGGGAAGGTAATTAACTGGGCAGCAACAAACGTATCCCTTTCCTATTGCAGTTTCGGGCCTGAGGTACCGGATCAAATGGGATGGCTTTCAGCTAAGGCCTTGACCGCATTGCTGAGCAGTCATGAAGAAACAGAGGAGTTCGTATGAACAAGTCACCGCAGGTTATTGCCATTAGCAGCGGCAAGGGAGGTGTCGGAAAAACATTCTTTTCTGTTCACCTTGCTGCTCGAGCAACTCAACTGGGCAAACGTGTCCTTCTGCTTGATGCCGACCTTGGCTTGGCAAATGTTGATGTCATGCTTGCTTTGGAAGCTAAAGGCTCTATCTCACAGGTTATCGACGGACAATCAACTTTAAGTGATATCCTGGTAAGGTATGGTGAGGATTTCGATGTCCTCCCTGGCGGAAGTGGCCTGCATGAGTTGACACACCTTTCGCCACGCCAACAAAGCGTATTGCTTGATGAGATGGACGAGTTGTCAAAAGATTACGATCTAATTCTTGTAGATACAGCAGCGGGAATTGGTGAAAATGTGCTGTTTTTCGCATCGAGTTCTGAAACAAATATCATCGTCCTTACACCTGATCCCACCTCACTTACAGATGCTTATGCCCTGATAAAGGTTCTTTCAAACGAACATGATATCAGACGCTTTATGATAGCCGTTAATCAGGCTGATGAAGTCACGGCCCAAATGATATTTAACCGGCTCATGTCAGTTGCTGACCGATATCTGGATGTCATTGTTGAATTTGTAGGGTTCATGTCTGAATCTCCTGATGTTAGAAAGGCTATTCAGTCACAGGTTCTCTTCTATGCTCACGCGCCTGAATCTGACATCGATACTCTGAACAAAGTAATTGACACAATACTTTCTCATCCCAGAGGAAAATCCGGCGGCGGATTGAAGTTTTCCTGGCAACGAAGTTTGAGTGATGGTCTTGATTTACCCCCTCAGGAAAACGCGGTGACTTGAATGATTCCAGTACACTATGCCGCTTCATACGGGGCCATTGCAGCATTTCTTTTGGGCTTGATTATCACCCTTATTCTTGACATGCATGTTGGTGATATCTTCTATCGTCTGCTCATATTATGCGTATGCGGTGCCCTGATGGCAGCTGTGCTGGCCTGGATGGGACAACTTTTATGCGCCAAACATAAAGAAGCTGTTGTTCATGAGGAAGACAATACATGAATCTAGCAGCACATTATGAGACGGAATCTCTCTCAATCTCACAAGACCCTGAGGATCTGGTTGAGGCACACCTTCCACTGATCCGTTATCACGCCCATCAACTTTTACGCCGGGTTCCTGATTCTATTGAGCTTGATGATCTCATTAATGCGGGGGTGCTTGGCCTGCTGGATGGGGCTACCCGCTTCGATGAAAGCAAGGGTATCCAGTTTAGAACTTTTGTCTCTTTCCGTGTCCGTGGAGCCATGATCGACTATCTTCGTGATTTTGACTGGCTCCCCAGGGGCCTGCGAGATAACTCCAAGGGACTACAGAGGGCCATACGCGTCCTTGAACAGGAACATGGTCGGCCGGCTGAAGAGAAGGAGATAGCATCACACCTTGGTATAAGTCTGCTGGAATACAGGAACAGATTGACCGAGCTAAAAACACTCTCCGTCGTGTATTTTGATGACCTGCCTCCGATTGGCCATGATGATGACATATTTAATATCCTTGAATCAATTTCCGGAGACCCGGATGCTGTTCCTGACCGCCAGATAGAGATGCTTGATTTTACCAACAATCTGGCTCAGGCCATTTCAAAATTACCGGAACGGGAAAAAATATTAATCACTCTCTATTACTGTGAAGAACTGACCATGAAGGAAGTGGCTGCAATTCTTGATGTAACAGAATCAAGGATCTCACAACTGCATAGTCAGATGGTATTGCGCTTAAGGGCTTTTCTTAATCTGGATATTCCCAATGGTCGAGACGAATAGAATTGCTCCTCTTGGTGCCGGATCTTCGGTTATAGAAACGAATCTAAGGCAAAAGAAGCGAAGGCAGCAGGAAGAGAATGATAAGAAGCGCGTCGATGATTCGAAATCAAGAGATGCTGAGCTGCATAGCAAGAAATCCCGGGAATCTGACAAGAAACAAAAAGGAGTAGATTGCTATGCCTGATTTCCCAGCTCTCGGAATGAGTCTGCCCAACGTGATTCTGAATGCCCTGCTGCTGTTGGCCATCGTTGGCTTATGGACTATGTGGTGGCGTAACCTGAGGCACCAGCGCCATGTTGAGCTATTACTTTCCAAAAGCATTCAACAATTGGAAGATGCATCAAATCAACTAGAGCAAACCATGGTTCATATCAGAAAATCACAGAACATGAATGCCGATGCATTCCATCCTTCGTCCGGGCATACGTCCGGAATCTCCACCGGCAAATCGACACGATCAGATGGTGATCCCCTCATTCACCGTATGCTACAAATGCAGGGCAAAGGGGAATCCATTGAAGAAATTGCTGTAAAGCTCAACTTGCCTCTGGAACAGATTCGCCTGATGCTGAAATTGCGAACGGCCAAGAGCTAACCCGATTCATGATAAGTTTCACACCCATCATTGCGTCAAAACTGCTGGGTTCGCCTGATGGCACTTCTCCAAGAGCAACCCAGCAGCTGCCATGGGGCGGTGGAAGCCTTATGCCCGCAAAATTAGGCCCTGCTGTCTCTCCGGGAGTTGCACTGCTCATCATTGGCAGTTTTCGACTGCATGCCAAGGTGCCGCCAAATACGGCCATGGGTGATGTCTGGTTGCAGATTCTTCATCGCGAGATGCCAGCTAAATTTCGCATACTCAGCCATACCCAGGCAAGGGAACAAGTCAGAAAAATGATTGGGAAGCTGGGAAAAAGAAATGGCGAAAAACCATCACGTTCGATTAAAAAAGGCTGGGGAAAGTTAGCCGGAAAGCAACTCCCGTTTGATGCCGAACTGACACAATATGGACAAAAATTACTGTTGCAGGACAGGCATGATGACAACCACCGTATTCTACTGAGTCAATCCTTCGATACAGATGATTTCTGCCTGAGCGGGCGAGTTGATTTGAAACATTTGGGTCATATAGCCTTTAATCTTGAAGGGGGAAACAACACTGGCTGGCTGTTAGATATATTTATAGCTAACCCGCGATTGTTTTCCAGTCTGAGAATATCTTTTAATGAATGGTTAAAGCGAAAGAAGACCGAGTATGGCGATATAAAGGGTGAAGTTTGTTACGGCATTCCAGATGTTGTTCCCACGGAGGATAACATCAGGGCATGAACAAAAGAGATGTTTTAAACCCTGAAATTCTCCCGGATTTTGCAGGTGCATCTGAAGCGATTGACTCAAATGATGATGCAATTGCCAGCCACATTATGGCTATCGCAAAAAATGAGGGTCTCCATATCGATCAGGATGAAAACCTTCCTCTGATCTTGGCACGTGTTCCATCCTCTCATGAAATTCCCGAAACGGCATATCAACTTGTAGCTGATGTAATCACCTTCCTCTATCAAACAGATCACGAGATGGAGGAAAAGATTTCCGGACAAAGTCGGAAAAATATGCCGCCTTAAGTTCCTTCTGCTATATAGGCCGGAAAATAACGTGTTAAACAGCTTATTTCTGACAAATTCGGCTTTGGCACAAGAAATGCGAGACCATGTCAGAAAACAGAGAACACAGTCCAACTTCAGGAGATTTTATGCAGGAAGGCTTTTATATTTCAGGTGTAGCTGGTCAAATGGTGCAACACAAACTGGATGAAATCAGTCACAACCTGGCCAATGTAAATACTGTTGGCTATAAAGCCACGCGCTCCGCATTCAGCACTACACTGGCAAATCAAATGCAAGGAGGAAGCAATACAAATGCTTCCTCCGCCTACGTGAATTATAACAATACTTTCTCCGATATGCGTGAGGGGAATATCAAACAGACCGGCAATGATCTTGACTTTGCCATTCAGGGCGATGCCTTTTTCAAGGTTGGTCTTGCCAGTGGTGGCGAAGCCTATACGCGTGCCGGCAATTTTTCTCTTGATGCTGATGGCAACCTGCTGACACAGAGTGGCCTCCCGGTATTAAGTGAGAGCGGAGATCCCATTCAATTACCTCCCGGACATATTACCACCAGCAGCGAAGGCTCCCTGCTTGTCGATAAGGTTCAGGTGGCTGAATTGGGTCTGGTACGGATAAAGGATGCTGCAAAAGCTGAGAAATTGGGCGAAGTCCTGTTTGCATCTCCAAAAGACAACACTGCTCCGGTTACACAGGGCATCATCGTACATCAGGGAGCATTGGAACAATCAAATGTGAATGCAATCCACGCAATTACTGACCTGGTAAACACCATGCGCAATTTTCAATCAACCATGAAAATAATTGAACAGTATGACAAACAGACCGGCAGGCTTAGCGATCAAATTGGTCGCATCCAGAATTAAAGGGAGAAAACATGATTCGATCACTATGGACAGCAGCAACAGGCATGACGGCCCAGGCACTCAATGTAGATGTCATTGCTAACAACCTCGCCAACGTCAACACGTCTGGTTTCAAACGTGGCCGTGCCAACTTTCAGGACTTGATGTATCAGCAACTTAAGACTGCAGGTGCAGATGCCAGTTCAGCCGGCACCGAAATACCCACAGGCCTTCAGGTTGGCATGGGTGTACGGGCAGCAGGGATTGAGAATGTTTTTCTCCAGGGGAGCTTTCAACAAACCAGCAACCCACTGGATCTTGCTATTGAAGGGCGGGGCTTCTTTGAAATTCAGATGCCTGATGGTGAACCGGCTTATACCCGGGCCGGGGCCTTCAGCATGGATAGTCAGGGCCGGATTGTTACACCTGACGGCAATGTCCTGCAGCCGGCAATCAATATTCCCCCTGATGCCCTGTCTATTACTGTAAGCTCTGACGGAACAGTGTCCGTAGAGCAACCCGGTGGCCTCAACACCGTGGTTGGACAGATTCAACTGGCTGATTTCAGCAACCCGGCAGGTCTGAAACTGTTGGGGGACTCCATGTATCAGAGTACAAATTCATCCGGCGAACCCACCACTGGCACAGCGAGTGAAAATGGACTGGGATCCATTGGTCAGGGCATGCTCGAAATGTCCAACGTCAACATCGTAGAAGAAATGGTCAATCTGATAGCCGGACAACGCGCCTATGAAATGAACTCCAAGGCAGTAAAAGCGAGTGATGAAATGCTCCATATTGCCAACAATATGAGGCAATGATCATGATCCGGCCTGGCCTGGCTGCTGCCTGCCTTCTCTTCGCCTCCTCTGTGGCGATTGCAGATACGGACAGTTCCATGAAAGAGTCCCTCCATGCATTTTTTGCAAGGGGGGTCTACTCTCAAGGTGCCAGTGCGGAACTTCTGGAAGTCATGTCGTGGCCTGACACAGCCGGGAAAATGCGCTGGCGTATGCCGACCTTGCATAACCACCCTGCACGCCTGTCACTGACCGCAGAACAGGGGCACGGCCGAGCTCTGAAACGTTGGTATGTACCTGTCCGGCTGAACTGGTGGGCTCAGGCAGTCACCACGAGGCAAGACCTGCCTGTACGCAGCATGCTGATGCCTTCCATGCTGGATATCAAACGGGTAAATATTGCGGGTCATTCGGGCTTATGGTGGGAACAAACTGACGATTTGATAGGAACAAGACTGACCCGGCATCTTCGGGCTGGTGACATCATTTACAGCTCATACATTCGCCGCCCGAAACTTCTCCGGCGGGGAGATCAGGTCACCATGATTGCAAAATATGCCGGACTCACGGTTACAGCAGCCGGCAAGGTTATGCGTTCAGCAGGGCTTGGAGATCGGGTGCCTATTCAGAATATTCGAAGCAAACAGATATTGCAGGGTATGGTTGTGGATGCATCGACTGTCCACGTGATCGCAGGAGGAAGATAATGGAACGACTAGTGATATTCGGACTGATCATCCTGCTTGGTGCCTGTATGCCAACTGCAAAATCTGTCACAACTGATGTAAACAAGGACAAGGTGGAAGCTGCACTGGAAACGCAATTGCCCACCCACACGCAGTCAGGATCGCTATGGCCTGCCAACAGTTCCTATCTGTTTACAGACTCGAAGGCCCGAAATGTGGGTGATCTGATTACAGTTCTGGTAGAAGAAAGAGCATCCGCAACCCGAAACCTCGGCACCAAGAAAGATAAAAATTCATCCCGCAAATCTAATGTAAGTGCCGCCTTCGGGTATGTTAAGGCGATACAGGCCACGAATGCCCGTTTCGATCCAGCCGCAGGCCTGGATTTAAGTGATTCTGCAACCTTCTCCGGTTCCGGCTCAACAAACAATTCGGATACACTTTCGGCCAGCGTTACAGCTGTTGTAACCAAGGTCTTTCCAAATGGAAATATGGAAATTACGGGTCGCCGACAGGTAACCATCAACCATCAGCCACAGGCTCTCGTCTTTACCGGCATTGTTCGTCCCATTGATGTCACATCAGACAATACCATCCCCTCCTCCAAGGTAGCACAGGCCATGATCAGTTACGGCAGTGGTGGCGAGCTTGCCGAGGTTGCACACCAAGGCTGGCTAGCCCGGACACTCAATCAAATATGGCCATTTTAGAGAGGTGTTGACTATGCACTTACTACATAAGCATATGACCAGGAAATTGTTTCTTGCCTTATCTATCATCGTCTCTTGTCTGTTGCTTGGCTTGCCTGGAAAGATAGCCCATGCAGAAAGAATCAAGGATCTGGCCAGCATTGAAGGGGTGCGCACGAACGCCCTTATTGGTTATGGCTTTGTTGTAGGGCTTAATGGAACCGGTGATTCTTCAACCGCATCCCCGTTCACAGTCAACAGCCTGAACAGTATGCTGGAACGCTTTGGTATCAATATACGCTCGAAACTCTCCGCCATGAAACCGGACAACTCGGCAGCAGTTGTGGTGACAGGAGCTCTTCATGCCTTTGCCAAACCCGGACAACAGATAGATATCACCGTTTCGAGTATAGGAGATGCCAAAAGCCTTCGCGGCGGAACACTTCTTCTCACCCCGCTGACAGCTGGAAACGGACAGATCTATGCCATTGCCCAAGGTGCGCTTACCGTTGGCGGCATCTCGGCCGGGGGTAAGGCCGGTTCCAAGACAGTGAACCACCCGACAGTTGGACGAATTCCAAACGGTGCACATGTGGAAAGGGCTGCACCGGCTTCGCTGCCGGCCAATCAGGAAAAAATTACTCTTGCCTTGAACATTCCCGATTTTACCACTGTGAAACGCATGCAGGATGCTGTTAACAGAAATTTCGGCGCCAATATAGCGAGGGCCGTTGATGCAGCCACTATTGAGATATGGAACCCGGAAGCGGATACCATCGAGCTGATTGCACGGCTGGAGCAAATTGAGCTTGAAACAGATCACCCGGCAGTTGTGGTTCTTGATGAACGTACCGGCACCATCGTCATGGGTCAGGAGGTTCGTATTGACACCGTGGCTGTCGCACATGGAAATATCAGCGTATCGGTCACGGAAGCCCCTCAGGTATCGCAACCAAATGCATTTGCGGGTGGACAAACTGCTGTAGTTGATCGAACTGATGTTCAGATTGAGGAAAGCGAAACCAAGCTTGTTGTCCTGCCAAAGAAAGTTTCTCTAAGTGATCTGGTAGCTGCACTAAATGCCGTTGGCGCTACCGCAAGTGATCTTATCTCGGTGCTCCAGGCTATCAAGGCTGCCGGAGCTCTGCATGCAGAACTCCGGGTTATATAAGATATGGATGCCATCAATCTCCAGGATATTCGTTTGAAGGGTTTGCGACAGACCAGTCAGATGAAAGCATCCTCTGCCGATTTTTCCAGGAAAACAAAAGATGAACGCCTCTGGAAAATCAGTCTTCAATTCGAGGCCATGCTCATCCAGCAAATGATGTCCGCAATGCGTAAAACAGTACCAGAATCTGAGCTATTGCCATCAAAATTTGCAAATGACACGTATTCATCTTTATTTGATCAGGCGATTTCAGATTCTGCTAGCAAAAGAGGTAGCCTCGGTATTGCAAAAAGTGTTTATCGGCAATTAAGCCATCAAGCACAACCAACCTCCGCCGATATAAATGTGATGACCAAACATCAGATTGAGGAGAGCTTACATGGTGCGGATTGAAAGATCTGGCGGCCCTGCTGCCAGCGGCCCAACCGGTTCAACAAAGAGAAAACACTCATCCAAAAGCAAGTCAGCATCATCCGGCGGCCAGGTGAGTGTTGCTGACGCTACATCTCTCCGGAAAAAAGCAAAAACGATGTTATCCGACACGTCTGATGTGCGCATCAAGAGGGTTGAAGAGATTCGTAATGCTCTTGAAGAAGGCAGTTACGAGATAAATGAGCGGAATGTCGCTGTTCACATCGTTATTAATGCCTTAACGGAGAAACCATGGTAAGCAACCAGGCTGAAACAGCCAAGAAACTGAATATGCTTCTGCAGCAAATGCAGACATCCATCGAAAAGATGGAGCAAATTATTCCGCTCGAGCAGGAGCACATCAGCCACTTCAGAACTGAAGCTCTCCAAGAACTGGCTGAGACAAGAAAAGACATCTGGCAGGAATTGCATGACAATAAATTCCGCTGCCAGAAACTTATGCAGGAATGTAACGTAGCCGGAGTCGATAGTTTAAGATCGTTTATTGACCTTCATCTGGAGAAGGAAGCCCCTGCCCTGCAGCAGCAGAGAGAAGAACTAAGTAAGCGAGTGGCCGCTATAAGCAAGTGTAATGCGCATCATGGAATTCAACTGCGGGCCGCCTATGAATCAATCTCCACCACCCTGGGTGGCCTTGGCCTGCTAAGTATCAAATCCACCTACGGACCGGATGGCTCGGTGTGATTCTCAGGACACTGCATATTGCCTCCCGGAGTCTGCTTGCCCAGCAAAAGGCCATTGATGTCGTTTCTCAAAATGTTGCCAACGTAAATACACCCGGTTACTCACGTCAGAACCCCGAGCTGGCAAGTGATGCTCCGGATAAAATCGGGGGGCATTATTTTGGAAATGGCGTAAGTCTTTCAAACATCAGCCGTTCGTTAGATCCTCTTCTTCAGTTGGCTCAAATAAGGAGCGGTTCTCTTACAGCCTTCTCCCAGACGCTTCACAAGGGCCTGGCAAACGTGGAAGCAATCTTTGGTAACCTTGATTCACCAGGTCTTACAAACACGATTGATGCTTTCTTCAGCGCCCAACAACAATTGGCCAACTCACCCCAGGATCCCATCGCCAGACTGGATCTTCGATCCCGAGCCAATGATATGACAATTACAATATCCGGCATGCAGGAACGATTACTCCAGAGGCAACAATCAGCTGACCTTGAAATTAAACCGGTTCTCAATCAAATCAATACTTTACTCAATCACATTGCCGGCCTGAATAAAAATATCATACAGGCTGAATCTGCAAATCAGCTTGCAGGTGGGGCTAATGACTTGCATGATCAACGCGATATTGCGGTTTTAGAACTGTCAAAACTTATTCCCATTCAGCAGGTAGCCACAAACAATAGCGGACTTTTGTTACAAACACCGGGCGGTGATCTGCTTGTAGGCAGCGATTTCGCTCGCACCCTGACTACCGGAGTCATTGCAGGTTCCTCATTCAAAAGTGTCGTATTTGTCGATAACGGCGTGCCTGCCTCCGGATTTGAAAGTGGAGGCCAACTTGGTGCCCTCATGTCACTGCGCGATGGCAAACTGGCAGACTATAATCAGCTGCTTGATAGCCTGGCAAAAAACCTCATCTTTTCTGTCAATCAGTTGCACACGGGAGGGGCCGGCTCAACTTCTGCTACTAAATACGTCTCGGAGCTAGCCTCCGGCAACCCTGCCGCAGCAGTCAATTCCGACGTAAATATACCCTTTGCCGCTAATGTTATTGATGGAAAATTTACCGTTCATGTGCTGGACACAACCCCCCCTACGAATCCGGGTGGTATCGACATTAATATTATAGCTGGCACTACTACACTCAATCAGATTGCTAGCGACATATCTGCTATCCCTGGAGTAAGCGCTTCAGTTGATGCTCTTGGCTACCTTACTATAGACGGAGGAGCAAATCGTATTGTTTTTGCTAACGACACCAGTAATTTTCTGGCTGCTTACGAAATCAATACCTTTTTCCATGGAGGCAATGCCTCCAATATAAATGTCAGCACGGCCATAAAAAATGATGCAGGACTTATCTCAACCGCCTCAGCTGACAATACGACATCCGCAGTGGCCCAGTCAGATAACAGCATCGCCCTGGAAATTCTTGCCTTGCGTGATCAGGCTGTAAGTGTAGATGGCACAATCCCCTCAAACCTGGTTGAACGGGGAGCCTTGCTTGCCAGCACTTATGGTCTGGATATCGCCGCATCAAAACAGCAACTATCTTTTCGTGAGGCCGAAGCCTTATCAATTTCTAATCAGCAGAAGGCTGTGTCCGGCGTAAATCTGGACGAGGAGCTTGTTAATATGATGATCTTCCAGCGAGCATACGAGGCCTCGGCCAAGGTTATTCAAACAAGCAATGAGATGCTGGCCTCCCTGATGACGTTAATTCGATGAGAATCAGCTCGCAGCAAATCTATGAGACACTTCTGGCCGGCATTCACAACCAATGGCAGGCCAATGCCGAGGCATCTGAACAGGGAAGTACAGGCAGGCGTTTCAACAGACCCAGCCAGGATGCCCTCGCCTACAAAACTTCTCTCGATATGCGCCATATTCAAAACGGCATTGACTCCAGCCTTGGGGCCATTGAGGTTGCAAAGTTACGTCTTGGCATGAGCGAAAATGCGCTTGCTCCCATGCTTCCCATTCTACAGCGAGCACAGGTACTTGCCGTTCAATTAAGTTCTGCCACCAATTCTGCTGCCGAAAGAAAGCAGGCGGCCGTGGAAATTTCTATCCTGAGAGATCAGCTTATAACTCTAACAAATTCAAGAATTAACGGCGTACCCTTATTTGCCGGAACGGCTACCGATGTGGATCCGATAACGCTTGATGCTAACGGGAATGCCGTTTACCAGGGGAATGCTCAGGAAAGGCTTGTTGCGATTACATCCACACAAACCATTGGAAGTAATATTCGTGCCGACCATACAGCCTTTTCACAGATGTTCGCCTCGGTAAAAAGTCTGGAAGATGCTCTCAACATCAATGATGTCAATGGCATCACGAGTGCACTGAACCAATTAAATATGGCCAGTGACACCATGATCGAACTGACTGCAGAAGTAGGTGGAAGGATGAACACCCTTAACGTCAGGGAACAGGCATTCCTTGATCTCAAAGCCCAGACCGAAATTGGCCTCGGGAAGCATGAAGCTGTTGATATGGCTGAGGTTGCAACCCGGCTGTCGCAATCACAAATAGCATTGCAGGCAACCTATGCCCAGATTGCGAGTTTCAACCAGTTGAGTCTGGTGAATTTCCTACGATGATGGTCATCAGAAGGGTGGCGGGCCAGACCATCCATGTCGGTGAAGATATCCGCATCGTTATCGTCAAAACGGAAACAAGCGGCCGAACGCACTTGGGAATTGAAGCCCCGATGAATGTTCCTATTCACAGACTGGAAATCTTCGAAAAGATCCGTTCTGAAAACTATGCTGCCATTTCCGGCAATGCGCTTGGATGGCTACAGGGAGCTGCAAATGAGTGATCTCAAACAAGGCTGGAGCACCGTGATAGAAATAAAGGATTCGAGGCAGCTACGTTTTGAGCATGGCATGATCGGCTTTCCCGAGGCAAAAAATTACGTGGTACTTAAATCAGGAAAAGGAAACATTGCCTGCTTCCAATCAGTGGAACAACCCGAAGCAGCCTTTCTGATGACTCCATGGGATGAGCAACGACTGGGCTCGAGCCCAACTCTGACCGAGGAACAAAAGGCATGCCTGCAATACACGGAAGCGCAAAACATCTTTTGGCTGCTGGTCTTAAATCCCTTTAGTGATGCTGAGTGGGTATTTGCCAATCTGAGCGCTCCTGTAGCAATCAATATGGAAATGGAATTGGGCATGCAATGCATTCAGGTAGAGGCCTTGACTAATTTTCATTACCGGTGGATGCCTCAGGCCAGAGAGACCGTCCAGGCCGCCTGAAGAATATATCGACTAGAATATTTATATTTTCCATGCTTATTCTGTCCCGCGCAGTCGGAGAAGTTATTACCATCGGAAATGATATCCGAATTCATATTCTGGCCAGAAAAGGGCCACAGGTAAAGATTGGTATTGAAGCACCGGAAAACATGCTGATACGACGTGATGAACAAATGAAAAAGCCAGCCGGTTCAGACGATGCTAGCAAAACCTCATCATAACCAGCTGAGACATATTAGTTTTTTACTCTTCTGCACAGGCCTCTTCCTGGGAACTGTCACTTTCTTCCCTTCAAAATCAATAGCCACAGAAACGGAGTCTTTCCGGATTAGTTATATATCAATGGAGGAAGCCAAGGAACTGGCAGGAACTCAACTCTCTCCATCAGGAAAGATAAGCCTACTACCTTCCCTCTCCACACTTATTGTCGTGGACCAACAAGAAAATATTGAGCAAGTGAAAAGTATCCTTGCAAAATATGATATGCCGATCCCCAGGGTTTTACTGAATATAAAAATCATGGGTCTGGCCGCAAATTCATATCAAGCCAGAGAGAAAAAATCAAAAATACTCAGTGGAGGATGGTTGAATACGGAGGCTAAGGTCAGGAACCCCCGATCCGTGTCCACAGAAAAAGCATACCTTCAACCCAATACAGAAACGCGAATAAAGATAGGGACCATAGAACCAATACGCTCTGATGTTCGTCACTGGTTAGAGACTTATGGACTGGCTGACAGCCCCAATATGGCATTGCAAACAATTTCTGCAGGCATCACCGTTTATTTGCGACAGAGAAACAAAAACCGAATCAGACTTGAAATAACTCCATGGCTAAGGGTCGGGGATAATCAACAGACAGTCCATACAGATGCCAACCTGGAAGTTCTTACTGCCCTGGGAACGACAGCAAACCCGGTTCGCCCTCCGTCCGGCCCGGCTCCCGTGCGCTTAAATATTAATCCCTCCATATCCAAAATACGCACTGTTCGCTACATAGATATTACTGAAGCTGCGATGAGCATAGATCTGCATTCTGGAAATGCAGTGAACACCCTGGCCTATGAGGGTGAAGCTAAAAGGTGGGGCGATGCCCTCCTGTCAAAGAACAGCGATTACCGTAAACGGATCTTGCTCCTGCAACTACAACTCGATTAGGGTTTTCTAAGTCAAAGCTTTTGGCATAGTCATTGCTTAAACAATGGTATGGGCTTGAACCTCTCAGACTCTCCATCCATTTCAGGGTTATCCACTCACTGGAATCAAACCACCTGTCATGTAAAAAACAATGGCACAAATTTATTCCAGCATAAATTTGCCCGGTTAACGTCTCACTCAAATCCTGAGTTGCAGGCTGAACCATCTGCAAGGTCATTGAAGGAATCCGGAACATCGTCCTTTTCCGGGAAAATGATCAAAGATGATATAATCAGGGTGAAGTCGGCTCAAAGCGGTCTGGATGCCTTCATCCAGAAAGCCGCAAACACCTACAAACTCGATCCGAACCTGATTGCTTCCATCATCAATACCCAAAGTGATTTTAATCCGAACGCGGTCTCCCCGGCCGGGGCGCAGGGGCTGATGCAGCTGATGCCAGCTACTGCGGCTGAGCTTGGCGTTACCAACGCCTTTGATCCTGAACAAAACATCATGGGCGCAAGCCGTTATTTGAAAAACCTGATCAGTCGCTATAATGGCAACCTGGGAATGGCCCTGACGGCCTATAACTGGGGCATGGGGAATCTTGATAGAAAGCCAGAAAGTGTGCCCGCAGAAACTGTCCATTTCGTCTCAAAGGTTCTGGCCAGAGTCCCGCAGATGTCGGTTCAGCAAGGCACGAACAACCCTTCAGTGAAGTTGTCTGACTCCAGCACCACATCGGAAATTCCAGAACAGACAATCAGGAATCAAACAATCAGGGCGAAAACTTCCCAAAACGGCATTGGAGCTATTATTCAAAAAGCCGCCAAAGCCTATGATCTGGATCCGAATCTGATTGGGTCGGTGATCAACGCCGAAAGTGATTTTAACCCGAACGCGGCCTCCCCTGCCGGGGCGCAGGGACTTATGCAACTCATGCCAGCTACTGCGGCAGAGCTTGGCGTTATCAACGCCTTTGACCCCGAACAGAATATCATGGGTGCAAGCCGTTATCTGAAAGGGTTGATTCATCGTTATGATGGAGATCTACATCTGGCTCTCACCGCCTACAACTGGGGCATGGGCAATGTTGAACGCAATCTGGATAAAGTACCCAGGGAAACCACAAGTTTTGTCTGGAAGGTAATGTCGCATTTAGGCTAAAGATTGTTCGCCTGTAACCGATAGATACAGCATTGTTTCAGTGGTTCGGATTTGGTGTATGGTGTCTCCCACCCCCCCCTCCCTGGAGTGGCCATATGCCTCCGAACCGCTGCTTATCCCTGGAAGCACCCCAAAATACTTTGCAATTGGCTCAACTGGCTATTCTTTCATGGACTTTAGCCTTTCACGCGCTGCTTCTGATCTTGTGCTTGAGGGGTGCTTTTGAATCAGTGCGTTATAAAAAGCAGTTGCTTCTTTCTCTCTCCCCTTGTCTTCATAGATCAGGCCAAGTTTAAACATTGCATCAGCGTGCCTGGCCACTTTCGAATCCATCCTGGTTATGGACAGAAAAGCCTTAATGGATGAGGAAATATCACCTTCTGCCAGCAGGGATTCTCCGTACCAGTATCTCGCTTCATGGATCAGTTTGTTTTGGGGATAATCGCGAATAAAGTTTTGAAAGGCGAGACTTGCCTCTATGTAATTCCCCTTCTTCAATGCAAAATATGCATCATTGTATGCCTTTTTAGCTTTTTTCTGATGCAGTTTGTCTACCTTTGATTTCAAGGGAGGGGGGGTTCTGATCTGCCCCGTTCCCTCTTTTTTATCCTTCGATCCTTTTTGAGCCTTCTTTTTAGATGTTCTTTTCGTATTCTTCTTTACTTTTCTTTGTTTGCTCACATTGGTTAATTCTATCCTTAAGCTATCAAGACCCTGCTCAAGAGCATTCATCTGACCAAACATCATCTCCATCAAGCGAATCGATTCCTGACTGTTTCTTTCGTTTTCTGCTTCAAGGATGGCAAGCTTCGCCCTTAATTTTGATAACTGACGATCGATGTCCGGGCCACCCTTGGCCTCAAGAGATCCAAGCCTCTTCTCAACCGTATCTTTCCAGACAGGAGAACCCTTCTTCTGATAGGACTGATTGGCACAGGCACTAAAAAGTAATGGAAATACCCATATAAAAACAAATATCCTGACGGGGATTTTCATGATCTCTCCTTCATAATCAATTAAGGTCTAATCAGCTTCGAGCAAGAATCACGCCACAAGAAACCATTTCCGGAGATGCGCAGGTTAAATATTTTCTTTTTACCTACAAAGAAAAGCCACTCTTTAGAGCCACTTGCAGAAGTCTGAGTGGATGAGTTGCAATCCCACTTCGTG
>CAYLYU010000014.1:19506-23198 GCA_964387725.1 uncultured Zetaproteobacteria bacterium | reverse complement strand
AAAAGGCGCCATGCGGCGCCTTTTTGCTTTTGAAACAGGTTACTGTCAGGCGGCTCTGGTCACCTTGCCGGAGCGCAGACAGCTTGAACAGACTTTCACAGAGCGCACGCTGTTCTCGATTTTGGCACGTACCCTGTGCAGGTTGGGGAGAAAACGGCGCCTGGTGGTATTATGGGCATGGCTGACATTATTGCCGCTCATCGGTCCTTTACCACAGATATCACAACGTCTGGCCATGTTAAACCTCCTTGAAAAGGTGGCGCACTTTAGGGGAACATGAATCAAAACTCAACCGGATTTATCCTAAGGCGGCGACACTTTATCCAGTATCAACTTATATTCGATGGCATCCACCAGAGCTTGATAACTTGCATCGATAATATTGGCTGATACGCCCACCGTTCCCCATTTGCGTTTTCCGTCCGTAGATTCAATCAGGACGCGCACAGCAGCCTCAGTTGCCCTGGCAGTGGTTAACACCCGCACTTTGTAGTCAATCAGCCGCATTTCTTTCAGGCTGGGATAAAAATCCAGCAGGGCAGTACGCAGAGCCCGATCTATGGCGTTGACAGGGCCATTACCCAGTGAAGCGGTATGGGCAAATTTGCCCCCGACGCGCACCATCACCGTAGCTTCAGCCTGAGGCTTGCCCTCATGACCATGTTTGTCATCGATGACCCGGAATCCTTCCAGTTCAAAATAATGTTTGAAACGCTTCAAAGCCTTGAGAAACAACAAATGAAAACTGCCCTCGGCACCTTCAAAGGCATAACCGAGGTTCTCCATCTCCTTGATATGGGCTATCACGCTGGCCACGGCCGGATCATTGGGATCAAGTTTTTTCCCGAGCTCCATTTCAGCCGTTTTGAAAATAATGTTACTTCGCCCGGCCTGATCTGACACAACCACGCGCTGGACATTCCCAACCAGCTCGGGATGAATATGTTCGTAGAGCTCGGATGATTTACGGATGGCAGAAACATGGATGCCGCCCTTGTGGGCAAAGGCATGCTGCCCTACGTAAGGTTGATGGCTCCAGGGTAAGCGGTTCGCCATCTCATTAACGAAACCGGACAGCTTTTTCAATTCTTTGAGTTTTTTAACACCGATTCCGCAATCCAGTCCCATTTTCAGTTGAAGGGTTGGAATGATAGAAACAAGGTTGGCGTTGCCACAGCGTTCTCCGATGCCGTTGATGGTGCCCTGCACATGGTTTACGCCGACACGTGCTGCTGCAATGGTGTTGGCTACAGCAAGTTCACAATCATTGTGAGCGTGGATGCCAAAGGTAGATTCAGGGAATCGTTTCAGCACATCTGTTACTACGGCGGCAATACGGTAGGGGATGCTGCCGCCATTTGTATCACACAATATTACGGTATCCGCTCCGGCTGATAAGGCAGCTTCAAGCACCTTGATCGCATAGGCGGAATCAGTATTAAAGCCGTCAAAAAAATGTTCGGCATCAAAGAAGACAATCGGAAAGTGTTGTTTAAGGTATGCCACCGAGTCATGTACCAGAGTCAGGTTTTCTTCAAGACTGGTGCCAAGCGCCCTGGTGACATGCGTGTCCCAGGTTTTGCCGAAAATACAGGCAGCATCGGCACCGCTGGAGATGATTTTAGCCAGTCCCCTGTCATCACTAACTGCCTTGCCCGGATGTGCGGTACAACCAAAGGCAACCAGTTTGCTGTGAGTCCAGACACGATCCCGCATCAGTTCAAAGAAAGAGTCATCCTTGGGGCTGGCTCCGGGCCAACCGCCTTCGATATAATCGATACCGAATTCTGCCAGTCGATGGGCGATCTTTTGCTTGTCTTCAGCCGAATAATTAATGCCTGCTGTCTGGGCTCCATCCCGGAGCGTTGTATCGAACGTTCTAATGCGCCGCAGTTTACCGGCTTCGCTCATATGAAAATCTCCTGAATGGTAATGTTGCCCGAAATCAGGGCGCTTGTTTAGGGCTCATTTCTTGGCCAGTCTGTTTCCATGTATGAAACATTGCTGCAACCCATATCCGTTCTGGCAGGTATCGGGACAGCCTTGGAAAAGCGACTTGCCACGCGAGGAGTTTTTTGCCTGGGAGATTTGTTGTTGCACCTTCCCAGGTGCTACGTGGATGATCGCATCAGCATTTCGATGAGCGAGTTTCAGGAAGGGGTGGAGGCACGTACGCAGGCCAGGGTCATGGATGTGGAGGCGCGGGGTTTTGGCAAGAAACGCCAGACTTTGCTTCATCTTGCCGATGAATCTGGAAACAGGCTGCAGCTTCTTTTTTTCCACTCTCAATTCCTGCTGCGTGACGCGCGACTGAAGCCCGGTCACTGGCTTTCAGTCCGGGGCATACCCGAGTGGCGGCAAGGTGTATGGCAAATGTTACACCCGCAGTGGATACCAAAGGAGCTCTACCGGGGAAGCTGGCAGGCAGAATATTCTATGCTGGCGGGATTGGGCAATCAGCGTCTTCGTGGATTGATCAGCAAGGCGATAGAACTCCTGCCTGTTGAGACAAAAACACCTTTGGATATCTGCCTGAAAAAATATCCATCGTTGAAAAATGCTATGCTGCTGTTACATAAGCCGTCCGAAGAAGGGCCAGCTAGCTCAGATATGAAACTGGCCTTTGAACGGCTTCAACTGGAGGAATTGCTCTCCTATTTGTTTCTTATGCTGCAAAAGAGGAAGAAGGCTCAGGTGGCTGCCCCACCTTTTCTGGTCGGGGCGTTGGTGCAGCGGTTTGTCCAGTCCCTGCCATACCCCCTGACCACGGCCCAGCAACATGTATGGACGGAAATCCAGGATGATCTTGGCAGTGGCCGTCGAATGCATCGGCTACTGCAGGGTGATGTGGGTTCCGGAAAAACGTGGGTAGCAGCCCTCTGCATGCTGGCCGCTTGCGAGAATGATTTTCAGAGCGCCATCATGGCTCCTACCGAGGTGCTTGCCGCACAACATGTACACAGCCTTAACGAACTCTTTCAACCCATGGGCATTGAAGTACACCTGTTGTACGGCGGTATGCGGGCCGGGGTCAGAAGGGATGTGCTGGAAGGCCTTGCAAATGGCAATATCAAGGTCGTGGTCGGCACCCATGCCCTGATTTCCGAGGATGTGCGCTTTGCCAAACTCGGTCTGGCTGTTGTTGATGAGCAGCATCGTTTTGGTGTACGCCAGCGCTGGGAGCTTTCCGAACGTGGTGACTCCGTTCATCTCCTGGCCATGACGGCAACCCCGATTCCTCGTTCGCTGGCCCTGGCCCTGTATGGCGATATGGATCTGAGTCTGATGCAGGGAATGCCGCCGGGTCGCAAGCAAGTGAAAACCTCGGTAATTTCTTCCAAATCACTCGCAAAACTGGCCAAGGGTATGCAACGTATCCTTGAAGGACAGGGCCGTATCTATTGGATCGTGCCCCGCATTGACGAAGATGACGATGGTATCTCGGTCGAGCAACGCAGCAAGGTACTGAAGAAAAAATTCCCGATGGCCGGCGTTCAGGCGTTGCATGGACGCATGTCTGGCAATGAGAAGCAGGGGATTCTTGAGGCTTTTACCGGAGGCAGTTGCAAGATGCTGGTTTCCACCACGGTGGTGGAGGTTGGTGTAGATGTGGCTGAGGCGAATCTGATCGTCATCGAGCAGGCGGATCGTTATGGCCTGGCACAGTTGCACCAGTTACGGGGCAGGGTAGG
>CAYLYU010000014.1:0-19406 GCA_964387725.1 uncultured Zetaproteobacteria bacterium | reverse complement strand
GGCTTCAAAGCGTAATACCAGTGAAGGCTGAGTGTTGGAGGCACGCAGCAGCGCCCAGCCGTCCTCAAATTTCAAGCGCATGCCATCGATATCGATGATATCAAAACCAAACGAACCAAAATGTGCTTTGGCTTCCTCAACAAGTTCAAACTTTCGCTGATCCGGACAGTCCAGCCTGATCTCGGGCGTGGTAACAGAGTGGGGGATATCTGCAAACATCCGGGAAACAGGTTGATTCTGATCTGCAATGACTTCCAGCAGACGGGCGCCGGCATAAATAGCATCATCGTGGCCAAAATATCGATCAGCAAAGAAGATGTGGCCACTCATTTCACCGGCCAGAAGCGCCCCGGTTTCCTTCATCTTTGCCTTGATCGGCGAGTGACCTGTACGCCACATGATTGCCTTGCCACCGCATGCTGCAATATCGTCATACATATACTGTGAGGACTTGACCTCGGAGATGATGGTAGCTCCCGGATGTTTTTTCAGAAGATGACGTGAGAGCAGTAGCAGGAGCATATCGCCCCAGATAATCGAACTCTTTTCGTCAATGATGCCGATGCGATCACCGTCACCATCAAAAGCGATGCCAAGATCAGCCTTGTGTTCCCGCACTGCATCACGGATTTCTCCTAAATTAGCCACAACGGTGGGGTCCGGATGATGATTGGGGAAGCGACCATCAGGCTCGCAATACAATTCGATGATCTCACAACCCAGTTTGCGATAAATGGAGCTTGCCAACTGACCCGCTGCGCCATTTCCGGCATCGATAACAACTTTTAACGGTCGGGCAAGACAAATGTCCTGCAATATAAACTGTTCATAATATTCAAACATATCAAACTGTTTGAGCCTACCTGGGATTACCTCTCCGGGCATCTGGTTCTGAATAAGTTGCTGTATCCTGCGAATATCCTCACCATGCAGGGAGTCCAGGCCACGCATCATTTTAAAGCCGTTGTATTCAGCCGGGTTGTGACTTCCGGTAACCACGATGCAACCGGCTGCAGCGAGATGATGTACACCAAAATAAGCCAGAGGTGTGGGCACCATGCCTATATCCACGACACTGCAGCCAGCGGAAATTAAACCTTTACTAAGTGCAATTAGTAAGCCGGATCCGGAAAGCCTGACATCCCTGCCCAGAATAACAGGTCTTTTCTCCCCAGCCGGTAATAAGCTGGCAAATGCCTGCCCCAGCTTGCAGGCAAAGACTTCACTGATTTCCTGATTATAAATACCCCTGATATCGTATTCCCGAAAAATATGGCTGGGAAATTCGGACAGATGAGAGCTCAAAGACTTTGATGTTTAACGATCTGCTGCTTTCCGGAAAGAAGATCGGCCAAAAATAATGTGTAGTTAGGGCCTGTTTGAATGATGTGACTGACCTTGTACTGATTGTCCTGATCTGCAGTTGATATATTCAGAACTATTCCTTCGAAGACGTCTTTTTCAGGAGAGAGTATGCGAAGGGAATGCATTGCCTGTTCGACCATCACATGCCAGGGAGTTAAATCATGCATGGATTCAATCGTTCCGCCGGTCAAAGAAGCTTTCATCAATTGTTGCTTGCCCTGCAAAAATTCGATTCCAAGAAGTTGCTCTCCGGTTTTGGGTTCTCTGAACCAGCGAATGAATCCCAGCTCAGGCTCACCTTTATGTTTAGGCCACTTCAGACCAACCATTGAGCCCACGCAATCTGAAAGTTGCTGAGACGATGTTCGCCCCAGGCCAACGCCGGTTTTACTGATGTCAGTTACCCACCATGCATCTTGCGAAGACCATTCAAATGGGGCGAATTCGTAACCATCCATGGAAAGGGCTCTTTCGCTCTCAACGAATATTCTTTCCAGATCCCACTCGAGATATGCCCGGGTTTTCCTGTACTCATAACGGCTGGCACGTTTTTTTATACTTAGAGCATCCAGTATGGAGCAGCTTCCTGTCATTGTGATCCGGAGAGCATCTTCTGTATGCATGTCTTCCTTCTGCATGTTCGAATTGTCCAACAGTTGTTTGGCCTTTTTGACATTCTTGAACAGACTGGCAAGAAAAGCATCCATAGGGATAACAATTGCATCAGTGGAAAAAGTTTCAGGAAGAGTGGAACTCATGCGCGGTTTTTCATCGGGTCGTGACAGCTTACTCACCAGAAAAACCTTGCCGGGCATTGATGGTGGATGGCTATGGTGCAGACATAAATATGGATGGAGGTCTTTCGCATGATCCTCCAACAGGCTCGATATAATCTTTTGCTCCGATACCGACTTCTGGAAAAAGTTTAAGGCCCTCGATAATTCATATACGGATACAGCTTTTTGCAAACGGAAGCATACATCTTCCGAACTCACCGGCAGTGCAGGCATTACGCCAAGCCCCAGGCGTGACAGGCTGAATACCTGGCGTATTGTGATAATGGCCGGTGACTGATAGGCCTCAAGATCATGGCGTAGAAGTTGAACTGCCAGTTCAAGTGCTGTGGCTACTACATCCATTAATTCCTGGTAGTATTCGGGCTTGGTTCGGGCTGCTTCCTGTAGCATCTCGACAGCTATTTTATAGGAATTGAGGATAGCGGCAGTTGTTTGCGCATCAAACAGGTCCAACTCATGTTCGAAACGACTTAAAACCTTCAGTCGGAATTGAAGTGGCAAGAGCGGGTTTGCGTTAAGGCGGGAAAGGTAGGTTTTCACACTGTAACGAAGCTCCCTCATTGCCTCGGATGGTCTGTTGGTGCGATGCTTGTTTAGCTGTTTTTCAAGATCAACAAAAGGCAAGGTGATGGCATCAGTGAGCAATTCAGTCTTGCCAAGCTCCAGGCGTTGAGTACGAAGCCTTAGATCGGTTTCCAGTTCAAAGGGGATTGATGGCATGGATACGGTTAATGTTTAGTCTCCGGTCTTCAGGCGGTCGACAAGTTCACTGGCTCCCGGAATAAATCCATTGGCGTAATAAGGATCTTCAGCGAATCTGTAGGCAGCGTGACCAGCAAACATGAGATTTTGATCCGGATTTGCACCATGTGCAATATCCTGCAGGGTTTTCTGGATACAATAACTTCTGGGATCTGCTTTCCTGCCTGTTGTACCGAGTTCATTGGTGGCCCAGTTACTGAAGAGACACTGGGAAAGGCAGCCCATGCAATCCAGTTGATCCTGGCGTATTTCATGGGCTTTGTCAGGATCAACAAAAACCAGGGTTGAATCCGGCGTTGGCAATGCTCTGGCGAAGCCATCCTTCAGCCAGGATCGGGCACGTTTAAGGTCAGGTTTGGTGACGTAGACTTTTTTGTTACGAACGCCAAAGGTGAATTCAAAGGTGTGTTCGCCGGCAGGGTGATTGACAAAGGCAATTTCACGGTCGGAACGTTCGTAGAGTTCATGCATGAAGCTGTTGTAAACTGCTGATGAGTAGAAACCGGTTGGCGAGAAGCGGTTCAGGGCCACATCTCCCTCCCTGAGGTTTAATAAACGTTTTTTCCAGGCTTCCGATATAGGACTCTCTTTGGTCAGCAGGGGACGTGTACCAAACTGAAAGGCAATGGGCCCGATTTCCGGATTATCCAGCCAGTCTGTCCATTCTCTCAAAAACCAGACTCCTCCTGCCATAATAATCGGGGTTTTGCTTAGCCCGTACTCGTTCATGGTTTTTCGCAGGGAGGCTACCCGGCCATAGGGTTTTTCCGGTTTGTTTGGATCTTCGGTATTGGAAAGGCCATTGTGGCCACCGGCAAGCCATGGATCTTCATAGACGACACCACCCAGCCATTCGGGATATTTCCGGTAAGAACGCAACCAGAGTGCGCGCAAGGCACGGGCCGAAGAAACGATAGGGTAGTAGTGAACACCGTAACGGGCAGCAAGTGGGGCAAGGCGAAAGGGCATACCCGCACCACAGGTTACGCCGTGAATCAGTCCCTTTGCTCCCTGGAATACGCCATGCATGATGCGTTCGGATGAGCCCATTTCCCAGAGAACATTCATATGAATGCGGCCCTGGCCGGCAGCAGCCTCATGTGCAATTTTAGCCTGACTGATTCCACCCTCGATGGCATAGGATATCAACTCATCATGGCGGCTTCGGCGGCTTTTCCCATGATAGACAAGCGGGATGATTTCGCCGTTTTCATCAAGTTTGTCTGCAAAAACAGCCGAGAATGTTCCGATGCCACCTGCCCTGGCCCACATGCCGGAGCTGAGCCCGTTGGAGATGGCAATTCCCTTTCCTCCCTCCACCAGAGGGAGGACTTCTTTGCCGGATACGTTCAGTGGTTTAAGTGAGAAAGACATTATAGGTTCCTTTTGCCGGGATCGTGAAAAGGAAAAAGAAGAAAGTCAACATTCTTGACCGGGAATGTTGAACGTAATCATCGGGCACATCAGTGGCAGGCTGAAGATATATATAAATTCATATTGTTGGAGAAAGAATATATGTGGAAACAGAAAACCGTTCGCTTGCAGGCAAAATCAAGAGGGTTTCATCTGGTTACGGGAGAGATAGTTGAGCAGCTTCCGGAACTGGCTGAATTCAGCGTGGGGATAGCTTCTTTCTTTATTAAGCATACCAGCGCCAGTCTGACGATCAACGAAAATGCCGACCCGGATGTGCGCCACGATATGGAAACGCATTTCCAACATTTTGTGCCGAAGAATCAGCATTATTATCGGCATATTCTTGAAGGTCCGGATGATATGCCGGCGCACATCAAGGCATCAACTATCGGTAGTAATGTCACTGTGCCGATCACAAATGGTTGCCTGGGATTCGGTAACTGGCAGGGTATTTATCTCGGTGAGCACCGCGATTATGGTGGTTCCAGACAGATTGTCGTAACTCTGCACGGTGAATAATGCCATTGCAGCGCTGACGTCGCTGGTTGCAGGATCAGATCCGACCAGATTCGTTTGATCCTGAAGGTATTAGTGCTTGCACTTGGCATTTATTGACGCTATAAATCGGCTAAATTAAATCCGGCTTTATCAAGAGCAGTGGAGGGTCTGGGCCCTGTGAGACTGCGGCAACCGGTCGTTTGAGTGTATACGGCGACGTTAGGTGCCAATTCCTACCCTACGGGGATAGATGAAGCGCGGGTTGAATATCTTCTGTTGCGGGTTCCATCTCCGCTTTGATGTTTTCAACCCCCGCTTTTGCGGGGGTTTCTTTTTCTGCCATGCCGGACAGGAGTGCGGCGCATGAGTGGAAGTATTGTACGTGGTTTAAAATGCAGGGAATGTGGTCAGGAATATGATGTTTCCCCCGTTCATGTATGTGAGTTCTGTTTCGGGCCGCTGGAAGTGGCATACGACTACGACAAGCTGACTGGAACACTGACCCGTGAATTAATTGAGTCACGGCCCCGGAATATGTGGCGTTACAAAGAACTCCTGCCGCTCAATGATGACCCGACTGTTGGCAGGGAAGTAGGATTTACACCACTTATCCGGGCCAGGAATCTGGAGAAAGTTCTGGGCGTTTCCGAACTGTATATCAAGAATGATTCGGTTTGTTATCCAACACTTTCCTTCAAGGATAGGGTAGTTTCAGTCGCCTTGTCCAAGGCCGTCGAGTTTGGTTTTACAACGGTAGCCTGTGCCTCGACCGGAAATCTGGCCGGGAGTGTAGCCGCCAATGCTGCCGCAGCCGGCCTGAAATCCTATGTGTTTATTCCCAGCGATCTGGAACAGGGGAAAATACTGGGTGCCGGCATTTACGGAACCAGAATTGTAGCCATTAGCGGAAACTACGACGATGTTAATCGTCTTTGTTCGGAGATTGCCGGGAAATACGACTGGGCCTTTGTCAATGTCAATGTTCGTCCCTTTTACGCCGAGGGTTCGAAGACACTTGGATTTGAAATGATGGAACAGATGGGCTGGAAAGTCCCAAGGAATATTGTTGTGCCACTAGCTTCCGGTTCGCTTTGCACCAAAATAGACAAGTCGCGGAAAGAATTTATTAAACTCGGATTGATTGAGGATGAGCCTACCCGTTTTTTTGGCGCTCAGGCGACAGGCTGTTCCCCGATTTCAACGTCAGTGAAAGACGGAACCGAACTTATCCACCCGCAGCGCCCGGCAACCATCGCCAAGTCGCTGGCTATCGGAAATCCCGCCGATGGATACTATGCCAATCAGGTTATTCATCATTCGGGTGGCTGGGCGGAAGATGTCAGCGATGCGGAGATTGTGGACGCCATGAAATTACTGGCTGAAACCGAGGGGATTTTTACCGAGACTGCCGGTGGAGTCACGCTGGGTGTAGCCAAAAAGCTTATTGAGCAAGGTCAAATCAAGTCGGATGAATCCACGGTGCTTTGCATCACCGGTAATGGCTTGAAGACGCTGGAGGCTGTTGATGGCCAGATAAATAAACCCAGTCAGATCGGGCCGACATTGAAGGAATTTGATAACCTGGCCGAGAGCGACCAGCTTGGCTAATGCCTTCATCCATGTTGTCGCGCACATGGAGTGTCGTTGAACTGATTCAGGAAAGTGAAAGAGGAAGAGGACAGGAGTAGCGTGTCCCGATATGCATGAAAGGATGCCATGTTTCATAGTTTTTAAGGAGGTACAAAATGAGTATAGCAGTTCGTATTCCGACCCCGCTTCGCAAGCTGACCGGAGGTGCTGACGAGGTAAGCGTTGCAGCAGCCAGTGTCGGGGTGTTGATCAACAACCTGGATGAGGCACATCCGGGTTTAAAAGAACGATTGTGTGATGAGAGCGGAGAAATCCGGCGTTTTGTAAACATCTATGTCAACGACGAAGATGTCCGTTTCCTGCAGGGAAAAGAAACAGCGCTCAAAGATGGAGATGAGGTTTCTATCGTACCAGCAATTGCCGGAGGCTCGATGTGATTTTGCGGCTGTATCTCACCTTTGGTCAGGAGATCGTCAAAAAACCTTTAATTTGGAAGCTGGCAAAAGAATTTGACATCGTTACCAATATCCGTACTGCCGAGGTCAAGGAAGATATGGGTCTTGTCGGCCTGGAAATGGATGGTGAGAGCGGACAGATAGAGGCTGCAGTACGCTGGCTTCAGGAACAGGGCGTGCATGTTGAACCGATTGAACAGAGCGTAATTGCCGGCTAACTACACGTGCTTTGCCGGATGATACGAAAATACATTTGTAACACATAGAGGTGTAAAATGGCTATTTCTCCCAATATATCAGCGACTGTAGGAAACACTCCGCTGGTTCGTCTACAAAGGCTGGAAGGTGATCTTCCTGCAGAGCTTTTGCTCAAGCTTGAGTTTTTTAACCCATTGAACTCGGTAAAAGATCGTATTGGCAGGTCCATGATTCAGGCTGCTGAGAGTGATGGAAAACTAAAGCCGGGTGGAACTATTGTTGAGCCGACATCCGGAAACACGGGGATCGCGCTGGCCTTTGTTGCTGCTGCAAAGGGTTATCGCTGCATCCTTACCATGCCCGAGTCCATGAGTCTGGAGCGGCGCAAGCTTTTGAAAATTCTTGGTGCGGAACTGGAGCTGACGCCGGCTGAGAAGGGAATGAAAGGAGCAATTGAGAAGGCAAAGGATATTGTCAATAAGACTTCGGATGCTTTTATGCCTCAACAGTTTGAGAATCCGGCAAATCCAGAAGCTCATCGTCAGACAACGGCCGAAGAAATCTGGAATGATACCGATGGTGAAGTTGATGCCATTGTTGCCGGTGTCGGTACCGGCGGCACCATTACCGGTGTGGCTGAAGTGATAAAATCGCGTAACCCTGCCTTCCTCGCTATTGCGGTTGAGCCGGCTGACTCGCCAATTATCTCGGGTGGAACTCCGGGGCCGCACAAGATCCAGGGCATTGGCGCAGGTTTTATTCCGGCAAATCTGAATGTCGATATTGTCGATAGCGTTGAACAGGTTACCAATGACGAGGCATTCGAGACCGCACGACTTCTGATGCGGGAAGCGGGTATTCCCGGAGGGATTTCTTCGGGCGCAGCCCTGACAGCCGGCCTGCGCCTTGCCCATAAGTCCGAATACAAGGGCAAACGGATTGTTGTGGTTTTACCCTCGATGGCTGAACGCTACCTGTCGACGGATCTTTTCAAGGGTGTTGATATATAAAGGATTATTCGCTGTCAGCCCTGAAACGCAAAGCTTTCCCGGGACAGGGTAATTGCCATGTTCATGCTGGCCATTGATTCAGTTTAGCAGATAGCAGGAGATTATGTGATAGATTTTACAGAAGAACAGATAGAGCGGTACAGCCGTCATATTATTTTGCCCGAAGTTGGCGGCTCAGGTCAGTCAACTCTGCTGAAATCCAGAGTGTTCATGATTGGAGCCGGAGGGCTGGGTTCTCCCGTAGCATATTATCTGGCTGCTGCAGGTGTGGGTACGATCGGCATTGCTGATGCTGACCACGTGGATATGTCCAATCTTCAACGCCAGATTCTTCATACCAATGATCGTGTTGGCATGCTGAAAACGGAGTCGGCGGAGCTGACAATCAGGGCGTTGAATCCAGATGTAGAGGTAGTGACCTATCCGTATCGTGTCACGGAGGAGAATATCCGAGAGATCATCCGGGATTACGATATCATTGTTGATGGCTGCGATAATTTTCCGACTCGGTTTCTGGTCAACGATGCCTGCTTTCTTGAGAAAAAGACGCTGGTAAGCGGTGCCATGTTCCGCTTTGAGGGGCAGGTGGTTACGTTCAAACCCCATGTCGATCTGGAGGGACCGTGCTACCGTTGTCTTTATCCTGAACCTCCACCTTCAGGTCTGGTTCCTTCCTGTTCAGAGGCTGGAATTCTGGGTGCTCTGGCAGGTGCTGTCGGCACAATTCAGGCTGTGGAAGTGATCAAGGAGTTGCTTGGCACAGGTGACTCCCTGTCCGGAAAACTAATGGTCTTTGATGCGCTGAGAATGGACTGGAAGAAGTTGAAGCTGCGTAAGGATCCAGCTTGCCCACTGTGTGGCAATAACCCGACCGTGACAGAGCTTGAGACGTATGAGCAGGCCTGTGAGCTTCAGATATAATCCCCTTTTGCCTGATACACAAGAGATAGGAGAGACACATGTCTAAAGAATTTACATTTGTAAGCAATGCCGATCTCGATGAGTTCGAGTCCGGGCTTGAGGCATTTCTGGATGGCCGCATGTCCGAGGAGCGTTTCACACCATTTCGCCTGCAGATGGGCATCTATGGCCAGCGTCAGGATGGCGTTCAAATGGTGCGCATCAAATTGCCGGGTGGTGTGCTCAGGCCTGCGCAGTTGGATGTGATCGGCACACTGATTGAGCGTTATGCCGGCAAGCTGGATATGCCGAAATATGCTCACGTGACCACTCGGCAGGCTATTCAGGCACACTTTCTTGATATAAGGGATACTCCTGCCTTCCTGCGCGCCATTGCTGAAGTCGGATTAACGACACGCGAGGCCTGTGGTAATACTGTGAGAAATGTCAGTGCATGTCTCCTGTCCGGAGTGTGTCCGTCGGAGCATGTGGATGTAAACCGGCACGCCCGCCGGTTTGCTGAATACTTTCTGAGGCATCCGCTGGGTCAGCAGTTTCCTCGCAAGTTTAAGGTATCCTTTTCCGGTTGCCTTACGGACTGCGGTTTGGGTGGTATGCACGATATCGGTTTTGTCGCTACTGATAGGGACGGTCAGCCGGGTTTCCAGGTCTGGGCGGCAGGTGGACTTTCCTCTCAGCCTGTATCTTCCATTTTGCTGGAGGAGTTTGTCGGGGAGAATGAGATATTGCTGGTTGGTGAGGCTCTGATGCGCATCCATTTTAAATACTCCGATCGCAAACGTCGGGCCCGTGCCCGCATGAAGTATGTTTTGCTCAAGCTGGGCGAAGATGGATTCATCGAAGAGTACAGGAAGCAGCGGGCTGCCATCGAGAAGACTCACGCACATGACACAGGTTTGTCCGATGCAGGCTGGAGAGTACCGACCGGCGCGTTTCCCTTCAACGGTGACCCTGTAGTAAACCAGCATGATGGCAAAAAAGCAGTTCTGCTGAATCTGTTCAGGGGGGATCTTACGCCTGAGCAGTGCCACGCCGTGGCTGAGGCGGCGCGCATCGGTGGTTCCGATGATATCCGCACTACGCCGGAACAGGGTATGGTTATTATCGGAGTTTTGGCGGATAAGGTGGATGCGGTGCTGGAGAGGTTAAGTGCAGCTGAGATTCAGACAGAACAGGCCCGGGGAATATCCGATATTGTTTCATGCCCGGGTACGGAGACATGCCGCCTTGGTATTACCTCATCCCGTGGACTGGCTTCAGCACTTCAACCTTTGCTTGCCGAGTTGAAGAAAGATACATCAATGTCAGATATCCGTATCAAGGCATCCGGTTGCCAGCATTCCTGCGGTCAGCATCATATTGCCGATCTCGGTTTCCACGGTCTGGCGAGAAAAATCGACCGGCAGGCAGTGCCGCACTATCAATTGCATATCGGCGGGTCCGGACGCGTAGGTAAAACGTTTGCCTTTGCCACTGATCCGATACCGGCCAAACGAGCACCAGAAGCAGGGATCGCAGTCCTGAATGCATACAGGGAACAACGCGTTGATGGTGAAAGTATGCATGATTGGGCTTCGCGCTTTGGACAGGATGGCATCAACGCCATCCTGAAGCCTTTTGCCGGACAGTCGGGTGAGATTGACGGCCTGATTTACGACTGGAGTGAAAATGAGGCGTTTTCTACCAAGGGAACCAAAAAGGGGGAGTGCGCCGGAGCAGTGCTTTCCATGAGCGATGCCCTGAAGAGTGAGGCGGAATATGAATTGTTGCTGGCCAGAGCCCATCTGGACGGCATGTTCTGGGCAGAAGCGGCTGCTTGTCTGAAACGTTCAGCTATCTCTACAGCTCGGGCCTTTCTTGTTCCTTACGGTGAAGCACCGGAGGAAGACGCTGAAACATTCGCTTTGCTGTCTGCCAATGCTGTTCAGGATGAGCCTGTTCGCGATGGCCTGAATGCCGTCCAGCAGGCTTTGATGGGGATCGATCTGGCTGATCCGGCTGCAGGGGTGACAAGGCTCTGCACGGTACAGTCCGGCTGGGTTGATGTTGCAGCCAAACGCTTTGCGCCTGTTCCTGCCGAGGTGGATTCCGATGAAGCCACATCAGCCATAGCTGAGGCCGGTGACGGAGATGAAGTGACACTCGATTTATCCGGTGTGGCCTGTCCCATGAATTTTGTCAAAACCAAATTGAAACTGGAAACGCTGGCAGCAGGAACAGCGTTATCTGTTATCTTGGATGATGGTGAACCGATTGAAAATGTTCCTATGTCATTGCAGGAACAGGGGCATGAGGTGAGAGAACAAACACGCATCGGTCAGGGGCAGTGGAAGATCGTGGTGGTAAAAGCAGCCTGATATGGTTTCTTTTTCGCCGGATATTCTAGGTAATCCGGGCCTGACAAAACTGGCTCTGGTTAGCTATGGTGTTGCCTTGCCGGACGGCCTGGACAAGCCATCCCGATGGGTATCACAGACCAATGCTGGCGAAGCTGTTGTTGATATGGTTTTGCCAAGCGGTCACTGGACCAGTGTCCCTGTGGGGCAGCCTTATACGGAATCCAGTCCAATGAAGTTGATTCAGGAGAGTGAACACTCTTTCATTGACTGTGCCGGTGAGCGATTGCCCGTTGAAATGCAGAGGGTACCCCGGTTTTACCGTAAGCAGACAAAACATGGTGCGCGCATGGGAGCCTTTTCAGCTCTGCACGATAAGGTTTTGATTTTGCACCCTTTCCTTGGCTGCGGTTTTTTTACCGGCGAAAATCAGTCATGTCGCTACTGTCTTTATGATTCCATGCTTAATGAACGGGTTCCGCCGCTGCGTGACCCTTTGGAACTGGTTGAGGTATTGCATGCCGCCCAGAATGAGCGGGATGTGGATACGGTATATCTTTACAACGGGTTTTCACCGGACTTGGCCTGTGGCTTGACGCGGCTGTTACCTGTAGTGGAATTATTACGTCGGCACCTTCCCGGAAAGCAGATCGCACTGGAAACTGTTGCTCCCCACGATACGCACGTCGTGGATGAAATCTACGCTGCCGGTGTGGATCTTTTTATCTGCAATCTGGAATTGAATGATCCCGCATCTTTCGCACGCCTCTGTCCGGGCAAGGAGGAGCATGGGGGGCAGGCAGCCGTTCGTCAGGCTTTGGATTACGCGGTACAGACATTTCCTGCCGGGGCCGTAGTAAGTAACCTGATTGCGGGTCTGGAGAGTGCCGAATCAACGATGGCGGGAGTTGAGGATCTTGTAAGCATAGGTGTCGTTCCTTTATTGCAACCCTTTCGTCCTTTGCCGGGAACTCCTCTGGAAGATGCCACGCGTCCTTCTCTGCAGCATCTTGAATCTGTTTTTTTGCACCTGTATGAAACTCTGCAATTTGCCAGGCTGCCTTTGCGGCGTTTGCGTAATATGGGCCGGGTGATGACACCGATGGAAGGTCGTTTCCTGCTGGGTCGGGAGGCAAGCCTGCGTGAGCGTATCGGTGACCTGGCATTTTCGGTCGTGGGCAGACGCGTTGGCTCTATGCTGGATACATGGAGGCGGAATCTTCGTGTGCAGTATGCGGATGACGGCAACCCGTCGAACAGGTAACCGTGTCCGTAGCTATTGATCGCAGGCCACTGTCAGCACTGCTCCTTCACCATAGCATTCCGTTTGCTGCTGTGATGGTTCTTGCCATCGTAGCCTGGTGGATGTTGGGCATTGAGCCTGCACAGGGTTTGAGCGAACCCGGCTGGCGGGCACTGATTGTCTTTGTCCTGTGTCTGGTCTTGTGGGCAACACAGCTGTTTCCGCTTGCCGTTACTTCCCTGCTTGGACTGGCATTGATCCCGTTGCTGGGAATTATGCCAGCGGCGGATTCGTATAGCCTTTTCGGGAATACCGCCGTTTTCTTTATTCTCGGGGCCCTGATCCTGGCTGCGGGAGTGATAAAAACCGGTTTGTCCGAGCAGTTAGCGTTGGGGATATTGAAGAATGTGGGCGGAGGGACAAGACGGTTGCTTCTGGCTGTGCTTATCCTGCCTGCCTGCATGGCCTTTTTTATGCCGGAACATGCTGTGGCTGCAATCTTTTTGCCCATCATGATGGAGGTTGTGCGTGGCCTCGATTTGCCACAAGGCCACCGGTATTCTGCAAGCCTTTTTTTTGCCATGGCCTGGGGAACGATCATCGGTGGCGTAGCTACACTCCTGGGTGGTGCCCGGGGGCCTCTCGCCATAGGAATACTCGAGGAGATAACGGGAGAACAGATTGCCTTTCTGGATTGGACTATTGCTGCTGCTCCCCTCGTTTTCAGTATGCTGGTTGTTGCCATCATGGTTCTTCTTCACTGCATACGCGGTGTAGAGGTGAATACTACTGGTGTGAGCGAACGTTTAAGGCAGAGGCAGTTGGAACTGGGGCCACTTTCCAGCAAAGGGAAATGGATGGCTGCCGTAATGTTGTCAACAGTAGCTGCATGGGTGCTTATGGGCCACGCTTACGGACTGGCCAGCATTGCTCTGGCGGCAGTAGTGGCGATGTTTTTTCTTCGCCTAATTAGTTGGCGTGATGTTGAAGAATATGTCAATTGGGGAATTGTTCTGATGTACGGAGGCGCTATCGCTATCGGCAAGGCGCTGTCCGTAACCGGGGCTGCTACATGGGTCGCAAATTCCATGCTGCCTGTCGGCATTAGCAGTCTGGCTCTGCTTGCCGGCCTGGCTTTGATTACATTATTGCTTACCGAAACGGTCAGCAATGTAGCGGCAGTGGCTATTTTGCTGCCGATTGCCATTCCACTGGGGGAAGCTGCCGGCATGGATGTTGTGAGCATCACCCTGGCTGTAGCTGTTGTGGCGGGTTTTGCTTTTATGTTACCCATGGGTACACCTGCCAATGCATTAATCTACTCCACAGGCTATGTGAAGTTACACAGAATGATTCGCCGTGGTGCAGTCATGTCTTTTTCCGTCTGGTGTCTGTTCCTGTTGACGGCGTGGTTTATCTGGCCACTTATTGGCAGAGGCTGGTGATGCAGAGGGACGTGTCAGGGAAAACAGGAGTAAACGTCTGGCTATGAAAAAAACTGCCAACGCATCTGATCTTCAGATTCAAGCCATTGATCTTCTCAGGCAGGCTAGAGATCGGCATGGCGATAAACTCGTCTATCCGTGCAGTTTTGGAGCTGAGGGCATGGTTCTGATTGATCTGATCTGCAAGCATACAAAGGGGATCAGAATCGTTACGCTGGATACCGGCCGTTTGCCGCAGGCAACACATGATCTCATTGATGCGTGTCGCAAGCATTACGATATTGCCATAGAAATTCTTTATCCGGATGCCGGTGAAGTTGAAGAAATGGTTCGTGATCATGGCCCAAACATGTTTCGGGATTCAGTCGAAAAGCGTAAATTATGCTGTGATGTTCGCAAGGTTCGCCCTTTGCGGCGGGCTCTGAAAGGTATGGATGCCTGGGTTACGGGCCGTACCCGGGATCAGTCGGAAGACAGACGGGATATGCAACGCATCGAACATGATTCTGTCTTTGGCCTTATCAAGTACAACCCTCTTATTGAATGGACCTTGCCGGGAGTATGGGATTACATTCGTGCCCATGATGTTCCGTATAGTCGCCTGCATGATCAGCATTTTGTGTCCATCGGCTGTGAACCGTGTACACGCGCCATTGCTACAGGAGAAGATCCGAGGGCAGGGCGCTGGTGGTGGGAAAATCAGGAAGGTTCGGCTGCGGAATGCGGTTTGCATATGGATCCTGTGAGAGGGTCGGGTAACAATCATGAACATGGCGAGGGTATTTAGATGGGTGATCATAAACTTAGCCAGTTGAAAACGCTTGAAAGCGAGTCCATCCATATTATGCGCGAGGTGGTGGCGGAATTCCGGAATCCGGTCATGTTGTATTCGGTCGGGAAAGATTCGAGTGTAATGGTACATCTGGCGCGCAAGGCATTTTATCCGGCACTGCTTCCCTTTTCGCTTTTGCACGTGGATACAGGTTACAAGTTTGCGGAGATGTATTCCTTCCGCGATGCATTTGTCAAAGAGATTGGCGCAAATCTTATTGTGCACCGCAATGAAGAGGCTATTGCTAAAAAAATGAGTCCCGGGAAGTTTGGTGTGGCCCGTTGTTGTGGGGCCTTGAAGACGGGGGCGCTTCTTGAAGCTCTGGAGGAGGGTGGTTATGACGCTGCCTTCGGTGGGGCCAGGCGTGATGAAGAACGATCCCGTGCCAAGGAGCGGGTGTTTTCCATTCGCGATGAATTTGGCCAGTGGGATCCGAAAAATCAACGGCCTGAATTGTGGGATACATACAATGGCCGCATTCACGAGGGCGAGTCTGTGCGTGTCTTTCCCTTGTCAAACTGGACCGAGATGGATGTGTGGATGTATATCCGTGAGGAGAATATTCCCATCGTACCACTGTATTATGCCAAAAAACGCCTGATGGTTGAGCGCGGAGATCTGCTTATTCCAGCTGATGATATTGAACATTTGCATGGGGGTGAAAAGCCGGGAATGGTCATGAGTCGTTTCCGGACCCTGGGATGTATGCCTTGTACCGGGGCAGTTCGTTCGGTGGCTTCGAATATAGATGAAATCGTTGCCGAAGCTGCAGCTGCTCGGCGCAGTGAAAGAGAAACCCGCATTATCGACCATGGTGCCAATACAATGGAAGACAAGAAAAAAGAAGGTTATTTCTAGGTGTGCCATGACAGAATTCAATTTTAAGTTAAACGAAGAGATCGAACTTTTACGGCTGGTAACAGTTGGTAGTGTGGATGACGGCAAGTCAACACTGATCGGGCGGTTGCTGGTGGATACCAAGGGAGCTTTTGAAGATCAGCTCCTGGCAGTGCGAAAGCAGAAATCGGCCAGAAGCGTAGCCTCAGCGGCTGAAATTGATCTGGCCATGCTTACCGACGGTTTGCAGGCCGAGCGTGAACAAGGCATTACCATCGATGTGGCCTACCGTTATTTCGCAACACCCAAGCGAAAATTTATTATGGCGGACTGCCCGGGACACGAGCAGTACACGCGCAATATGGTAACAGGCGCTTCCACCGCCAATGCCGCGATCATTCTGATCGATGCCCGTAACGGCGTTCTCACCCAGACCCGGCGTCATACGCATATCCTTGGATTGCAGGGCATGCCGCATCTGATTGTGGCAATCAACAAGATGGATCTTGTTGACTATGGTCAGCAAGTCTTTGAGAGCATTCAGCAGGAATTGGTCGGATTTTGCGCCAAACAGGGCATACACGATCTGATCTGTATTCCGATATCGGCGCTTGAAGGCGATATGGTGGTTGAACGCGGTAGCAACATGCCCTGGTTTGAGGGGAAGACCGTCCTGGAGACTCTGGAGACTCTGAAGGTCAGCACCCAGGCCGATGAACTCGACTTCCGCTTTCCCGTACAGCTTGTTAATCGACCGCAAACTTCCGACTGGCCGGATTTTCGTGGATTTATGGGCCGTGTGGTTTCAGGAAGCGTCAAGGTCGGAGATACGGTGACCGTTTTACCTTCAAACAGTATCTCAAAGGTCAGGGAGATTGTAAGTTTCGACGGAAATCTTGATGAGGCCTTCGCACCACAGAGTCTTACCCTGACTCTGGAAGACGAAATAGATATCTCGCGTGGTGACATGATCGTGCGCAGCGATCATCTACCTGAAATCGGTCGCGAGATTGAAGCCATTATTTGCTGGATGGGAGAAGAACCGCTGGTGGAGCGCAAGAAATATATTATCAAACATACCAGTAATTCGATCAAGGCTATGGTTACGAATATTTGCTATCGCTCCGATGTGAATACCCTTGAGCATGATGAGCATGCTGATCGACTGGCCATGAACGATATCGGCAAGATTTCATTCAAACTCTTAAAGCCTCTGATCTTTGATGCCTACTCGGACAATCGCACCACCGGCAGTTTTATTATCATCGATACGTTCACCAACAATACCGTTGGCGCAGGCATGATTTGTAAATAACTCCGATCAATGGCCGTCCCTGCAAACCGGCACAACCTTAAGGCTTGCAAGTTCGATCCTGGCAGGGCCGCTGATTTAATACACTTTCCTCAACTTTTTGGACGAAATGCCAGTAGATTTTCTCCAAGCAGGTGGGCAGAGACGAAGAAAATAAATCCTCCTCCGGGTACTGCGGCTGCCAGCCACAATATCTGCAATAGCTTTCCATTTGCCGGAAATGGCCACAGCCATCCGAGGAACAGGAGGCCCAGTGTCATGGGGATGCAGGCGATTCCGGCGCGAAACATGCGTTTGGCGTTTTCCGTATCAATCAGATTACCATGACGTTTTTTCAGGTGGAGCATGAGCAGGCCGGCGTTGACAAAGGCAGCAACAGAAGTAGCCAGAGCCAGCCCGATATGCTGAAGTGGCCACATAAATACAATGGCTAAAACAATGTTGATAGCGATACTGATGCTGGCAAAGCGAACGGGTGTTCTGGTGTCCTGTTCAGCGTAGCAGGCGGTGGATAAAACCTTTACCCAGCAAAAAGCCAGCAGGCCGAGTCCGTAGGCCTGGAGTGCATGCGCAGTCGCAACGCTGGCAGCATGGCTAAAACGGCCATGTTCGAACAATGTTGTGATAATTGGTTCGGCCAGAATCAGGATGCCGATAAGGGCAGGCAGTGTGATCCAGGTAAGCCAGCTTAAGCCCTGAGATAATTCTTTCACTGCCTGCAGTTGATTCTTGCTGGAAAAGTGTTCCGACATAGCGGGCAGAAGCGCTGTCCCCATGGCGATGCCAAACAACGCCAATGGCAGTTGAACAATCCGATCCGCGTAATACAGGTAAGAGACCGCTCCTACGGGCAGCAGTGTCGCCAGGATCGTACCGACAAGGATATTGATCTGCACTGCCGCTACGCCGAGCACGGCCGGGCCAAACAACTTCAGAGTTTGTCTGACAGCCGGAAGGTGCATCGTAAAGGATGGTTTCGGTATCCAGCCAATTCGTTTCAGGGCGGAAAACTGGATGCATAGCTGAAGTGAGCCGCCAAGCAGTACTCCGATGGCCATGGCTAGAGCCGGATTATCGAAATCAGGTGCCAGTACCAGCGCGGCGAAGATCAGAGCAATATTCAGCAGGGCCGGGCTGGCGGCCGCTATGGCAAATTTTCTGTAGGCGTTGAGAACTGCCCAGGACAGAGCGGTTAGAGAGATCATGAACAGGTAGGGAAACATCCAACGCCCCAGCAAGAGCGCTAGCTCCCAGCGGTCCGGTTCATCCCTGAAGCCGGGCGCAAAGATCAGCAGGAGAGCAGGCATAAAAATAACGCCGAGTATTGTCACCAGCAACAGAGCTGCCAGTAGCAGCCCGGCCAGCGCATTGAGATATTGATGAGCATCTTCCTGTCCTTTTTTGCGCTCATCACTAAGAACAGGAATAAGGGCAACGGTCAGGGTGCCTTCTGCAAACAGACGACGAAAGAAATTAGGCAACTTAAAGGCGACGAAAAAGGCATCGGACATGAGGCCTGCACCCAACACCCTGGCCAGAAGAATATCTCTCAAAAATCCAAGCAGTCGGGAGGCCAGCGTCCAGCCACCGACAGTGCCGGCAGATTTCAACAACTGACTTCCCTCTTTGTTTGACTTATCGGACTCTGACTTCATAATGCGGCGCCTTCTCTATGTCGGGAGCATACCGACTGAAAATTAAACAGGAAGGGGGTGATGTTACTTGCCTGGCATCAGAATCCATGAAGACGAACCCGTAGAGATTGCCTTGAAACGATTCCGCAAGCAGGTGGAGCGTGCGGGCGTATTGAGTGAATGCCGCCGACGCGGAGCCTACGAGAAGCCGTCTATTAAAGCTAAACGTAAGGCTGCTGCGGCTCGCAAGCGTTTAATGAAACGCTTACGTCGTATCCGAATGCGGGAAAACCGGGGGTTTTAATCCGGTTTAGGTCTGCCCCTCTTTGGGTCAGGTTGAACATCTCTTGTTAGTTTTACCGAGCCGGGCCATGTGCCCGGCTTTTTTCCCTCGGAGGAACCATGCTGAAAGCACGCATTAGCGAAGATATGAAACTGGCTATGAAGTCCGGAGATAAGCTAAAACTTGGTACAATCCGGATGCTCAGGGCTGTCATCAAGGATAAAGAGATTGAGCTTGGAAGTGATCTTTCAGATTTGCTTGTCGAGGGTCAGGTTGCCAAAATGATTAAGCAGCGCAGTGATGCGGCTGTTCAATTTTCTGCTGGCGGACGCAAGGATCTTGAGTCCGTTGAGCTGGCAGAGATCAGGTGTCTCGAAGCCTATCTGCCCGAGCAAATGAACGAGCAGGAGCTGTTAAAGGTCATTGATCAGCTAATCTCTGAAACAAGTGCCGGTGGTATGCGGGATATGGG
>CAYLYU010000013.1:0-23306 GCA_964387725.1 uncultured Zetaproteobacteria bacterium | reverse complement strand
AAGATCAGCAAATCCACTTTGTTTCGGCATTCTAGACCCCCGGTTCGATAATCAATATTTTACCAGAAATCAAAGGTTTAATCAGCGCTTCCCTAACTCTGAATCTGGTATCGGATTCTTGGGCCGGTCACTTCCATCAACTCAACATGTTGGCATTGATACCCAGATTCCGGGTCGCTCCCGCCACCCCGTAACCGTGAAACAAAATCAGATCAACCGCTTCTCGTTTGAATTCATCACTGTATTTCCGTCGTACTGCTTTTTCCATCTGCTTCTCCTCTCAGGGCGTATATTCACCCTCTTCGAGGTGTCCACAATCACCGAACCACTTCATATTGAATTCTCATCTGCCTGGATAGATCTAATCACTGATTCTTTGACCTCATCTCGTATTTTTCCGAAAAAAAAAGGATTCGCGCCAGGTTTAGAGAAGTCTTTACCTCTTATCTTTCGATACTCTTCATGCATGGATGGCCAGCCCGAAACAGGTGCATTTGTCATCACCCCACCATGAACTTGGTGAAAGGTCCCTTCTCCGAAAAGGACAATGAGTTCAACATTGGGTAATGAGCACGCCCTTTCAAAAAGATCCAAATTCACCAAGCCTCCTCCTGGAAGAATAAAACGCTCATCACAACCGCACAGTTCATTCCATAGTATCCTAGCCATAAACAGTGCGTTACTCTCTGCAAACGGCTTAAACCAACCATCTTTAGAAGATCCTGCAAAAACCGAAATTGAAAATAGTCTGTATCCATCTTCTTTCCATGACACATCTTCCAACAACTGATCTTCCACTCGTTGGCTGTATCCATTTTTTACGCTTCTCATCTGGACTTCATGGCCTAAATGAAAGCCCAATGTTGCAATGACGCATCTTTCGCTAAGCCTCGATGCCTTCAGCGCATTGGCGACCAAGCCGGGGGAAGCCATACGGGCACCATCAATCATCACCCCGCAAATATCTCCTCTGGCAAGGGACAGGCCGAAATTCACTGCCGGCGCCGGTGATGAAGTTGGATTCTCCATCTTATGAACACGAACACCATTCCAAATCTGCAGCACTTCGACATTTAGCTCTTCCGTAGAACCGTTATCAACCACGATCACTTCATACTCATCCCCTGAAACTCCGACCTGCATCATTGGAGAAAGACTGTACAATGTCCTGGGAAGCTCTCTCCCCATATTATAAGAAATAACAACGATTGAGACTTTTGGCCCCATCATGTGTTGCCTACTCTTCTAATCTCTCCGTACCAATGGCCTAAATGAATTTCAATCATTCGCCCTCCTGAAGTTGAGAAGTCGTTGATAGAAAAGAGGGAGTAGACAGTGAACCTATTCTTAAAAGAATATCTTCTGGTGGGCTATCATAAGTTTCATTTGAAAACTCTCTGACAATAGGGTTGTACATGTCCCACAATATTCTGTTTTGTGGATCCAACCCTGAGACAAGCAACAAGCCGGTTGGGTTGGAATCAATAGTCGTTAAAGTCAGATCCGGCCTATACCTCTTCAGGCACTCAACGATTTTCCAGACATCGCCAGTCCATACTCTTGTCTTCCGATCTCGCGTTGCCTGAGCTGGATGATTCGGAAAGATATCATCAATAGCAATCACAGCGTCTTTTTTCGAATACTTCTCAACATGCATAAAGTCCCTAAGCACATTTTCAAAAAGATGCATGCCATCAATAAAAGCGAAATCAATTTCACCTTTAATTGCTGAATCACCATAATCATAAAAGAAGTCATCACTTGGAATTGCGAATAGAGTCACATCTTCTGCAATATTCACATCGCCAGCAGGAGCTGGATCTATAGCAATAGATTCACAATTTGCCAGTCTTAGGCTATTACCATTCCGCACCCCAATTTCCAGATACAAGCTGGGCTCCAGCTGCTTGTGCAATGCATCGAGAATCTCAAGGTATGGTGCGCCACCGGAAGTTACTTCTTTTAGAGGATCGTCTGAAGAAATATCCACCACTGCAACTTTTGATTTATATTCTGACATTCTTTCACTAATAGAAAGGGCATTTACATCTGATTTCTTTGAAAAAACCCCCACGAGATCCTGCCATGGTCCTCTTTCATCCCTCCACACTTCTACCAGATGACAACCTGAAAACTTTGCAAGTGCCCGGTATGCATCGGGATAAAACCTATAACAGTCAACCGGAAAACGGTGGATCGGCCCTGCTGAAGGCGCAACGAGAAAAATGAATCCATCATCATTGATTACTCGAACCATCTCTTTAAATGATTCCCAGAAGAACTCACAGTGCTCCAGCATCTGACCAGATAGAACGATATCGACAGAACCATCATCTAAAGGGAATTGATACGGATCTTCCAACACAACATCGACTCCGGAATCTTCATCTATATCAGCCGTTAGATAAGTAATATTCTCATCACAAAATATTGATCTATAAGATCCATTAATGTCACTACCGCCAATATCTAAAACCCTAATGCCTCTTTGGCTTTCCAAGGCCATCTTGGGTACATAACGACCATAGCACCTTTCCATATTTTCGATTGATGATGCGTGCATTATATCTCCCTTCGAGTAATCCAACGATGTTTGATATCAAGATGCATAGTAATACCCATTCCCTTGCTGGTTCAGATTCAAAGGTACATTCCACTTCAATTTATTACTTCTCACTAATAACTCTACGCCTTACGACGAAGAAATCCTTTAGGATTCCAGGTAACCAGAAATGACTCTCGATCCCTATCAATTTCAAAAGCAGAATTACTGGCAACAAATTCCTCTATAGCCTCATAAGGACCAGGGTTCGGCCCAACATTTAAACCATGATGGCATATTGAATCTTCAACAATGAAATATTCCCCGGGCTTAATAAGAGAAGCATATGTATTTAGAACATTGAGGGTATTTTCATATGTATGAGAGCTATCCTCAATTACAAGAACCCTCTCCTCTTCTGAAATTAATGCGTTAACCGTCTCAAATGACTCGCATGCATCTCCCTCGATTAATGTTATTCGCGGATGGTGTCTTACTTCATCAGGTATCTTATCCTGAATAATATCAATTCCGATCACCCGCCCATGGTGAAGAAGATCACAGATATGAGCTAAAGCCAATGTACTGCCACCCCAATTGTTCCCCACCTCAACAATCACATCAGGCTTGAATTCAAATATTATTTCCTGATATACCCAGGCATCAAGTGGATTCTTAAGCGCCTTAACCCCGAAATATGTTGTCGAGGCCATAACCCTTTTCTGAATTGTCTCCAGAACCTCTCTTAACGGCATGTCTAAATGCTCTTCCATAAATTTACTCATTTTCCATTAAACTCCACCAGCGCCAATAGGCATAAACATAAATAATCAGATTTCTCATTTTAATCACTTAAATACATATGAATGCCGGTCATTCTGTACTGCAATTATCACCCTCTTGAAACACTTCCAATCAATTAAAATTCTAGTTTCACTCTACTGACACCTTACACAGTGAAGCTCGTTCAAATGGAATACCCACCAATCCAAAGCGCAGCGTTGACGATTGAACGTTCAATATAACAGCATCATGCAACAAATGGTGCTGTGTGTGATTGAGTATATCTCCATCAGCAATGGCTACAGTCATTGCGTATTCACCATTTGGAAGCCGTGGCAGGGTAAAAACAAACGATGCTTCAAGAACATCACCAACTTTAACACTACTAGCCTGTTGATCTTTGGAATAGGTGGTTTCACCAAATAATGATTGACCCAATCTATCCTTTATAAAAAAACCAATAATAGGACTCAATAAGGTTTGATTAATGCATGCACGAATTTTTAGCTTCATCCGCTCGCCACCTTCAACAACCTTGGCCAGCTGCTCATCATCAGCAGTAAACACTTCGAATCTAGTAATCTCAGCCCCTCCCGTATTCCAGCCATCGGAATTAGCTATATTTTCTAAAAAACTGATTTTAGAGTCATCTCTTTCTTTTTTAATATTATTTGTTTTGGCCTTTTTCAAAGGTTTTAATTCGATGCCTTCCCCATATGCTTCCTGATTACAGTACCGAACATAAGCATTACTTACATCCTCTGCATCAGAGAACATTTGCAAGCTTCCATCAGATAGCCAGATAGCCTGTTGACATAAATTTTTTATAGCGCTCACATTATGACTGACAAACAACACTGTCCCAGTTTTCATAAATCGCCGTAAAAATCGCATACATTTTTGTGTGAAAACCGCATCGCCAACCGCTAATGCTTCATCGATCACGAGAATATCTGCATCTACATGTGCGATTACAGCAAATGCAAGCCTTACGTACATGCCACTAGAATATGTTTTTACCGGTTGATCAATAAACTGGCCAATGTCAGCAAAGCTGGCAATATCATCAAAACGAGCTTCAATTTCGCCACTGCTCAAACCAAGTACCGCTGCATTCATGTAGACATTTTCACGACCTGTAAATTCCGGGTTAAATCCGGAGCCGAGCTCCAACAGAGCCGCAACCCTTCCATTTACTTCGACATCTCCTGAAGTTGGGGCCAATGTTCCACAGATGATTTGCAGTAGTGTCGATTTACCCGAACCATTTCGGCCGATTATTCCAACGGCCTCACCTTTCTTAACCTCGAAAGAGATATCATCCAATGCCTTAAATTCACGATAGAACTGCTTGCGACCTCGCCACAAGCTCTGCTTAAGGCGGTCCTGAGGCCTATCATAAATCTGATAGATTTTGGTGACACCCTTTACTCGAATTACATTATCAAAGGACATCGGCAAAACCCCTCCGTGTCTTCTGAAACCAGAACATGCCCAGCCAGGCAATGGAAAAACTAATCAGAAGATAGGCACCTAATCCCGTCCAGTTCGGCAGGTTGCCCATTAACAGAACTGCCCGCACCTGCTCGATAATGAATGTTAGCGGATTGAGATACAGGTATCCCCGATAGGCCTCTGGCAGAGCAGTCACCGGATAAAATATCGGGCTCAGGAACATCAGAGGCATGGTTACAAGCCCTATGGACTGGCCGACATCCCTTACGAATACACCAAAGGATGCCAAAAACCATGATACTCCCATGGTCAGCAGCAGCAGAGGGAAAAGAACGACTGGCAGGAATATCACGGTCCAGTGCAACCCTGAATTAAGAAAGAGAACAAATCCAAGTAGAACCAGCAGACTCATACCGGCATGAAAAAGGGCAGATCCCATGGCAATCCAGGGCAGTATTTCCAGTGGAAAAACCACTTTTTTGACATAATTGACATTACTCAGGATAAGCCCGGGAGCACGATTTACACAGTCAGCAAAGAAAGCGTGTACAATCAATCCGGAGAACAGCACAACGGCAAAATTCATCTTGTTTCCTGTATCCACTCCCCACCGTGCCTGAAAAATTACGCTGAAGACGAAGGTGTAAACAGCAAGCAGCAAAAGAGGATTGAAAAAGGACCACATCAACCCCATCATGGATCCGCGATAGCGGCCAATGACATCCCGCTTGGTCATCTGCCAGACCATATAGCGATTGTTCCAGAGACTTTGAAAAATCACTAACCAGCTCGTTGGATAGGGTTTCTGGCCCATTTTCTCCTTTTTAACCCGCGTCTCACTGGAGTGGCAAAACACGTTCCCATTTAAAGCTACTCTCATGTTCACCATTGAAATGCAATAGAGGCGAGTATGTTACCCATCCTTCCGGAGAATCATAGCGAACATAAAATGAGAGTTGGGACAAATGAGCTCTTGACCTAAATGATCTTGGAAATATGCGCTTTGCCCCTCCCGTATTAATCACATAATATGTTCCCTGCTCATAGGGACCAAATCGCATTGATGCAATATTATTTTCATACTCGGCTCTTAGAGACAAGCTCCTGATCTCTTTTCTACCTTCCCATTGCTGCAGCATGCCAGGAACTTTTAACGAAATATTTTCAACGCACTCACAAGAAGCACTGTACGACCATACCTCCATATCATCCAAATTAACTTGGGATAATTGCAATTCATCAACAATAACAGAGGGCTTTAACACTCCGCCATTATCTTGCTCCCTAAGCCATTGTAATCCATTTAAATACCAAGATATTCTTGTCAGGGATGGCGAGGAAAATAATGCCTCTCTTTCACTGTTCCAAACAAACTTACCTTGCATCTCCATTTCATGAATCCATGGCAAACTTCTTTCTCTTAGTTCCCACGATTGATACAAAACAGAACACAGAATCACAACACCCACACCAAAACCAATAGACAGGCCTGCAAAAGAGTGGCCGAATTTGCTTAATGTCACAGCTATCGAGAAACTAACTACCCACCACAGAACAATAGAGTAATGTCCGCCATGTGCTACTAAATCTGCTATGGGAACAAGTGGCCCTAGGACTGCAATTACAACCACAATGATGAATAAACTAGCCTGCCATTTATCTTTTGAGGTCAAAATTAAAGCAAGGATCATTCCAGATAACAAAGCAAGGCCAGCTACTCCTTTACCAAAGATGTAGGCTGAAATATTTACGGGCAGGGAAAGAAAATTCCCCCATGCAATGATATGACTATACCCCCCGATAGGATGACCTAACATATACCATCGCCAACCCACATAGAGAAAGGCAACAAGAATAAATGGAATTGCTGCTCGCAATCGATGTGTAATATCTTTCTCCAGAAGAAATGGTAGAGCCACGACAAGTGGCACATAGAGCTCTTTGGCACTGACAGCCAATAAAAAAAATGCTGCCCCAAGCCAGGAAAATGTTGGCCTATGATCACGAACAGCCCGCACAAACAGGTAAAGCGCAAGAATTGCAAAAATAAGGCCTTCCCAATAATGTCGCGTATACAAAATCTGAGAGCTGAAAAAGAATGGCGCCCCACAAGCAAACAGGACAGCCCCCAGGCCCGCAAAAAGGGGATTGAGCCAGAGTCGCAGCAGGAAAAAAGTGAGTGCCAAGACCAGCCACAGGATGATCAGATGATGAATATAGTATGGAGCCGGATTCAAACCAAACAGCGCCAAATCGAAATCATATGAAAGAGCTACCCAAGGTGTCAGGTTTGAAGCCGTAAACTCCTGCGACACCTTCGGCAGAAAAAAATATTCCCAAGGCTTATGTTGCCATACAAATTTAAGGATCTGGGTATCATCCCCCCTCCACCACCCATTAAGAAGCTCGTGATGAAATCCCAGAATAAGAACCCCCAACCCAAACATAATACAGCAAGCAAGAACTCTGCTCTTGGCATTGGAGTTAAAACTCACGATGGCGCTCCATTGTTAATATTGTTCCCCTTATAAAGGCTCGCGCTCCGGGACACCTTTTCCAAGTAGGTGTTACACTTGTTAATGTGTGGTTTGGAGCAAGCAAAAAACTGATATAATGACAACTGTCGGCTCAACCCAAAAACATTACAGACAACATTTTCGAAAAAATATTGCAACGTAGTCTCAATTTCATGGGCCGTATTGACATGCTCATGCTCCAGCAATACACCGTAATCCAGCCCATATTTTATCATAAATTCTAAGCCAGTTGTGCATTTCCAACCGGCTTTCCACAAGATTGTTCCTTCGCTGGGAATCGCCACAGTCAACAATCCCGACTCAGTCAACAAAAGAGCACTTTTTGCAACAACTTCCGGCAAATTGCAAATGTGCTCAAAAGAAGCAATTGAAATAATTTTTCCATATTTTTTTGTTTCAGGGATTTCCTTTACATCACTATAAACACTTGAAATGCGCTTAATCATATTTGATGATTTATACAAGTCCGTAAAGGGTTCAACAATATCATAAATGGTCGAATCTGGTTCGTAGGGAAGATGATTTAACGTGCCAGCCCCGATTTCCAGAATTGGAACATCCCTGTCTTTGCCTCTCGAGGCTCTAGCAACCTTTACATGCATCCATGATTCCATTTTTTTAGATAAGAATGTTGCAAATGTTTTCCCTTCTCGATTCCGCTTATAATATTGAGCGTGAATTTTCTTGTAGGCGGTTGGTAGCTTTTTTCGCTTTTTGGGGAATGACTCAAACATACTATGTCCGTCCATATACTACGGGGATTGGGCATCAGACCCATGCTGCAATCAATTACACTCAGACTCAACAGACAATATAGTCAATTGGTGAACTAAGCAAAAGTCTGTACCATTTGTCCTACATGAAGAAAAACTATCTATCGATCGTTATCCCCGCATATCAGGAAGCTGGTGGCCTTAATAAGGCCCTTGAAAATATAGTTGCGGTCGCTCGTTCCATACAGGTGCATTTTGAAATTGTTGTCATTGATGATGGCTCGACTGACAACACGTGGGATATTTTATTGAAGCTCTCACACAATATATCAGAGCTAAAAGCTCTTCGTCTAAGTCGTAATTTTGGCAAGGAATATGCAATGTGTGCTGGCCTGGATGCCGCCAAAGGAGATGCAGCTATTGTCATTGATGCCGATCTCCAGCACCCCCCCACGCTCATTACTGAAATGGTCCGTTTATGGAGAGAAGGTTTCGATGTTGTAGAAGCTAAAAAGCATCATAGAGGAAATGAATCCATTAGCTCCAGGCTTTTTGCAAAGGCATTTTACTGGATCATTGAACGTATGTCGGGTTACCGCTTTGCTGAAATGTCAGATTATAAGTTGCTGGATAGAAAGGTTGTTGATGCGTGGAAACAGATGGGAGAAACAGGCGTTTTCTTTCGCGGTATGAGTGCATGGACGGGATTCCGGCGTACTGTGATACCCTTTGATGTTTCAGACCGCCTATCCGGAAGTTCAAAGTGGTCAAGGGTTAAATTATTCTCCCTGGCAATAACTGCCTTGGTTTCATTCTCTTCTCATTCCCTGAAATTAATACCTGTTCTGGGATTGATATTCTTTGTGGCCGCCCTTGGACTGGGTATTGAAACAATCTATCTAAGAATGGCTGGAATTGCAGTAAGTGGTTTTACCACAGTGATTTTGTTGCAGCTGATCATAGGAAGTATTGTTTTAATATGTATGAGCATCATGAGCGAGTATATTTCGCGCATATTTGACGAGGTGAAACAAAGGCCTCGTTATATTGTCATGGAACAGCTCGGTTTTGACTCGAAAACAAAGAATCCCCCTAAGACTTCAGAGTGAATACTGCTGATCATCTTGATAGTGGACACTGCCCGGTCTGCAATTCCAGATCCGGCCAGCTTCGACATCGAGTTTCTGACTATGAATACCTGACCTGTGACGATTGCAGTGCAACCCGTATCAACCCATTTCCCACCAAAGAGTTTCTTCGTTCCTGGTATCTATCTGATGATTATTTCCATTCATCAGATCATGATATTGGTTACAAAAATTATGCGGAACAGAAAACGGGGCTCCAGAGAACCTTTAAGGCACGCAATAAGCTGTTAGGGGACAAGATTTACTGGAGAGATAAGAGGCTTCTCGAAATTGGCTGTGGCCTGGGTTACTACCCTGAAATCCTGCAAGATTTGACAAATGTTACCTACCTTGGCGTGGATCTGAACCCATCTGCTGTCGCAAAAGTCCGGGGAAAAGGATTTAATGTTATTGAGGGAGAAATTAGTTCCCTTCCCGAAAAAAAACCGTTTGATATTATAATATTTTTTGATCTTCTGGAGCATATTCCAGATCCTCATCTCTTTTTTGACTGTCTGAAGCGTCGGCTTTCTCAGAGAGGAAAAATCCTCTTCAGCACACCATCAACAGACTCGATAGTATCCAGAATTTCAGGTGCCAGATGGGTTAGTTATATCACTCCCCAACATGTTCTCCTCTACAACAAAAAATCAATACGCTTTCTTCTTGAACAAAATGGCTTTGAAATAATCACAATGAAATACGATATACAATGGGTTACCACGGATTTCCTTTTTGACCGATTGGGAGACCTGTTTAGCCCTCTCAAAAAAGCAGCGTCGCTGTTTCGCTATTCTAACAGGCCATTTCCGATACTGATTCCGGTACCAAATGGCAATATGATCGTTACCGCAAGGTTGATTGGTGAGTAGAAGAATATGAGATGTGCTTGCTGTAACAGCAACGACACGAGAACGTTTCTCACTTTGCATCAGGATACAGAAACCCGCTCCAGCTGGGGAGAACCGTACTCAAACCAGACTATTTTTGTTTGCAGACAATGTGGCGTTCAGTTCAGTGACCGAATTCAGTCCGGAAAAGAGCCCGAATACGGGCAGGAATACCAGAACCTGATGACCGGAAGTATAAATGCTACTGAAATGGATAGTGGAATCCTTGAACAATCCGAGGTGCGAATTCGTTTAATCAAAGAAGAATTCCGGGAAGGAAATTTACTGGATGTCGGATGTTCTACTGGCATCTTCCTTGAAAAGGCCATGGAGAATGGATTCTCAGTTTATGGCCTGGATCCTTCTGAATATGCGTGCAAAGAAACAAAGCAACGCCTGGGACTCGGCGATGATCGTATTTTCAAAGAAAGTATACAAAATAGCCGAATACTCCAGGAGAAAAAATTTGATGTTATTACCGTTTGGGATGTTATTGAGCACTGCCTCTCTCCACGCGAAGATCTGGAGCGCATGCTTCATGCCTTAAACCCCAAGGGAATTATTGTTATTCGGACACCGGATACTTCTTCAATATTTTTCCAAACAGCACTTCTAATCTCAAAAATATCTGTCGGCATGGTCAAGTTTCCCCTGCTTTCTCTCTATCACTCTGATCATTTTGTTTTATTTAACCGCAAATCATTAGGCCACTTGTTTTCACAGGTCGGGTTGAAAGATCACCGAATGCTGGCGGATTCTCTCATCTGGAAGCGATTCAAATATTGTGAATGTCGACGAGGCTTTCTGGTCAATTTTGGAATTAGCTTTCTTTATTTCATGGGCAGGGCACTTGGCCATGGGCACGGCCTCATTGGCATTGGCCGAAAGGGATAAAGTTAGAGTCGAAAGAAAGTGAATCGTGAACCTGCAAAATTACTTATCTACCTTCGCAGATAAATACCATCGAATAGTTCGTCTGATCCCGGTTTCGAAAGTTTCCTTCGGTTCCCAGCCGAATTCTTCATGGATCCTGTCGCAATCAATAGCATAGCGCCAGTCATGGCCGGGACGATCCGTCACAAAACTGATAAGGGACTTGTAGTTCATCTCGGCTGAAGGATGAATCTCGTCCATCAGCTTGCAAATCAGCCTGACAATATCGATATTCGACCACTCATTGCGGCCACCAATATTGTAGACCTCCCCCACCTCCCCCCGGCGAATAATGGTATCGATACCCCGGCAATGGTCTGCAACGTATAACCAGTCGCGAATATTGCTTCCATCCCCGTAAACCGGGATGGGTTTCTCCTCAATACATGAGCGAATCACTGTCGGGATAAATTTCTCCTGATGTTGATAGGGCCCGTAATTGTTTGAACAGTTGGTCGTTGTTACCGGCAGGCCATAAGTGTGAAAATAGGCACGAACCAGATGGTCCGAAGCAGCCTTGCTGGCTGAATAGGGTGAATTCGGCGCATAAGGTGTGATTTCGGTAAAAGCCGGATCATCCAGATCAAGTGAACCATACACTTCATCAGTCGAGATGTGGTGGAAGCGGCAGGAACTTTTATTTCGACCCTGTTGATCCAGCCAACAGGAGCGGGCGGCATCCAGAAGAGTAAAAGTTCCTACCACATTCGATTGCACAAATATTTCAGGCCCTGAAATTGACCGGTCTACATGACTCTCGGCAGCAAAATGAACGATAGTATCAATCCTGAACTCTTCCATGATATGTTTGATCAGGCTGCGATCACAGATATCGCCCTGAATAAAACGGTACCTTTCCCCTCCGGGTAAATCGTTCAGATTCTCCGGACTAGCCGCATAGCTCAATTTATCCAAATTGGTTACAAAAACTTCAGCATCGGATTCCAGAAGGTGGCGCACGAAATTGCAGCCAATGAACCCTGCTCCACCGGTAATGAGAACACGTTCCGGCTTGAATTGACTCATGTATACAGCTCCTTGATAACCTCGCGAAGGCTCTGCCTCCATGGCTTGCAATGAATAGTAAACGCTTGTTTTATCTTTGTGCAATTCAGGGCTGAATTTGAGGGTCGTCTGGCCGGGGTGGGGTATTCAGATGTGGTAATGGGCTTGATATTGCGTACGCGCAACAGTTCATATTGACGGGCTTCATCAATAATAGCGGCAGCAAACTCATGCCAGGTAGTCACACCCTTGGCAACATAGTGATACGTACCCCATTTTCTCTTCCCCTTATCAAATACCTGCTGCGAAATATTGAGGACAGTCTCCGCAATATCCAGGGCAGAGGTCGGGCAACCGTATTGATCCGCAACAACACTGAGGTTCTCTTTCTCTCTGCCCAGCCTTAGCATGGTTTTAACAAAGTTATGACCATGCGCACCATACACCCAGGCTGTCCGGATAATGATGTGTTGCTCACATTCCTCCCGTAAGGCCTTTTCCCCTGCCAGCTTACCTGCGCCGTAAACACCCGACGGGTTGACCGGATCATTCTCCATATAGGGTCTGGATTGCTGCCCATCGAATACATAATCCGTAGAAATATGAATCAGGGGAATGCCAGCCTCACGACAGGCAACACCCAGATTCGCCACACCATCACGATTAACGGCATAGGCAAGCTCCGGTTCGGACTCTGCCCTGTCCACCGCAGTGTAAGCCGCCGCATTGATGACGATATCCGGACTTGTTGCTTTCACCAGATTCAAAACTTGAGCCTGATCACTGATATCGAGATCCTGTCTGGACCAGCCAACACAATTCAAATCCAACACTTGCGCCTGACGAAGCAACTCGAACCCAAGCTGGCCATTGCTGCCAGTTACAGCAATCTTCATAGGAAGTTGGGTAGTTTATCGGAAGGAACATCCTTTAATACAGGATAGGTCGTATCCTTTGATGACAATACAGGGTCATCTAGTGGCCAATCAATGCCAATATCCGGGTCATTCCAGCAAATACCAGCCTCATCCTCCGGATTATAATAATCCGTGCATTTATAGGCGAAGTCCACCACGTCCGATAGCACACAAAACCCGTGTGCAAACCCCGGCGGCACATAAAACTGGGTATTATTCTCCTCGCTCAGTTCAATCCCCTCCCATCTCCCGAAATAAGGTGAGCCGGAACGGATATCTACGGCGACATCGTAGACCTTACCTTTCATTACCTGCACCAGCTTACCCTGTGGTTTCCTGACCTGGTAGTGCAGGCCTCGCAGGACATTCCGGACAGAGCGTGAGAAATTATCCTGCACAAACGGGCCCGCTATGCCGGCATTCCTGTAGCGCTCAGCGTGAAAGGTTTCCATAAAAAAGCCGCGCTGATCACCAAATACCTGCGGTTTGATAATCAACACATCCGGGATAGAGGTCTGGATGATTTTCATAATCCTCTTTCATCATCAAGAAGATTCATTATATACCGGCCATAACCACTCTTTAACAAAGGTTCTGCTAATTGTCCGAGTTGAACATCATCAATATAGCGCATCCGCCAGGCTACCTCTTCAGGGCATGCAATCTTCAAACCCTGCCTGGACTCTACCACTTCTATAAAATGGGAGGCCTCCAGCAGGGAGGAATGCGAACCGGTATCCAGCCATGCTGTTCCCCGGCCAAGCCGCTCAACAGAAAGGGCTCCCATCTTAAGGTATATCGTATTGATATCCGTAATTTCAAGCTCTCCACGAGCAGAAGGCTGAAGATCTGCGGCCATATCCAGAACCCGGTTATCATAAAAATAAAGCCCGGTCACAGCATAGTTGGATTTCGGTTCCGATGGTTTTTCGACAATAGAATGTGCTTTCCCATCCTCATCAAAATCGACAACGCCGTAATGTTCGGGATCTCTGACCCAGTAGGCAAAGACGGTAGCTCCACTCCCCTGTTCAGCCGCATCCTGCATCTGTTCTGCCATACCGTGTCCGAAGAAAATATTATCGCCCAATATCAACGATACATTGTCATCACCTACAAAGTTCCGACCAATAATGAATGCCTCGGCGAGCCCTTTGGGTTCAGCCTGTTCGGCGTAGCTAATCGAAATGCCCAACTGTGAACCATCACCGAGCAATTGGCGGAACTGTCCAATGTCACGAGGTGTTGTAATGAGCAGAATCTCCCTGATTCCGGCCAACATCAGGGTGGTCAGGGGATAGTAAATCATGGGTTTGTCGTAAACAGGCATCAATTGTTTGCTCACTGCCAGAGTTAGCGGGTACAAGCGTGTGCCGCTACCACCCGCCAGAATAATCCCCTTCATACAAGCTCCTCCGGCATATATCTTTTAATACCATTCACAGTTGGATAAAGCCGTTGCTCTTCAAATAGGAAAGAATAATACCGGCACTTTCCTCTATTGTCTGATGCTCTGTTTCCACCATAAGCTCAGGATTCAGCGGCGGCTCATAGGGGTCGGACACACCCGTAAACTCCTTGATTTCGCCCTGAAATGCCTTCGCGTATAAGCCTTTAACGTCCCGTCTGGCGCATTCATCAAGGCTTGCATTCACATAAATCTCGATAAATGACCCTTTGCCACCCACCTCCTCCACCATGGCACGAACCCTGTCCCTCGTTTCACGGTATGGAGAGATGGCCGCCGTCATCACGGGTACGTCATTTTTCACCAGAAGCTGGCATACCCAGCCAATACGCAATACATTTGTGTCCCGATCTTCTCTGGAAAAGCCCAGGCCTTTGGACAGATGTGTACGGATCACATCGCCATCAAGGATCTCCACGTTGGAAACATCCAGCTTTCTCAATTCTGCATGCAGATAGTCGGCGACTGTACTTTTTCCCGCCCCCGACATACCGGTAAGCCAGATCGCAAATCCTTTTTTCGCACTCAAGAAACAACCTCCTGAACGCAGCCATAATAACTCCTGTACCACGAAACAAAGGCCGTCAAACCATCCTTCATCGAGGTTCGTGGATTGTAGCCGAATTCTCGCCTCATATCCGAAATGTCCGCATGGGTGGAGGGTACATCACCAGGCTGCATGGGATACATCTCTTTAACTGCCTGCATACCCAGCAAGCTCTCCAGTATCTCAATAAAATCCCCAAGAGAAACAGGTCGATCATTGCCAATATTATAAAGGTGAAATGGCACACCTGCCTGATCCTTGCCGGGAGGCCTGTCCCGAACAGCAAGAACACCGTCCACAATATCGGAGATAAAGGTAAAATCCCGTTTCATCTTGCCATGGTTGAAGAGTTTAATCGGCCTGCCGGCAAGGATATCCCTGCTAAAGGAGAAGTAGGCCATATCCGGCCTGCCCCACGGCCCGTAAACCGTAAAGAACCTTAAACCAGTACTTGGAATACCGTACAAACGAGCATAACTATAAGCCATGAGTTCACCCGCTCTTTTTGTTGCCGCATAAAGAGATACCGGATGATCCACAGGATCTGTTTCACTAAACGGTATTTTCTTGTTTGACCCGTAAACCGAGCTTGAAGAGGCAAATACGAGATGGTTTATCTGATAATGCCTGCAGGCCTCAAGTATGGACAGGAACCCGACCAGATTGCTACCCGCATAGGAAAAGGGTTGTTCCAGTGAATAGCGCACCCCGGCCTGAGCCGCCAGATGAATCACTGAATCCGGCCTGTGTTCCGCAAACAAGGCATCCAGTTCCTGTCTCTGTTCCAGATTCTGCTTGAAGAAATGAAAATTGCTGTTTTTTTGTAAGCGTTTAAGACGATTCATTTTCAGATTCACGTCGTAGTAATCGTTCAAATTATCCAGTCCGATTACTGTATTCCCCCGCTGCAGCAACTCCCCGGCCACATGCATGCCGATAAAACCGGCAACTCCGGTCACCAGAACTGTTTCGCTGCTGTGCATCAGACCCGACTCATCAGGAAACACGCTTCCAGCTTGTTCCCTGAGACCCATCTTCCAGGAGAACACCCATGTCAGCCAGTTCCTTGCGAATGTCGTCGGCACGACCAAAATTACGCGCCTTTCTTGCCTTTGCTCTCTCGGCAATAAGCGTATTTATTTCTTCTGCATCAAGCTCCTGACCGTGAAACCAGTGTTCCGGATCAGCCTGCAACAGGCCCAATATAGCACTCAAACTGTAAAATTCTGTGGCCAGAGATGAGACATCCCTGCCAGTGTCCAGACATGTGTTCATCTCCCGGCACAAATCAAACAATACGGCCACTGCCTCGGCAGTATTGAAATCATCGTTCATCGCCTCATGAAACCGTGCGGCATGAGAGGGGGGTGATGCCTCTCCCCCACACATGATCCCTTTCTCCTCACCGTGAGCAAGGCGTCTTTTCGTCTCGTAAAGCCGATCCAGGCTGCTTTTCGCTACATCCAGGGCCGCATCGGAAAAATCCAGTGGCGAACGGTAATGTGTACCGAGCATGAACATGCGCAGCACTTCCGGCGGATAACGCTCCACAACTTCTCGGATCGTAAAAAAGTTCCCCAACGACTTTGACATCTTTTCGGAATTGATGTTTACAAAACCGTTATGAATCCAGTAGCGGGCAAAATCTCCATGGTTGGCGGCCCTGGCCTGAGCGATCTCATTCTCGTGATGTGGAAACCTGAGATCCATGCCACCGCCATGAATATCAAAGCTTTCACCCAAATGGGCGCAGCTCATGGCAGAACATTCGATATGCCAGCCGGGCCGACCCTTTCCCCAGGGCGAATCCCATGCCGGCTCACCTGCTTTCGCCCGTTTCCACAACACAAAATCCAGCGGATCGCGTTTTCCCGTATCGACATCGACCCGACTGCCGGACTCAAGCGCATCAATATCTTTTCCCGACAGACGACCGTACGTATCAAATTTGCGAACCGAATAGACCACATCCCTGCTTTCAGCCACATAGGCGTAGCCGCGCTCAATCAAAGCCTCAATCATTGCAATGATTTCCGCAATATGCATGGTAGCTCGCGGTTCATCTGTTGGCGGAAGACAGTTCAGGCCCTGCATATCCTCATGAAAGGCGGCGATCATTCCGTTTGTGAGATCAGAACAGGGTATTCCCTGCTCACGGGCACGCCGGATAATCTTGTCATCAATATCCGTGAAATTACGGATGTAATTCACCTTATAGCCAAGTTGGTTCAGCCATCGAAAAATAACATCAAAGGCAACCATCACCCGGGCATGGCCGACATGACAATAGTCATAGACGGTGACACCACAGACATACATGCCGACTTGCCCCGGAACAATCGACGTAAACGGCTCTTTTCTTCGTGTCAGGCTGTTATAGATATTCAGACTCATCGTGATAAACGCCTGATACTATCATCAAGGCATGCGCCAGTTCCTTCCCTGCCCAGAAAGTCAATAACCTGATGCATTTGAGGGCCGGATAAAGATCCGGACAAGGCCACCCGCAAGGGCAGGAAAAGTTCTTTCCCCTTACGACCGGTTTTCGCTTTCAAAGCGCCCGTCCATGTCTGCCAGTCCGGATCATTCAATTGATACCAGACTTCCCTGGCAACCTTGAAAAAGTCAGACCCGGCCTCAGCCAACACCTGCATTGCCGCTTCATCCATCCCAACACTGGCATCAAGCAGTCGTCTGAAATCTCGCGCATCTTCCGCCCGATTCAGATTGGCTCCGACCAACGATGCAAAGGCCTGTAAACGCTGCTTGTCTATATCCGGAAAGGATGGCTGAATAAGTGCCGCAAGGTTCTCAGCTGACAAACCATGCAATAGCTCTGTATGCCAACGCCACAATTCATCATCTGACCAGCGCACAGAGGCCTTTGAGATATGTTCGGCCTCAAAACAGGCAGCCAGTTCATCTGCTTTCAGAACAGCTTCTGAAAGGTTTGGATGTCCAAGCCTGCCCATGGTCTGCATTAATGCCTCTGGCAAAAGTCCTTCTTCTCGCAATTCGGCCACACTATGGCTACCACTGCGCTTGGAAAGCTTGGCTCCATCCTGACCCAACAACAAACCATGATGGAAATACACAGGCACATTCAACTCGAGATGTTCGAGCAACCAAACCTGATAAGCGGAGTTTGTCAAATGATCGTCACCACGCAAAACATGTGTAACATCATCAATGGCATCATCAACAGCATTGGGCAATAAGAAAGTAAATGTGCCATCCGAGCGAACAACAACAGGATCATCAAGATCGCGACTGGAAAAATGCACATCACCACGCAATGCATCGGGCACCCTGACCTCGCCCTCTTCCGCATGCACAGCCATGCGCCAGACATACGGTTCATTCTCCGCCCGTTGCAAGGATTCTGTCACCGATAGTGCCCGACACCGACCAGTATAACGTGGTGGTAAATTACGTGACGCAGCCATCTTGCGATCAAGATTCAGTTGATTTTCCGTACAAAAACAACGGTATGCCTTATCCTGACCTGCCAATCGCTCCAGTGCTTCCCTGTGTTTGATACCGTGCCCGGACTGAAAAAGCACATCGCCATCCCAGTCCAGCCCCAGCCAGTGCAAATCTTCCTGAATGGCGCGAGCATGCTCTACCTCTGATCGGCTCCGGTCAGTGTCTTCAAAACGTAATAAGAAACGCCCATCATGCCTTCTGGCATATAACCAGTTAAGCAGGGCTGTACGCACATTGCCAAGATGCATAGATCCGGTCGGAGAGGGGGCAAAGCGTGTGGTAACCATCAGGCTGCGAAAGCTGACGATGCCTTTATAAGTGTCAAGGGATGCCCCTTTTAGACTTTACGAAATACGCACTGACTATTTATCCTAGAAACCTCAGTTGGAAGCACCCACAAGGCACAAGCTCTTGATTCGCTTTGCTAAACGGAAAAAACGCTTATCACCAGTGAGGTGACGACGATTTTTTCCGTTACGCCCTTCAAATCAATATCTTACATCCTGCACGCACTCCCAACTGAGGTTTCTAGGTTTATTTCTCCACTGGCATAATGAGCATGAACTCATCTTTGTGCACATAACCAAGCTCACGATGCGCAAGATCCTCCAGGGCATCCGGATCATTGCGCAAACGCAACACCTCTTTTGCCAGTAACTCACGCCGCTCACGCAGAGACTGCACTTCCTTCTTTAATTCCTCGTAGGCCTGTTGCTCCTGCCGAAAAACAAGATAGCCATAATCGGAAAAGACCAAATCATATACCATGTAAACCAGAACCAGGCCGGCAAGACACCAGCCCAGCAGTTTAAGGAACATTTGAAACCACCAGATACACCGTTCGGCACAAGCCTGTCGGCAATAACCTAAGCCGAACTATTCATGAATCGCAGCCCATCCACTTCGCATAAAGGCCGCACGTCCGGCATATCGGGCCTGATCCCCAAGTTCTTCTTCGATACGCAGTAGCTGATTGTACTTGGCCATTCGGTCTGACCTAGAAGCAGAACCTGCCTTGATCTGACCACACCACAAAGCAACCGCTACATCAGCAATGGTATAATCCTCGGTCTCTCCGGAACGGTGAGACATCATGCATCGGTAGCCCGCATTGGTGGCCATGGTCACTGCGGTTTGTGTCTCGGTTAAGGTACCAATCTGATTCGGCTTCACCAACAGTGCATTACCGATACCCCGTTGAATCCCTTCTGCCAGAATCGCAGGGTTGGTCACAAATATATCATCACCAACAAGCTGCACCTTGTCTCCCAAACGTTGGGTCATCATCTCCCATCCATCCCAGTCATTCTCCGCAAGGCCATCCTCAATCGAAATAATTGGATACTGTTTGGTGAGTGATTCCAGCCAGTCCACCATGCCATCTGCATTCAGTTTTCGATTCTCACTGGCAAGCACATATTCACCATCCCGGTAAAATTCAGAGGCAGCAATATCCATAGCCAGAAGAATTTCTTCCCCGGCTTTGAGTCCGGTCTGCTCAATCGCTTCCATGATGGCTGTCAGACCTGCCTCATTGGATGGCAGACTGGGCGCAAATCCACCTTCATCCCCCACTGCCGTACTGTAACCCCTGGCCTGCAACACGGCCTGCAGGGCATGAAAAACCTCAATGCCCATCTCCAGAGCCTCACGAAAATTGGCTGCCCCCGCAGGCACAACCATATATTCCTGCACATCCATATTGTTGTTGGCATGGGCACCGCCATTAAGCACATTCATACACGGCACCGGTAATAGTTGTGCGCCCATACCGCCCATATAGCGATACAATGGCAAATGGGATTCACGCGCAGCAGCTTTGGCCACGGCCAGAGACACGCCCAGGATAGCATTGGCACCAAGCCTGCTCTTGTTTTCCGTGCCATCCAGTTTGCAAAGAAATTTATCCAGGGCAATTTGTTTCAGTCCTTCCATGCCCAGGATGGCATCACTGATTTCACCGTTAATGGAGTCCACCGCCTGTCTCACTCCCCGGGCCTTCATGCGCTTGCCGCCATCGCGTAATTCTACAGCTTCACGTGCACCTGTACTGGCACCACTTGGTACCGAAGCGCGGCCAAAGGCTCGTGATTTCAGACGTACATCGACCTCCACGGTAGGAATCCCTCGGGAGTCAAAAATCTCCCTTCCATGCACGTAGATGATTTCACTCATACCATTCTCCTTACCTGGAAATGAAGCCGGAAACAGCTCCTTTCCTCAACTGTCTTTTACGATTCTATCCAGGGCTGTAAGCTGGGAAAGAAGGCTCTCCAACCGATGTAATGGAAGGGAATTGGGCCCATCGGATTTGGCAGCATCCGGATCGGGATGTACCTCCATAAATAACGCCGCCACTCCCACTGCAATCGCTGCTCTGGCAAGGCCGGGAATATACTCAGCCTGACCTCCGCTTGCACCCCCTAATCCACCCGGTTCCTGTACCGAATGGGTGGCATCGAAAACTACCGGAGAACCTGTTTGTTGCATCACCATCAGCGAACGCATATCAGATACCAAGTTGTTGTAGCCAAAACTTACTCCGCGCTCGCATAACATGATGTCATCATTGCCAGCAGCCAGTGCCTTCTCCAGCACATTTTCCATATCCCTGGGAGCCAGAAACTGCCCTTTTTTAATATTTACAGGCTTCCCCTGCGCCGCCACTGTCTGAATAAAATCCGTCTGCCTGCACAGGAAGGCAGGGGTTTGAAGAATATCGGCAACCTCGGCTACGGGCGCAGCCTGCTCCGGGGTATGAACATCCGTAATCACCGGCAGATCAAGCTCATTTCGTACACGTCCCAGAATGCGCAAGCCCTCCTCAAGGCCCGGGCCACGAAAACTGTCCCGGGATGTCCGATTGGCCTTATCGAAACTTGCCTTGAAAACAAGAGGCACACCAAGCCGTTTCGTAATCTTGGCAATATCCGAGGCCAGGGATAATGTAAAATCCTCACCCTCAATCACACATGGCCCCGCCATCAGCACAAAGGGCAGGTCATTTCCAAGTTGAAAGTCGGCGATGTTAATCCGATGCTGCTTCATGAACCCTCTGAAATATCACCATGCCGTTTCGCCGCCCGCACAAAGGCGACAAACAGGGGATGAGGCTCGTAAGGTCGTGAGGTGAATTCGGGGTGGAACTGACAACCAACAAACCAGTCATGTCCCGGCACCTCGACAATCTCGACAAGCGAATGATCCGGCAATGTTCCAGATACAATCAGACCGGCCTCTTCCAGCTTCTCCCGGTAGGTATTGTTGAATTCATAGCGGTGTCTGTGCCTCTCCTGAATCTCATCCGAACCATAAGCACGGCCAGTATGTGACTCAGCCAGAAGCTTGCAGGGGTAGGCTCCCAGCCGCATGGTGCCACCCAGATCGTCCTGAGAGCTTCGAAAAACCCGAACTCCATCCCTTTCCCATTCCGTCATCAGGGCAATAACCGGGACTTCGGCTTCCTGGTCAAATTCGCTGCTGTTGGCCATCGGCATCTTGGCCACATGACGCGCAAACTCAATCACCGCCAGTTGCATACCCAGACAGATGCCAAGAAAGGGAATGTTATTCTCACGGGCATACCGGATAGCGGCAATCTTGCCCTCAATACCGCGTTCACCAAAGCCACCGGGAACAAGAATCGCATGCGCAGACTCAAGCCTGACCAGGTTACCATACTCCAGCTCCTCAGCCTCGACATAGTCTAATTCCACACAAACACCATTCGCCATACCGCCATGCATCAAGGCCTCATTAAGCGATTTATAGGCATCCGCAAGGTCAATATATTTGCCGACAATGACGACTCTGACCTGCCCCGAAGATTTTCGCACCTTTTTACATATATCCTCCCAGATACCAAGGTCAGGTTGAATATCCTCAATGCCAAAGTGCTGATTGAGGGCGCTTCCCAAACCCTCCTCGCTCAACTTCAATGGAACTTCATAGATTGTTTCTACATCCGGAGCTTCTATAACCGCTTTGCTGGGCACATTGCAAAACAGGGCTATCTTGTCCCGTTGCGATTGCGGAATAGGCCGGTCACAGCGGCAAAGCAACACATCAGGCTGAATACCGATCTCACGCAACTTCTGGACAGAATGCTGGGTTGGTTTTGATTTCAATTCTCCGGCCGTAGCAATGTAGGGCACAAGCGTCAGATGAACAAAGGCTGTTCGCTTCCAGCCAAGATCGAACCGGAGCTGACGTATCGCCTCAAGAAAGGGCATGGCTTCGATATCACCCACTGTGCCGCCAATTTCAATCAGGGCAATATCCGGATCGTCAGCCCTTAGGCTTAAAATCGCCTCCTTGATAGCATCGGTTACATGCGGAATAACTTGTACGGTCGCGCCCAGATAATCACCCCGCCTTTCCCGGCGAATAATGGATTCATAAATACGCCCGGTCGTATAATTGGAACGTCTGGACATGTGCGCATGGGTAAAACGTTCATAGTGGCCAAGATCCAGATCGGTCTCGGCACCGTCTTCCGTGACAAAAACCTCGCCGTGCTGAAAAGGACTCATCGTACCCGGATCAACATTGAGATAAGGGTCAAGCTTTTGCATGGCTACGCTCATGCCACGCGCCTCAAAAAGTGCCGCCATGGAGGCGGCAGCAATGCCTTTCCCAAGCGAAGACACCACTCCGCCGGTCACAAAAATAAAACGTGTTTCGTTACCCATAGATGGGTCGGTACGGTAGCAGAAGCCTAATGTCGCTTCTAGCACCGATATAAATTAACCGGGGTTCCAGACTCCGAATTAACCCACCCAAAGCCGGACGTTGCGAAACATTCTAAGCCAGGGGCCATCCTTACCCCGGACTTTTGGATGCCATGAGTACTGAATGGTACGGAACAGGCGCTCGGGATGCGGCATCATAATGGTAAAGCGGC
>CAYLYU010000012.1:23155-24431 GCA_964387725.1 uncultured Zetaproteobacteria bacterium | reverse complement strand
CGAACAAAAAAGGTGAATGTGGTTGTGGGGCATCTTTTACTGTCTGAGACGGGTGCCATCCAAAGGCCTTTTTCTGTGAATGGTGTGGATGTCTGTTTAGGGATAAACTTCAGGTTCAGGGGAAGCATTTTTATCTGTTGAAGGGGTGTTTATGTCTTATGTTTTGCTTTCGGTAAGTGGTCGTGATCGTCCCGGTATTTGCCGGGATATGGCTGAATCCCTGTTGCATCTTCAGGCCAATATTGAGGACTCATCGATGACTGCCTTGAGAGGTCGTTTTGTGATGATGTTGATTGTCCGTCTGGCAGATGGTGCCGGCCTGAGTGCGTTGCGGGCATCTCTGGCAGAACTGGAACAAAGAACCGGATTGACGATTCAGTCTCAACCCATGACGGGGGATGAGGTGAACTCCAGGGCTTCTGAACCGGATTGTATGGTGACAGTTAGCGGTGCGGACAAACCCGGTATTGTGCATGCTGTAACCTCGGCTCTGGCTGAAGCAGGCAACTCGGTTATTGATATGTCTACACGTACAGTGGAGACAGAGGATGATGGAGAGAAATACATGATGGCTCTGGAGATTGCTGCAAATGAGTCTGTTGACGGATTGAGAGCCAGGCTTGCCAGGGTAGCGGATAGTACCAATGTTGATATCGAGGTGCATGTACTGGAAACAGACGTTATTTAAGCTGAAGCCTTTCCAGTGAGTAAGTCAGTACGTGATATTCTTTGCCTTCCGGATGAAAGGTTGCGGCAGAAGGCACTGCCCGTAAGTGACTTTGATGCCGGTCTTCAGGAGTTACTGAGCGAGATGGGAACAGTCATGCGTCAGCAATCCGGTAGCGTGGGAATCGCCGCCCCCCAGATAGGCGAGAATAGTTGTGTTATTCTGGTTGATTGTTCTGTTTCCAGGAGACCATGTCGTAATCACGGCTTGCTCTGTCTGATCAATCCAGAAATTGTTTCGCTTGATGGCGATGTGATGATGGGAAGAGAGGGTTGCCTTTCCGTTCCTGACTGGGTTGGTATGGTGCCAAGATCCAGGCTGGTTCATATTACTTATCAGGATCAGAAGGGGGATGTCCATCATCTCCAGGCAAGTGGCTTCGAGGCAAGAGTCATTCAACATGAGGTCGACCATTTGCATGGCTTGCTTTTTATCGACCGCATGGTCTCCACCCATGATCTGGTTCGACGCATGAATTGAGCGTCTGAACGGTTACTGACTGTTTATTTTATCCCCCAACTCAGAGGCATTAAGGTATTTTCCTCGAAT
>CAYLYU010000012.1:8856-23055 GCA_964387725.1 uncultured Zetaproteobacteria bacterium | reverse complement strand
ACTGACTGTTTATTTTATCCCCCAACTCAGAGGCATTAAGGTATTTTCCTCGAATATCCATGGCCTTATCTGACAAGAGATAAAGGAAGGCTGCACACGCGGTTTCGGCTTCCGGAATGGTGTTTTCATCCAGGCCGGGGTAGGCGCGTTTCAGGATGCGTGTGCGCATTCGTCCCGGATTCAGGCAATTAAAGCGTATGTCCTTTGCCGGATGTTCGAGCTGCCATAGAGCAGCGCTATGCACCAGTCCGGCTTTTGCCACGCCGTAGCCGTGCCAGTTTGCCTGTGCCTCTTCGGCCATATCGCATGCTGTGAAAATAACCGAAGCTGAACTTGCCCGAAGCAGGAAGGGGAACAATGTTTGAGTTAGTAAATTGGGTGCGGTGAGGTTGATATCCAGCATGCGGCGAAACTCCGCAGGTTTTACGTGTTGCATGGGTGCGCAACGTTTCAAATCAGCCGCTGCATGAACAAGGCCGTCAAGATGTGGAATATGATCGGCCAGGGCCTGATGTATTGCCGGGTACTGGTCGAAATCAAGCAGATCAAATGGAAAGCAAAGGCAGCGACCACCTGCTTCTTCCACACGTGTTTGTGTTTGTTCCAGCCCGGTCTCATCTCGGGCCAGGGCAATGATATTTACCCCCTCAGAGCCAAGTGCAATACAAAGAGCCTGACCCAGGCCCGATGAGGCACCTGTTACTGCAATAATACGTTCTTGGGACTTCGAATTTTTCATGATTATGATATTTCGATCAGGCATTCGTCAGGGTTGACATTCTCGCCTTCTTTCACATAGATGGTTGCAACTGTACCGGAAACCGGGGCGTGGATCTGATTTTCCATTTTCATGGCTTCGACAACGAGCAGGGTGTCGCCTGCCTCGACCTGCTGACCCTCTTCCGCGTGGACTGCCACAATCCTACCCGGCATGGGCGTGGTAACATGATTATCCGAGGTGGCTTTGGGGCGTTTGGAACCTTTTGATGCCTTTCCTGTATCAATAGAGCCATCTTTGGTGGGAATAATTTCAGTCAAGGTTTCAACCAGTACTTCTTCGAGAACATCATCTACCTTGACGTAAAAGGGGCGTACGTCAGCATTCTTGTGCCCGCTTCCGGCAATAGAAATATGATATTGCTCACCATGTATGGTCATATTGAACTCAGTTGGTGCCAGCGCAGTGCCCGGGACGGCAGCAGGTTCGTCGGAGGGCGGTGTCTCTTCCAGAGGCTCAGGTGACAGTACTCCCTTATTGCGATCTTCCAGAAATTCGCGGGCAACAGCAGGAAACATGGCATAGGAAAGGACATCTTCCATTGATTTGGCTTCATCTCCTATCTCGCGTGTTAATATGTCCAGTTCAGGCTCCAGCAGATCGGCTGGTCGAACCGTGATAGCCGGTTCATCGCCAAGAATTTCATGACGAATATCGGGGTTAATCTCTCCCAGAGGGTTGCCGTAATTTCCAGACAGGTAAGCCTTGCTTTCATTGGTGACAACTTTGTATTTCTTGCCCGAAAGTACATTGAGTACGGCCTGGGTACCGACAATCTGGCTGGTGGGAGTCACCAGAGGCGGGTAACCAAAATCGGCCCGTACGCGTGGAACCTCCTCCATGACCTGATCCATCTTGTCCAAAGCATCCTGATCCTTAAGCTGGTTAGCCAGATTTGAAATCATCCCCCCGGGAATCTGGTTGAGATGGACGCGGGTATCCACGCCCGTGAAATCCGATTCAAAGCGGGCATATTTTTTTCGAACCTCGCGAAAATAGGAAGCAATTTCCTGCAATAGATGGATATCCAGGCCGGTATCAAAGTCGGTACCGGAAAATGCTGTAACCATAGCCTCTGTTGGCGGATGACTGGTACCCCCGGCTAGCGGGCTGATAGCTGTATCAATGATTTCACAGCCGGCTCTGGCAGCCTCCCACTGGACCATGTCAGCCAGTCCGGAGGTTGCATGTGTATGCAGATGCAGGGGAATATCAACGGCCTTTTTTAGTGCTCGAATCAATTCAGAGGCCGATTTCGGTGTTAACAGACCTGCCATATCTTTAATGGCCAGAGTGTCTGAGCCCATATCCTCGATCTCATGCGCAAGGTCAACAAAATGCCCCAGTGTATGCACCGGGCTGACCGTATAACAAATCGTGCCTTCGGCATGTTTTCCATTTGCCTTGACCTGGGCGATGGATGTTCGCACGTTTCTCATATCATTCATGGCGTCAAAAACACGAAAGACATGAATGCCATTGAGTGCGGCCATATCTACAAACTTCTTCACAACATCATCAGCGTAGTGTCGATAACCCAGCAGGTTCTGGCCTCTGAGCAGCATTTGTAATTTGGTATTCGGTAATGCTTTTTTGAGTTCGCGCAGGCGAATCCAGGGGCCTTCCTTGAGATAACGCAGGCAGGTGTCAAATGTAGCGCCACCCCATGCTTCAATGGACCAGTAACCTACCCTGTCAAGTTTTTCGCAAATCGGGAGCATGTCATCCAGGTGCATACGGGTTGCCAGCAGGGATTGGTGGGCATCCCGAAGAGCCAGCTCTGTGATAGCAAGTTTACGCGGTTGCTGCATGATGGTTCCTTCTCCTTGGTGCCTGTCTGTTCTATATGCCGTGATGGGCCGCAATAGCTGCGGCCACAGAAGCGGCAATGTTTTCACGTTGTTTGATAACCTTGTAGTCCAAAAGCCCGGGATGTTCATCCAGAAAACCGGTATGGAAGCCACCCTTCATGAACTCGCTGGATGCAGCGATGCGGCTGTAGAAAGGCAGTGTTGTGCGAACCCCGCGAATATCATATTCCTCAAGAGCACGTTTGGCGCGGGTGACGGTCAAGGGCCAGCTTGGACCCCATACGGTAAGTTTTGCACACATGGAATCGTAGTGTGGAGGGATCACGTAACCGGGATAAACACAGCCATCTACCCGGATGCCGGGGCCGCCAGGTGAAAAATAACGTGTGATACGACCTGGCATGGGCAGAAAATTGTTTTGCGGATCTTCGGCATTAATCCGAAATTCAACGGCATAACCATCGATGTTCAAATCTTCCTGGCGGAAGGAAAGCGCTTCACCTGCGGCAATTCTGATTTGTTCGGAAACGATATCTACACCCGTGATGGCCTCGGTGATCGGGTGCTCTACCTGAAGACGGGTGTTCATTTCCATGAAATAGTAACGATGATCGGCATCTACCAGAAATTCGATTGTGCCGGCATTGACATAATGAACGGCTTTGGCCGCCCTGACTGCCACCTCTCCCATTTCGGCTCGAAGCTCGGGGCTTAAGAAACTGGACGGGGCAATTTCGATTAATTTCTGATTTCTCCGCTGTATAGAACAGTCACGGTCAAACAAATGAACTACATTACCATGCTTATCGGCCAGAATCTGAAATTCGATATGGCGAGGTTTGACAATGCATTTCTCCATGAAAATGTCCGGATTGCCAAAGGCAGCCTCGGCTTCCCGCCGGGTAATGGAGAAGTTCTCCCGAAGTTCAGCTTCATTGTCGCATCGCCGGATACCTCTGCCGCCACCACCGGCAACAGCCTTGAGCATTACAGGATAGGCCATCTCCATGGCAAGCCTTACTGCCTCATCAGGGCTTTCAATGGTATTTTCGCTACCTGGTACTACCGGGACACCGGCTTTGATCATACTTGCCCGGGCTTCCGTTTTGCTTCCCATATTAAGAATCGAGTCCGGTTCGGGGCCAATATAATTCAGGCCTGCATCCAAAATAGCCTGTGCGAACTCCGGATTCTCAGACAGGAAGCCATAGCCTGGATGCACAGCTTCACATCGGGTCTCAATGGCAATATCTACAATACGGTGAATGTTCAGGTAGCTTTTTACCGGGTCAGGCCCGATAAGAACGGCGCGATCAGCCTTTTTTACATGCAGGGCGTGACTATCGGCATCCGAATAAATAGCTACCGTTTCGATGCCGAGCTCTTTGCAGGCTCGTATAATCCGAATGGCGCATTCACCCCGGTTAGCAATCAGCAGTCGTTTAAACAAGTCGAAGCACCCTCCTTGAAGGTCTGGAATGATAGCTTGATGCGGTAGCTGGGAAAACTATTAAGGACGGATGAGTACGCGTTCACCAACAAATGCATGCTCAAACATATCAAGAATGTCCAGGTTCGACATGCGGATACAGCCGTGTGAGGCGGGGGTTCCCAGTTTGTCCTCTTCATGTGTGCCATGGATATAAATATAACGATGTTTTGAATCCATGCGTCCGCCTTTATTTTTTCCGGGTTCGCATCCATCCAGCCAGAGAATTCGGCTTAAAATCCAGTCCCGGTCAAGGTAGTCGGATTCGGGATCGAAGGTGCCAACAGGTTCACGCCCATGGAAGGCCGTGTAAACTGGCATATCGTCACCTATCTTTGCGCAGATTCGATGTTTCCCCAGGGGGGTCTTGAAACTGTTTTTTTCATTACCCGTCCCAAAAGCGGATGTAGAGATCGCGAAGGAGAGCCAGACACCTGTTCTGCGGCGGTGATAAAGCACCTGTTCTTTGATTGAGACGATGATCATGCCGTAATGATACATATAAGCTGCTTTTTGTCCCTGCCATGTAACCTGCTTGTGCATATTGCCGCAGCCCCTACAATGAATCGCAGTTTAGATCATCAGGGGGAGAGTACATGGATATTAACAAAATTCCTGCGGGTAAGAATGTGCCCGAAGAGATTAACGTGGTTATCGAAGTGCCACAGCATGCAGATCCCATCAAGTATGAGCTGGATAAGGACTCCGGTGCCATATTTGTGGACCGCTTTATGCATACGGCCATGCATTATCCATGCAATTACGGTTTTGTGCCCAATACCCTGTCCGACGATGGCGACCCGGTTGACGTGCTGGTCGTTTCAACATTTGCACTGATTCCCGGTTGCGTGGTTCCCTGTAGGCCGGTTGGTGTACTGAATATGGAGGATGAAGCGGGTATGGATGCAAAAGTCCTGGCTGTGCCGGCCTCTTCGTTAAAGCCGGTTTATGACCATGTGACGGGCCCGGAAGATTTGCCGAAGTTCCTTATCGATCAAATCCAGCATTTCTTCGAGCATTACAAGGATCTTGAAAGTGGGAAATGGGTCAAGGTTACAGGCTGGGGTGATGCCGAAGCGGCCAGGAAGGAGATTATGGATTCGATTCAGCGCTATTCGGATAAATAAAATAGACTTTTCGCTTGACCCAGGTCAAAGAAATCTCCATAAAGTCAGTTGAGGCTTATGTTCTTTTGTGGAGGGAAGTATGAATTTTGATGTAATTCCGGCTTTGTTTGGCGTTATCGGCCTGATTACTGCTTTTGTCATCTACGGGATGGTGAAGAAGGAACCGGCTGGCGAGGGCAAGGTTACCGAAATTGGCGATCAGATTCATATCGGCGCTATGGTTTTCATGAAGCGGGAATACTCGATTCTCGGCATGTTTGTCGCCGTAGTTGCCGTAGCGCTGCTCTTCTCACCATTGGGTTTGAATACTACGCTGGCCTTTCTTGCCGGCGCTGTATGTTCGGCCTCGGCCGGTTATTTCGGCATGTTTGCAGCCACAAAGGCCAATGTGCGCACGACGGTAGCGGCCCATGGGCGCGGTGCCGCGCATGCTTTAAAAGTAGCCTTTTTTGGCGGTTCCATCATGGGCCTGACGGTAGCGGCTCTGGGTTTGCTTGGTCTGGGTACTCTGTATCTGTTTTTCGGTGGTAATCCGGAAACTGCGCATGCCATTCATGGCTTTGGTATGGGAGCATCCTCTGTGGCCCTGTTTTCGCGTGTCGGTGGCGGCATCTTTACCAAAAGTGCGGATGTTGGCGCTGATCTGGTTGGCAAAGTCGAAGCCGGTATTCCGGAAGATGACCCACGCAATCCCGGAGTGATCGCCGACAATGTGGGTGACAACGTTGGTGATGTGGCCGGCATGGGCTCGGATATTTTTGAGTCCTACTGTGGCTCCATGATCGCTACCATCGCCATGGCCTCGACCATGGCTGCTGACATCCTTGATCCTCTGGGCCAACAGCAGGCACTGATGTTTCTGCCATTGGCGCTGTCGTCGGTGGGCCTGATCTGCTCCATTCTCGGTATCTGGCTGGTGAAGATCAATTCCGGAAAGGCGCTGGATGTGGCCCTTCGCATAGGCACCATCGGTGCAGCGATACTGTTTATCATCGCGGCCTATTTCGTTATCTCCGGCGTAGGGATTGCTACCAGCGTCTGGGGAGCTGTGCTGGCCGGTGCTGTCGGTGGCATCGTCGTTGGCCTGATTACCGAGTTTTACACCGGCGGCCCGCCGGTACGCCATATAGCTGAATCCGGAGAGACCGGGTCAGCTACTGTGATGATTACGGGTCTTGCCATAGGCATGCAATCGGTAGCGGTGCCTATGTTAACCATTTGCGCCGTGATCTTTGTTTCCACCGAGTTGTGTGGTTTGTATGGCGTCGGCATTGCCTCCGTCGGCATGCTGGCCACGGTAGGTATCACCATGGCCATTGATGCTTACGGTCCTGTGGCCGACAATGCCGGGGGTATTGCGGAAATGGCAGGTTTCGGCCCGGAAACGCGCAAGATCACGGACTCGCTGGACGAGATGGGTAACACCACTGCGGCTATCGGCAAGGGTTTTGCCATCAGTGCTGCGGCACTGGCGGCGCTGGCTATCATCGCTGCCTATGTGGAAACGGTATCTCTGCATGTAGAGAATTTTAGCATCGAGGTCAATGAACCCTTGGTGATCATCGGTCTTTTTATTGGTGGAGTGTTTCCGTTTCTGGTCGCTTCCATCACCATGACGGCGGTAGGCGACGCCGCCTTCGAAATGATTAGGGAGATTCGCCGCCAGTTCAAAGAAATTCCCGGACTGCTGGAAGGCACAGCCCAGCCGGATACCGCAAAGTGCGTGGATATCGCCACAACGGCAGCATTGAAGAAAATGGTATTGCCCGGCGTGTTGGCTGTGGCCGCACCGGTTGTTGTCGGCTTTGGGCTTGGCCCGGAGGCCCTGGGTGGGATGCTGGCTGGTGCCCTTGTCGGCTGCGTATCTTTGGCCTTGACCATGTCCAATGCCGGTGGAGCCTGGGATAACGCCAAAAAGCATGTCGAGAAGGGAAACCTGGGAGGCAAGGGTTCGGATGTGCACAAAGCTGTCGTAGTGGGAGATACCGTTGGCGATCCGTTCAAGGATACATCAGGGCCCTCCATGAACATCCTGATCAACGTCATGGCAATCGTGTCACTGGTGATCGCTCCGCTGCTTGGATAGCAGCTATCCCGGGGTAGAAGAACCGTGTGCGTTGTACTTGTCTTCTCTTGAAGAATGCTGAGATGAATATACTTTCTGAATTTCCGCAGCGCGAAAATATTATCTACCTCAATCATGCTGCGGTTGCTCCCTGGCCGAAGCGTACATCTGCGGCAGTCAAGGCCTTTGCTGATGAAAACACGTTGCAGGGAGCTGCAAATTATCCGCAGTGGCTCAAGGTGGAAACGGAACTGAGGGGACGTTTTCAGCGCCTGCTGCACGCCGAAAGCCCGGGTGATATTGCCCTGGTCAAGAACACCTCCGAAGGCCTGTCGCTGGTGGCCTACGGTCTGGACTGGAAGCCGGGAGACAACATCGTCCTGACCGACCAGGAATTTCCTTCCAATCGCATCGTCTGGGAGTCACTTGAACGGTTTGGCGTTCAGGTGCGAAAAGCCGGGCTTGGCGCAAGTGTTTCTCCCGAAGAAGCAATCATCAGCCTTTGCGATGAACGGACCCGACTGGTTTCCATCAGTTCGGTACAGTTCGGTACAGGTCTCCGTCTTGATCTGAACAAGCTGGGAGTCTTTTGTGAAGAGGATGGCATCCTGTTCTGTATTGATGCAATTCAGAGTCTGGGTGCCTTGCAGTTGGACGTGCAGGCTGTGCGCGCTGATTTTGTAGTAGCCGATGGTCACAAATGGATGTTGGGCCCGGAAGGTCTGGCTGTATTCTATTCCAGCCCCCGGGTTCGACGTCGGCTTGGACTTCATCAATATGGCTGGCATATGGTGAAACATGCCGGAGATTTTGATCGTATCGAGTGGGAAACGGCGACAGGCGGCAGACGTTTTGAGCCCGGGAGCCCCAATATGCTTGGTATTCATGCCTTGAGTGCCAGTTTGTCCTTGCTGGAAGATGTCGGCATGGTTCAAGTGGAAGAAGCAGTGTTGGACAATGTGGCATGGTTAATGCGCCTGGTTGAGCAGGAACCAAATCTGGAACTTATTACATCATCGGCAAATGGAAGGTTTGCGGGTATTGTTACATTCCGGCACCGGAAGGCTGATCAACACGTGCTTTACCGTAGGCTGATGGATTGTGGTGTTATCTGTGCTGCCCGGGGAGGAGGTATTCGATTTTCTCCTCATTTTTACAATACTCAGGAGCAGTTGGAAAAGGCGATAGGGCTCGTTGTCGGGCTTGCTTAACACAAAACAAACCACACGCTTGCATGCAGCCCACTTGCAAGGTCAAAGGAACAAACAAAGGGGCGGTAGAATTTATGAATTATGCGGGCTAGATTAAGTCTTCAGGCTATGCCAACCCCCAACCCGACCGGGAGGTGAGCTGGTTTTTTATTGTTACATAAGAATAAGGAGGGAAACAGATGAAAATCACTTCCAAGATTGAGCGTAGTGTATTGACGATTGATGAGAATCGGACTGCCCGGGAAGCGGCGGTTCTGATGAACGAGAAGTTTGTGGGTTCGGTCGTTGTAACCGGGCCTACAGGGGTAAAGGGGCTATTTACCGAACGTGATCTGATGCGGGTTGTTGGGGAGAAACGAGATGCTTCCAGGGTGAAACTGAAAGACGCGATATCAGCCGATGTAGTCAAGGTAACGCCGGATGAAACTTCAAGCCATTGCCTGGATCTGATGAAGGAACATCGTTGTCGCCATTTGTTGGTTCTCGATAGTGGTGAATTTATCGGAATTGTTTCCTTGCGTGATATGGTTGCCCTGATGATTGAGGAAAAAGAGGGTTTGATCGACCAGTTAAAAAGTTACATTACTGGCGCTTAAACAATCCGTAATTTCAGAGCTGAAATGAGGAATCCTTTGATTGATTTCGACATGATCGGTAAGCTGCGCCGCCTTTTCCTGAAGGGGGTATAGGCATCGATGCAGCGCACACATTGTGGCTCTTTTACAGCCAGGCAGATAGGCGAATTCGTTCGGCTTTGTGGTTGGGTACAAACAAAACGGGATCATGGCGGTGTCGTTTTTCTGGATATTCGTGATCGCTCCGGTCTGGTTCAGGTTGTGGCCCATCCGGATTCTGAGGAGGTGCACGCCCTGGCGCATGGCCTTCGTAACCAGGATGTTGTCGAAGTCCATGGAGAAATCATTCCTCGGAGTTCTGAAACTGTAAACCCAAAGTTGAAAACGGGCGCTATCGAAATAAAGTCGTCACAAATCCTCTGTCTGGGCCAGTCCGAGACACCGCCGTTTCTTATTGAAGATGATTGTGATGCCGGCGAACAGCACCGGCTTGAATATCGCTATCTGGATCTGCGTCGCCCGCAAATGCAGGCCAATATGGTGTTGAGACACAAAGTAACGCACGCGGCAAGGAACTACCTTGATGAGCAAGGGTTTCTGGAGGTTGAAACTCCCATTCTGAATAAGTCGACACCCGAGGGTGCCCGGGATTATCTGGTTCCTTCCCGTACATATCCCGGTTCATTCTACGCACTTCCGCAAAGCCCCCAAATATTCAAGCAATTACTGATGGTAGCTGGAATGGATCGTTACTATCAGATTGCCCGCTGCTTCCGCGATGAGGACTTACGAGCTGATCGCCAGCCGGAATTTACCCAGGTTGATCTTGAGATGTCTTTTGTTAATGCCGATGCGGTGATGGCCTGTGCCGAGGGATTGATTGAGGCTATGTTCAGGCCGTGTCCGGACGTGAAGTTGTCTTTGCCATTTCCCCGAATCACTTATGACGAGGCAATTCGACGCTTTGGCCTGGATCGGCCTGACATCCGCTTTGGTCTTGAGCACGTAGATATCACCGGATTGATGAAGAAGGTGGAGTTCAAGGTTTTTCGCCAGCCGGCTGATAAGGGAGGTCTGGTCAAGGTTTTGCGGGTTCCCGGTGGTGCCAGCCTGAGCCGCAAACAGATTGATGAATATACGGAGTTTGTAGGCATCTACGGGGCCAAAGGTCTGGCCTGGATCAAGGTGAATGATGCTTCGAAGCTGCCGGAAGGTTTGCAATCGCCGATTGTGAAGTTTTTACCTGAAGATGCCCTGCAGGAGATACTGCATGCCTGCGATGCGGAGAGTGGAGATTTACTCTTTTTTGGAGCCGGTGACTGCAAGGTAGTCAATGATTCACTGGGACATTTGCGCATAAAGGTGGGCCATGATCTTGGCCTGGTGTCAGGGCATGAGAATGGTTTTGTCTGGGTTGTCGACTTTCCCATGTTCGGCTGGAATGCGGAAGAAAAACGTCTGGATGCCTTGCACCATCCGTTTACTGCGCCAGTGGAATCCGATATGAATCTGCTGGAGGAGAATCCTCTGCAAGCCTGTTCGCAGGCCTATGATCTTGTCTGGAACGGTACCGAAATCGGAGGTGGATCCATACGTATTCACGACCCCGAAGTTCAGGAAAGAGTATTTAAAGCCTTGAATATTTCAAAAGATGAGGCCGAAGCTAAATTTGGTTTTCTGTTGACCGCCCTGAAGTATGGCGCTCCACCGCACGGAGGCTTGGCCTTTGGTCTTGACCGCATCCTTGCCTTGATGACCGGGTCAGATTCTATCCGTGATGTCATTGCCTTTCCCAAGACCCAGAAAGCTTCTGATACTATGTCTGAAACCCCCTCTGTTGTGGATTCGGCACAGCTGCGTGAACTGGGCCTGAGGCTTAGACGAACAACGGTTTGACAAGCATCGATTCAGGGCGGAGCCTGTGGCTATGAGGCTTCTGTTTGCTTTCGGTTTTACATTTTTGATGATTGGCTGTGCCATGAAGCCACCGGTGCAGGAGATGGCAGAGGCAAGGGCTGCCGTTGCTGCCGCACGTGAACTTCCGGATAAGGGAGAGGCTTCCGAAACAATGGATAAAGCTGAATCTTCACTGAAGGATGCAGCTGCGGCCATGGAAGGGAATCATTATGAACGGGCGCGAAGAAAGGCGCTTGAGGCAAAACGTGAAGCGCAACGGGCTGCCAGGATCAAACAGCAGACTGAATAAACGGTCCTTAAGGATCACCCCCAAACATGAATGATGTACGGTAATACGGAGACGACTACATGAGTTTTAATCATATTCATATTCCTGAGAACGGCGAAAAGATTTGCATGGGAGATGATGGCGAACTTCTGGTTCCGGATAACCCTGTCGTTACTTTTATTGAAGGTGATGGTACCGGCCCCGATATCTGGGCTGCCGCCCAAAGAGTCATTGATGCGGCTGTTGCCGGGGCATACGGGGGTAAACGCAAGATCAACTGGATGGAAGTGTACGCGGGTGAGAAGGCCTGGAATATGTATGGGCAAACGGATGATGCTTGGTTGCCCGAAGAAACTCTGCAGGCCTTCCGTGACTATCTTGTTGGTATCAAGGGGCCGCTGACAACGCCGATAGGTGGTGGAATCACTTCATTGAATGTGGCTTTACGACAGCAGCTTGATCTTTATGTGTGTCTTCGTCCGGTTAAGTATTTTGAGGGTGTGCCATCTCCGGTGAAACATCCCGAGAACGTGAACATGGTCATCTTCCGAGAAAATACAGAAGACATCTACGCTGGCATCGAGTGGGAGGATGGAAGCCCGGAGGCAAAAAAGGTTCTGGCTTTCCTGCAGGATGAAATGGGTGTGGACAAGATTCGTTTTCCTGAAACGTCCGGCATTGGAGTCAAGCCCGTTTCGCGACAGGGTACCGAGCGGCTGGTTCGTGCCGCCATACAATATGCCATCGATAACGATAGAAAGTCCGTCACCCTGGTCCACAAAGGCAATATCATGAAGTTTACGGAAGGTTCCTTTCGTAACTGGGGCTACGAACTGGCAAAGAATGAGTTTGATGCAGTAGAGATAGATGGCGGCCCGTGGTGTCAGCTTCCAAATGGAATCGTTATCAAGGATGCCATTGCCGATATTACGTTGCAGCAGGTACTGACTCGTGCCACGGAGTTTGATGTTATCGCAACCCTGAACCTGAACGGCGATTACATTTCAGATGCTCTGGCTGCACAGGTTGGCGGCATCGGCATTGCGCCGGGGGCCAATATCAATTATGTCAGCGGTCACGCGATTTTTGAGGCTACACATGGCACAGCACCGAAGTATGCAGGCAAGGATATGGTGAATCCATCCTCTGTTGTTCTCTCCGGTGAAATGATGTTGCGCTATCTCGGCTGGACTGAGGCGGCCGACCTTATTATCAAAGGGATCACCGGGGCTATTGCCGCCAAAACTGTGACCTATGATTTTGAACGTCTTATGGAAGGGGCTACCAGGGTTTCCTGCTCGGGCTTTGGAGACGTTCTCATTGAACACATGTCTGCTGATAGCAGGGCAGAGAGCTCTGAGGATCAGTATGACAAGCTTGCAGCACGTTTCAGGGAGTTGTTTGAATCAGGCGCAGAAAAGAGTGCCGAGTTTGCCCAAACGGCTTTGGAAAAAGCACGTCAGCAACTGACACAGGCAGGCGCCTTTAGTGAGGAGCAGGGTCAGAAGCTGAAATCCTTCCTGGAGCGCGATCTTGTACAGCAGGCATCTGAATATGCACGCAGTATCGGTGAGGAGGCCGGTGATCGCCTGAATCCCGCCCGCCTGAGCGCAGGCGCACTTTCCTCCCTGACTTCCCTGCTGGAAAAAGCTGGTACTACCTTGTCAAACCTGGCCGGAGCAGCTGGAAAGGCACTCAGTTTTCACTCAGGTGAAATCACCAGTGCCGGTACGCTGACCTGTTCAGCCTGTGGCAAGGAAATACACTTCAAGCAAACAGGCCGTATTCCACCATGTCCGTCCTGCCACAAAACTGAGTTCAGGAAGAGCTACTAATACCTTCTTAAATAAAGCCACATGCAGAGTCCCACTGGCGACCCGGCTCAGCGTTACGGCGCATTAGTATTGACTGATTCTGCGAAGGAGATGAATGTGAGAAGACTTTCTATGTATGCCTTTATTTGTTTGCTGCTACTTATGCCTGCAACGACGCAGGCCGGGTTTCTCGATAGTATTATGGACACCGTATCCGGCAAGAGTACCGGTGGAGGCTTGGCAAATACTGGCCTGGACAATGCGGAAATTGTTGATGGCATAAAAGAGGCTTTATCAAAGGGAACAGAGCGGACGGTTTCCAGGACAGGTCAAACGAATGGATACTGGAAGAATGATCATATCCGCATCCCAGTCCCGGAGAGCCTGGCCACGGCGACAAAGGTTCTGAATGGTATTGGCATGGGTTCTCTGACAGAAGATTTGCATATACGTATGAACCGTGCAGCTGAAGCTGCAGCTCCACTTGCCAGACCTATATTTCTTGATGCAATTACGGATATGGACTTGTCAGATGCGCAAAAAATATGGAAAGGGCCTGATGATGCTGCGACGCGTTATTTTGAAGGGAAAACATCCGAAAAGTTAAGGGATGCCTTCAGACCGGTTGTCAGCAAGGAACTGGAACGGGCAAAGGCGATTAAATCGTATCAGGATATTGCAAAAAGCTATGCGGATGTTCCGTTTGTCGGCCAGAAACTAAACCTGGATATGGATACCTATGTTACAGATAATGCACTGGATGGCTTGTTTTTCATGTTGGCCAAAGAGGAAGCCGAGATTAGAAACAACCCTGCTGCCCGAACTACGGATATCCTGAAAAGGGTTTTCAAATAGGATTATACCTCCCTTTCAGACTGCGAGTGATGGCCTGCTTCTAACGCTAGTTTTCCTCGGCGCCACCGTTCTCAAGCACTTCGACCCGCTTAATTACTACATCCTCAAGCGGGACATCCTGCATACCTTGCCGACTACCTGTTGTAACCGCTTCAATTTTGCGCACGACATCCATGCCACTGCTTACCCGGCCAAAAACAGCATAGCCCCATCCCCTCGGCGTTTTACTGCTGTGATCAAGGAAATTATTGTCATTAGTATTGATAAAAAACTGGTTGCTCGCCGAGTG
>CAYLYU010000012.1:5305-8756 GCA_964387725.1 uncultured Zetaproteobacteria bacterium | reverse complement strand
TCACCTGATCACCCGCCTTTGCCAACTGTGGTTGCAACAATATCCCTGCAGTCAACGCTACCAATATATAAAAATTCCTCACTATAGCCTCCATAATCCATTTTGAGTAAATTTAATATCCCTTAAAACGCACATCAAATAACTTTGGAGAACTTCACTTCCTCAGTCTTCTTCCGCAGGTGTTCGTCAAAGACCATGGCGATGTTTCGAATTAGCAGCTTGCCGGCTGGAAGAATCCGAAGTCCGGTACCTGTCAGCGAAATCAGACCATCGGTTTCCATGTCCCTGAGGTCACCGAGGTCTTCACAAAAGTGATCGCGGAAACCAATGCCGAACTTCTTTTCCACCTGGCTGAATTCCAGTTCAAAATCGCACATCAGGCGCATGATAACAAAGCGGCGCAGGTGGTCTTCTTCGGTTAATTGATAGCCGCGCATAATGGGAAATGTTCCCGCATCAATACTGGCGTAATAGCTTTCGGTTTCCTTCAGATTCTGAAAGAAACTTCCTTCCACGTAACCGATAGAGGTGATACCAAGCCCCAGCAGATCTGCATCCGCATGCGTACTGTAGCCTTGAAAATTACGGTACAAATGCCCGTGTTTCTGGGCAATGGTCAATTCATCTTCCGGTTTGGCAAAGTGATCCATTCCGATAAAGACATAGCCTGCATCCAGCAGGCGATCGATGCTGTGTCTGAGAATTGCCAGCTTCACTTCCGGCGTCGGAATATCATCCGGATTGATACGCCGTTGTGGCATAAACATGTGCGGCAGATGTGCATAATTGAACAGGGCAATCCTGTCAGGCGAAAATTCAATGATGGTGGAAAGTGTGCGATCAAAGCTTTCCACGCTTTGCAATGGCAGGCCATACATCAGGTCTATATTGATTGAAACAAAGCCGGCTGTACGCGCCTGGCTCAATACGCGCAGGGTTTCCTCTTTGGACTGGATGCGGTTGACAGCATTTTGCACATCCGGATCAAAATCCTGTACTCCCATGGACAGGCGATTGAAACCACATTCACGCAGCACACCGATCGTAGATGCACCACATTCGCGCGGATCAACTTCAATGCCATACTCTCCCTCCTTGTCGGAGGCAAACGAAAACCTGTCACGAAGGTGTCCGGCCAGTGTTCTGATTTGTTCATCTCCCAGAAAGGTCGGTGTGCCGCCGCCCCAGTGCAGTTGAGCAATTTCACGGTGATTCCCTACAGTTTCGGCCAGCAGATCGATTTCTCTGAGGAGAGCGTCCATGTAAGGCGTGGCCTTTTGGCGTTGTTTGGTAACGATCTTGTTGCAGCCACAGTAGTAACAAACCGTATCACAAAAAGGGATATGCACATACAGAGACAGAGGAGAAGTCTTCCTGCCCGCATCCTCAAGGTGTTGCTGATAGGTTCCGGCATTGATACCGGAGTGAAACATGGGTGCGGTGGGGTAGGAGGTGTAACGGGGGCCGGCTTTGTCGTATTTGCAAATCAAATCAAGATCAAAGACAGGTGCCGCCCCCGAGTTGTGGCGGGGAGCGGCACACTTATCAACGGTCATTTTATTTCTTGGCGAAGATAAGCGATGATATCCTGTACGTTGTCGTCGGACAATCCACCGACTTTAGTGCCGGCGCGGTCTATATGGCGGCCATGGCGGATACGTAAATCAAGAAGGCGATCATCAACATCTGCAAACGACTTCTGTCTTACTGCTGCATTTCCGATTAGTTTGATATCAGCCGGATTAGCATGACAGGATTTGCAGTTGGAGCTATATAATTTACTGCCAAGCTCCGGCTTTCCGGCGCGATGAAGCGAAATCACATAGTTGGCAATGTCAGCAATATCTGAATTGCCAAGCTGATGTCGTTTGCTGGTCATCAACGTACCTGGACGGCCGTACCTCATGGTATGCACAACTCCTTCTATATCCAGTTTACTGTAAACCAGATTTTTTGCGCCCATGCCGGTCTTTGCGCGGCCATCTGTGCCATGACAGGAAGCACAGACTGCTTTGAAGCGTTTCTTTCCCCTTACTAAATCAGGCTTGTATTCAAATGTCTGGATGTAGTCGATGACTGCTTCAATTTCCAGAGGATCAAGGCGATATTTCTTGGATGTCATCGATGTTTTATGTACTCCGTAGGTAATGATCCGGCGCAACTCATCATTGGAAACATATCCGGCGATAGCCGTGAGATCCCGGGCCGGGAAAGGTTTCAGTCCTTTACCATATTTAGAGACCGTGCCGTCATTGCCATGGCAGGAAGTACATTTATTGGCTTTGAACAATGCCCTGCCATCCGGAATTTCCTGGGCCAGGGATAACGCAGGCAAGGACAACAGTACAATGGTTGTCAAAGTTATAAGTATACGCATCATTAGCTCCTTATCATCTTACAACGCTTATTTGTCACAAGGCTGGCCTGTCGTGCAGGGGTTGGCGGTCGGATTGTTGGATACAATGAAAGCAACCAGGGCATCGATTTCTTCACCGCTTAACTTTTTCCCGTATTTCGGCATCATTTTGCGGCCATTGATAATGGTTTTCTTCAGGACTTCAGCATCGGTCTTCATGCCATTTACCGCAGGCCCAACCTTTTTTCTGTCCAACGCGTGGCACATCTTACACCTTTTTTTGAATAAAGCTTCAGCATCTATTTCGGCGGTAGCCGTGCCGGAAATTCCAAGTGAAAAGATAGCTGCCGCCAATGCGATCAAGGGTAACTTTCTCATAATAACTCCTCCAGTATTTTTGTGACGATGATACCAATTATTCCATAAAATACGATGTAAATATTTCCCCTGTGAAGCTCAATAAATCCCCCGGACATGCATCAATTACATCTCTACAGGCACGGCTTTGGCTTTGTAGAACCACATTTGATACAGGCTAAAGAGTATTTGTGCTCCGATTGAGAGTCCCATCAAGGCACCGGCAGCAACAACCACATAAGAAAAGTCGGGTATTACCTTGGTAATGTACCAGGATACGATATCAAGCAGCATGGCAATAAAAGGGATGGCAACGGTGATGCGTTTCAGCGTAACAGGCATTTCACAGAGTATAAAAATACGCCCCAGGAAAAACAGGATAAAGGCGATTCCGAACAGGTGGATATGGGATACGCGCACCAGGCTCTGAACAGAAGCCCCGGTATCCATCTGGGTTAACTCTTTTACTTCTTCGAAATTTGTCAGCGGGGGCAGCCCCATTCCAGCCGCATCGGAATGACACATAATACAATTGGCAGAAAGGATGGGGGCTACTTCTGCATTGAAGGTATCCACCTTGGAGCCCTTCTCGATCCAGTTAAAAATAACTTCTTTTTGTTCGGGAAATTCAAGGTTCCCACCCATAGGGCCATTGAGGGCTGCGCCCAGACGAGTTTGCTGATGTTCTCCATAGTAGGCAATGCGTACATCTTCAACTGACAGACCTGTCCGTCCGTC
>CAYLYU010000012.1:0-5205 GCA_964387725.1 uncultured Zetaproteobacteria bacterium | reverse complement strand
GCAGGTGTTTCAAATACACCATCCAGCTGAGCTTCATAGGCTGTTGCAATCATTTTCCCCATCTCCGGGCCTGGTTTAATTCCCAGTCGCATCAGCATCGCTCCGCCAACCAGGGGACTTGGTTTACCTCGTTCGCTGGCCATTTCTCTGGCCATCTCCAGCCATTTCAGAGCCGGTCGGCAGGCGGGGTGCGGCTTACGCCCGGAAGCATCGGCTTCTACAAGTGCTTCCCAGAGTTCAATGTCGGCTGGTTCCAGACGATGTGCCAGACGGCGTACGGCGCGAGGTGTGGCTTTACCGTGCATGTGGGTGAGATGGTCCAGTAGCAGAGGCTCAAGCTGCGGTATCAAATAAATTGGTGCGCCGATGCATCTCAGGAATCTGTTGGCAGGATCGATGCCTGCCCGAGAATGTTCAGGTGAGCGGATATGGCCATCGGCATTGTGTATTGTTGTAAGGGGCTTGCCGAAATCATGACACAGGCAGGAAAATATAAGCGCCAGCCTTCTTTCTCCCGCCCATCCGTGGCGCTTTGCTATTTCCGCAGCCTTGTTTACAACCAGACAGGTGTGGTTCCAGACATCGCCCTCAGGATGCCATTTGGGATCCTGAGGGCAGTCAATGAGCGACTGAAGTTGTGGGTAAAGTGCCAGCCAGCCGCTTTCACGAAGAAGTTCAAGCCCGTAAGAAGGGTAGGGCGCCATAGCCCATTTCCACCATTCCTGCCAAATCCGCTCGATGGCCAGAGTGTCTGCCTCGGCAAGCATCGTTTTGCATAAGATGCCTGTTTCTTTATCGAGCCTGAAGCGGAAACGGGCTGCAAACTGCACACCGCGCAGCACCCGCAGCGGGTCTTCAGCGAAGGCCGGAGAAACATGTCTCAGTATGCCGACTTTCAGATCGTGATATCCCCCATGATGATCCAGCAACTCTTTTTTGGCCGGGTCGAACATCAGGGAATTGATGGTAAAGTCCCGCCTGCTGCTGGCCTCGCGTGGGTTCATGTTTGGATCAAATTCTATTGCGAAGCCACGATGTCCGGGTAGCGTTTTTAGTTCACAGCGCGGTAAAGCAATATCGATCTCAAACGAATCCAGCCAGAGTTTGATGACACCAAATGCCTTCCCGACAGTCTCAATTCGTCCGATAGACGCGAGGTGGTGTTTTAGCGTTTCTGTATCAAGGCCGTAGACCTCCAGGTCGAAATCTCTGGGGTTGCCGCCCAGAAGCAGATCCCGTACGCATCCGCCAACCAGATAGGCAATTCCTCCCGATTTTTGCAGGTCTTTGCAGAGTTTGATAACAGAGGCGGGAATATCCCTGATCGGCTTGATTTTCATAGACGCCATTCCACGTTCGACGGTGGCCGATGGCAAGCGCCTGTTGTATGATGATGCCGAATAGTTATCAGGAGACTTTTATGAGATGGTCCAGAATGCTTGGCAAGAATGCCCCCTCGTTTCATCGCAAGAAGGTTAGTGTTATTGGTGCCGGCCATGTCGGCGCTACCGCCGCATTTCTTGCTGCCCAGCGTGAGTTGGGTGACATCGTTTTGGTTGATATTGTTGAGGGGCTTGCCCAGGGCAAAGCACTTGATATGTTCGAGGCCTCTCCTATCCAGGGATACAACGCCATCCTGACCGGAACGCAGAACTATGAGGATACCGCTGGATCAGATCTGGTTATCATCACTTCGGGAATTGCTCGTAAACCCGGCATGAGTCGTGACGACCTGGTTTCTACCAATGTCAGAATCGTTGCCGATGTCACAAAAAATGTAGCCAGACATTCACCGGATTGTGTGATTCTGGTGGTGACCAATCCATTGGATGCCATGGTATATACTGCCAAGCGAATTTCCGGCTTTCCGAAGCAGAAGGTGATTGGTATGGCAGGTGTTCTCGATTCCGCCCGGATGCGCGCTTTTATTGCCGAAGAACTGGATGTTTCCATTGAGGATATAAATGCCTTCGTACTCGGCGGCCATGGAGACAGTATGGTGCCGTTGCCGAGATACTCTACGGTTGCAGGCATTCCTATCACCGAATTATTAAATGAGGAACGGGTAGATGCAATTTGTGAGCGCACCGCAGGTGGGGGAGCGGAGATTGTTTCCTATCTGAAAACGGGTTCAGCCTATTATGCACCCGGTGCAGCGGTTGTGGAAATGGCTGAAGCCATTCTCAAGGACAAGAAGCGCATTATGCCCTGCTGCGCCTACCTTGAAGGTGAATACGGTGTTGATGGCTATTACCTTGGAGTGCCGTGCAAGCTTGGCGGTGGAGGGGTGGAAGCTGTTATGGAACTGGATCTTACCAAAGAGGAGGAAGCTGCCTTGAGTGCCTCAGTCCTGGAAGTCGAACAACTTGTTGAAACGGTGGATGCTCTGAAGTTGTTCTGATCCGCCCCGTTTTAGCCTGAGCTATTCACGATTCGCCGTAATGATTGCGCCAGCATTTGTGAATAGTTCAGGTTAGTATGCCGGGGACATTTAAATACAGGGGAAGTGACCCGGATGAATGTGCATGAATATCAGGCCAAGCGAATTCTTTTTGATTTTGGCGTTTCCGTACCGGCAGGTGCCCTGGCACTGTCTGCCGCAGAGGCATATGAGGCGGCCTCATCGATTGGGGGAGAAACCTGGGCAGTCAAGGCTCAGATACATGCCGGAGGGCGAGGCAAGGCCGGAGGTGTGCGGTTATGCAGGTCTCCGCATGAAGTAGAAATAGTTTCTGCGGAGATGATTGGTCGGAAGCTGGTGACAAAGCAAACCGGTGCTGAAGGCAGGGAAGTGCATCGTTTGTGGATCGAGCAGGGTTTGAATATCAAGCGCGAACTTTATCTCAGTCTGTTGGTGGATCGTCAGCATGAATGTGTCAGTTTCATGCTTAGTCCGGACGGGGGCATGGACATCGAGCAGGTTGCTGTCGATTCGCCTGAGCGTATCCTGCACAGGCAGGTGAATGTTCAGAAGGGTTTGCAGACTGATGCCTGCATCGAAATGGCTTCCTTTCTGGGTTTGGAGGGGGAGCAGACAACTGCCTTTTCCAGCCTGGCTACATCACTGTATACGGCTTTTATGTCCACTGATGCCAGCCTGATTGAGTTAAATCCCCTTGTGCTTACGCAGGAAGATAATCTTGTGGCGCTCGATGCCAAGATGTCCTTTGATGATAATGCCATCTATCGTCACAAGGATATTCAGGATCTACGAGATATGGATGAGGAAGATGCACACGAGGCGGAGGCCGCCCAATTCGGTCTGAACTATATCTCATTGGATGGCACGATTGGATGCATGGTCAACGGGGCAGGTCTGGCCATGGCTACCATGGATATCATCCAGCTTAAAGGGCAGAGACCCGCCAACTTTTTGGATGTTGGCGGAGGGGTGACTGAGGAGGCGGCCACCGAGGGTTTCCGTCTACTGTTTTCAAATGATCATCTGAAAGCAATTCTGGTGAATATATTTGGTGGCATTGTTCGCTGCGATATAATTGCACGCGGACTTATTCGGGCGTCAGAGGAATGTTCGATGCGCGTGCCCGTCATTCTCCGGCTTGTAGGCACCCACGAGGAGGATGGAAAGCACTTGATCCACACCTCAGGTCTGGATGTGCAGTGGGCGCACGATCTGGATGAGGCTGCCGAATTCGCCGCAGCTGCAGCCAGGGTAGCTTCAACATGAGCGTGCTGGTAAATAAAGATACTCGCCTTATCTGTCAGGGATTTACAGGTCGGCAGGGAACATTTCACTCAAGGCAGATGATCGCCTACGGCACGAAAATGGTCGGTGGAGTAACACCCGGAAAAGGTGGGACGACACATCTTGACCTGCCTGTTTTCAATACAGTTGAGGGTGCTGTGCAGGAAACAGGTGCCGGGGCCAGTGTCATCTACGTTCCCGCTCCCTTTGCTGCAAATGCCATCATCGAGGCTGCCGATGCCGGTATCAGGCTTGTGGTTTGCATTACCGAGGGTGTTCCTGTTCTGGATATGTTGAAGGTGAAGGCAGAATTAAAGGGTTCCGGTACTATGTTAATCGGTCCGAATTGCCCTGGTATCATTACACCCGGAGAATGTAAAATTGGTATCATGCCAGGTCATATCCATTTGCCGGGACGTATCGGTGTGGTCTCCCGCTCAGGCACACTTACATACGAAGCAGTGGCACAGCTTACCGCGACCGGGCTTGGCCAAAGTACATGTATCGGCATGGGTGGCGATCCGATTCACGGCCTGAATTTCATTGATGCATTAAGGTTTTTTGAGGCCGATCCCCGAACCGAGGGTGTCGTCATGATTGGTGAAATCGGTGGCTCTGATGAAGAAGCAGCAGCAGCTTACATTGGTGAACATGTGAGCAAGCCCGTGGTTGCCTTCATTGCCGGAGCCACTGCCCCGAAGGGCAGAAGAATGGGCCATGCCGGTGCCATTATCTCCGGTTCAGCCGGCACAGCGGAGGCCAAATATGTGGCACTGGAATCCGCAGGTGTCAGTATTGAGCACAATCCAACCCTGCTTGGCCTTCGTATGCTCAAATTACTGGGAAATTAAATCAGTGGTGCTCGTCTTATCTTTCCAATGTAGCTGAGCAGTTATCAATCAGCGATCAATTTCCTGCCTGATAAGATGACTTAGCTCATGGATCGCAAATGGTTTCTTGATGATGGTTGTGACGCCCGTTTGATCTGCCTTTTGTAAAGTTTTGTCACGATCATAACCGGTCGAAAGAATAATTTTCACACCAGGGTTCAAGTCGCGGATAGCCCTGGCTGTATCGATGCCGCCAAGGCGGGGCATGACCACATCCAGGATCAGCAGTGAAATAGTATCCATGTGAGTTTTGTAGACTTCGATAGCTTCAAGTCCGTCAAAAGCGGTTAATACCTTGTAACCCAGGTTTTCCAGAACCGAAGACACTGTTTCGATGACAGTTTGATTGTCATCTACGACCAGGATGACTTCTCCCTGACCTTCGGCAACATCCTTTTCCATTTGCTCTGACACCAATTCGGACTCCGGCTCGATCAATGGCAGGTAGATTCGGAATTCGCATCCCTTGCCCGGTTGGCTGTCCACCTCGATGGTTCCGTGATGTGACTGAATTGCGCCATAGGCCATCGCCAGTCCAAGCCCGGTGCCCTTACCCACCCCCTTGGTTGTAAAAAAGGGTTCAAAGATATGTTTAATTTCTTCCTCACT
>CAYLYU010000011.1:0-24645 GCA_964387725.1 uncultured Zetaproteobacteria bacterium | reverse complement strand
GCAAAGCGAATCAAGAGCTTGTGCCATGTGGGTGCTTTCAACTGAGGTTTTTAGGATAATATACAGCAATTGCCTTTTCCCTGTTCAATGAAATTCTAATCTTCCCACTCCCCCAGTCCCTTTCTGATCATTTCTGGAGCTTCACCGCTTAAATCCAGCACAGTAGTCGTTGTAACTCCGGACCAACCCGCATCGAGTACAACCATATCTTCTTTTCTTAAACGGTTGCTAAAATCATCAGGGTCGTTAGCCGGAAAATCTTCCCCGTGAAATTGGAGCGTACTGGCCAGGAGAGGTGATCCAAGTTCGCCTAACAGTGCATGGCAAACTGCATGATCAGGAAGACGAATGCCAATATCTCGACGGCGGCCAAAAATTCTCCGGGGCAACCTCGCATTGGCTGGCAAAATACAGGTGTAAGGCCCCGGTAACAGGCGTCGCAATAATCTGTGCGCCTGGTTATTGATGTTCACGTACTCTGCTGCCTGCGATAGATCCGAACACACCAGTGACCATAAATGATGGTCATCATGTCGCCTGATGCGGCGAATAACAGACACTGCATCATTCGACTCGGGCAGGCACATCAGAGCATAGGTAGCTTCCGTTGGCACTACAGCCGCTAAACCCTGATGAATGAATGAGGCGGCGTGCCGAACATTCCTGATAGAAGGCCGTTCGGGATGGAGGTGCAAACGCTCAAACATAGCTGATTACAAACCTTTCAATAAACCACCAAGCCCCTTTTTAATTATTTCCTTGGAGCCTCCCCCCGATGGTTTCTTTAAATCCTTTATCACTTCCTTTGCCCCGCGCACCGTATCTTTAATCGCCTCTGGATTCTGCATCAGCGATTTAAGATCGACGTCCAGACTTATTTTGGGTGCTGAAAATGGCCCGGTAACATGGATTGGTACAGCCAGACCTTTACGGGCAGCTGCTGTATCACCCTGACCAACCAGCGTACCAACCAGTTTCGGCTTGGCATGATAATCAAGAGTTTTATTGGCAAGGTTGACTATGCCATTGCCAGTCAGACGGAAGATCGGTGAAGCCATATACAGGTCGTCGTTTCGAGCTACCCCATTCCTGACCATAAAACTTCCGACAAGTTGGGAAAAATCTGTAGCCTTTTTAGCGGTGTTTGATCCCACTCCAAGCGAGCTAGCCCGGCGAATAGCTCCTGGGATATCAATACCTTCAATCTTGCCATCGGTCAGAGCTATATTCCCGCTACCATTCAGATTGGCGGTCAAGTTCGGCTCAACAATGCCCGTCCCGGACAATTGTGAGCTTGTTTCCAGGGCTCCGTGCAAAATGCTGGTATCGGCAAACGTTTTCAGAAGCGGATTTACCTGTATTCTGGTCAGGTTTGTGGTTGCTGACCAGGTAACCGGGTAATTTTTTACCTCAAGCCTGGTTTTGTTTCGCACATTGCCCTTCCCATAATCAAACCTGAACGGATCAACAACAAACACACCCTTATTACTTTCAGTTACGACAGTTAGATTATCCAGTTCCAGCCCACGCATGAACAGTTTGTTAACCTTTAACTCGGCACTGAGCCTCCAGTCCTTTAAATAACGTAGATCCGGCTCTCGACTAACAGGAGATTTCTGCGTAGGAGTTTGCTGGACGGTCGGCTGAGCCGGAGTAACCGTATCATCCGCTTTTGTCTGTGCAGGCAGCCAGGGATCCAGATGCAGACTATTGGCCGCGACACGCAATTGCAGATTTGGTGCGCCTCCAAGTTTGATGGCTCCCGAAATCTGCATCAGTTCATCGTCGAGCATCAACTGAACATTCTTCAATTCTGTCTGCTTGAGCGACCCTGCCGCAGACATCTGAAGTTTAATCCGACTCCATGGGTTCGGATGCTGTTTATACATCTCCGCTATGGCTGGCAAGCGGGAAGAAACCATCTCCCGTTTAATCTCGGAGCTGCTAACATTTAACTGATAGCGCAACTTTCCACCAATACCACGTAAATTTCCATTTACCTTCAGCAGTTCCTGGCTATCAAGATTCACGACCATTTCAGCAATGTCCACGCTGCTTGGCTTTGGCATTTGCACCTTCCAGCTTAAACCAATGTCCTGCGCTCCGGACAAAGCAACTCTTCCTGCTGACAAACGCACCTGATCCGATCTCTGCTCAACGGTTATATCAAAATCGAGGTGTGCATTTGCGTATGCAGCAGCACTTTCCGGAATATAAGCCTTAAATTTAGCCAGCGACATAGCATCCGACTTCAACTGCATCTGCACAGGTAATGTAGTCGGGTCAAGCTTCTCAAAATCAAGAATCGGGCCCGCCTGCCCGTTAAGGTGAATCATTTCACCTTCAATTTTGGCAGAGATTTCTAGGCTTACCGGCCTTTCAAGTTGCACATCTTTTACTTCTACATTCAATTCGGTGATGTTCAGACTTGTTTTCGACATCGCGTCATTCCAGATAATCTTGGCATCACGTAAATTCAGGGATTCGGCTGTCAGAGAAGCCAGCTTGAAGTTATCATCGGATGTAGCGATCGGCTCTGATGACGAAACCGGTGGTGGTGCCGGATCGGCAGCAGGTTTCCGGGCAGTTAAATCTTCCCAGTTAAATTTCCCCCGGCTATCACGTTCCAGTAACAGTTGCGGTGAATCAAGGATAAACCGTTTGACTACAACTTCCCTGTTCAGCAGGGGCATCATGGCAATCTGAATATCAACACTGTCCACTTTAGCGAAATCCCCCTCAGAGAATCCCTTTGCATTGCCCATGCGCACATTACTGAGGCTGACGCCAACCCAGGGAAACACGGAGGCCTGAATTTCACCAATGTCCACATCGCGTCCGGTCGCGTCTTCAATCTGCTCCACTATCATTGGCCGGTACTCATTAACATCAATAAAAAATGGCAGAGCCAATATCGTTACAACCAATAGAACCAGCGTAATTAGGAAATATTTCACCACTGATTTCATGCTTTACTCCTTTCGTATCATAGTCATCATTTTCTGGTCCGCACTAGACAAAGGTGGAAAAAATGCCAACAAATCGGGCATGCAATCCACCACAGTATCCGCCCCTGTAGCCAGCAAACGCTCTGCCGTTTGTGCTCCATAGGATACTCCCAGGGCTGAAACACCGCTTTCAGAAGCCATTTCCATATCCATACAACTATCGCCAACCACAGCCGTACGATCAGGTGTCACATCTGCTTCCTGCATACATTCCAGCACCATAGCCGGATGTGGCTTGGAAGGACACTTGTCAGCTGAACGCCAGACTGAAAACATCCCTTCAAAAGCATGCTGTTCAAATATACGCATCAGACCCTTCGTAGACTTTCCCGTTACAATCCCAAGACTGTACCCGCGAACGATCAGGCTTGTAAGCGTTGTTTTTACCCCCGGATACAAAGGTTCGGAATCCCTGTTTCCATTCTGAATATAGAGATTCCGGTAGACAGAACATACCTCTTCTGCCCGCTTTTGTTCACACTCCGGGAGAAGTTTACAAATAGCGGCAAACAGGGAGAAGCCAATGACTTCCCGTGCCTCATCTGCATCTGGTTCTTCAAGACCGCAAAGGTTAAAGGTCTGTTGTACCGTTCTAATAATATGATGATGTGAATCAACCAGGGTGCCATCGCAGTCAAAAAGAATGAGAGAAGAATGATTCAGGCTCATGCAAATAAATGTCCTGTGTGATCATCACACTGACTCATAAATAGTCCTGACTATCTGGCTTACGTGCAATAAGATCCATTTCAATTTTCGCATCGAGGGGAAGAGAAGCCACTCCCACCGTTGCTCTCGCCGGGCGATGATCTCCCAGCCAATCCGCATAGATTGTATTGACAATGGGAAAATCTTTCATATCCAAAAGAAAGATGGTGACTTTAAGAATATCTTGGCTGCTGCACCCGGCCGCATGCAACACAGCATTCAAATTTGAGATAATTTGGCCGCTCTGCTCTTTAATATTATCTCCAGCCATGTTGCCCGTTTCCGGCATAAGACCAATCTGGCCCGAAAGATAAACATAATGGCCGTCGGTAATCGCCTGGCTATACGCCCCTACGGCTTCAGGCGCCTCACTGGAACGAATTGCATGTATCGTGTTCAAATCACCCCCGTTTAATGCCTTGTCAGTGATGGAACAATGGCTCTAACCATTTCTGTAAAACTTCGTGTTTTGGATTGAGCAGCATCCTGCCCCAGCATCTCCCTGCTGACCTTGACCACACCATCCAGTGAATGCAAAACCCGTAAAATCCGGGCAAGGTGAATCCGGTTGGAAGCTTCCAGGCGAATATGCAGGGTCGTGATTGAGCCCGTAAGTTGACGAAGTGTCAAATCCTCAATGTTAGCATTTGACCTTGAGATGCATCCTGAAACATCAGACAACATTCCCCGACGATTTTCCGTCCTGACGATGATCCGTGTGGGATAAAGTTTGCCCTCTTCTCCCTCCCACTGAACTTCAAGCCACGACTTTTTTTTCTCCTTGCGGATGGACGGACAATCACGGTGATGAATATGCATACCCTTTCCACGGTTGAGATGACCGAGTATAGGATCCCCTGGAAGCGGACAACAACAGTCCGAGGCCTGCATCACAGCAAGTGAAAGTTCTTTAACCGTAAGAGCCTGAGAGACTTCCCGATTGGTAACTTTTAACACTTTTTCGATGTTAATATCGGCCTCACCCAACCGTTGACGTAATGTATTCATATCCTTGCAATTCAGCCTGTTCAATTCCTTCTCACCCAGATTTTTGGCAGCCCGACCCATCACCTCATCCAGTATTTGTGTTCCAAGACGAATGCTTGCTTCACGTTTCTGGCGCCGAAACCATTGTCGAATTGACTGGCGGGCCCGGGGGGTATGGACGTGCTGTAACCAGGACTGGCTTGGGGTTTGTTCGGGGTCGGTAACAACCTCTATCTGATCACCATTGCGCAAAGATTTGTCAAAATCTACCGATTCCCCGTTGATTCGTACTCCAACGCAACGATTGCCTACATTTGTGTGGATAGCATAAGCAAAATCCAGTGGTGTGGCACCACGTGGCAATGCCATGATATCGCCATCCCGGGTAAACACATAAACTTCCTGAACAAATAAATCGAGACGAACATTCTCCAGAAACTCGCCCGGCTGATCACTCTCCTGTAGCAAATCTGTCAACTGGGAAAGCCAGCGGAACTGGGCCTGATCCTCAGGTGAAACATCAGCACCCTTGTAAGCCCAATGGGCTGCTATACCGTCTTCGGCATAATGGTGCATGGCCTCGGTACGAATCTGGACTTCAATGCGATAATTTTCAGGGCCAATAACAGCGGTATGTAACGACTGATATCCATTGGGTTTAGGCAGGGCAATATAATCCTTAAATCTTCCGGGAACCGGCCTGTACATACTGTGGATGATGCCAAGGACGTGGTAACAGGCAGGCATGTCCTGAACGATGACACGGAAAGCAACCAGATCATAAATATCATCAAAACCAACATGCTTTCGTTCCAACTTCTGATGCAGGCTATATATGTGCTTCATACGCCCATGAACTTCAGCTCTGATGTCGTGCCGATCCAGCGCCTTTTGAAGCAGATGCTCCAGTCTTTCCCGCGTACTATTCAGAAACTCCAGGTGATCAGACAAACGTTTGCTCAGATCCTGGTGGGCTTCGGGATCAAGATGGATGAAGGCCAGATCCTCAAGTTCCTGTTTTAGCCAGTGAATACCCAGACGATGGGCCAGGGGAGCGTAGATTTGCATGGTCTCCATGGCAATTCCACGACGTTTGCGTTCCGGCAAAAAAACCAGCGTACGCATATTGTGTAAACGGTCTGCAAGCTTAACCAGGAGTACACGCAAATCCTTGGCCGTAGCCAAAATCATTTTCCGGAAATTTTCAGCCTGCTTATGCTCTGATGAACGAAATTTTATCTTTGCAATCTTGGTGATCCCATCAACAAGATTGGCTGTATTATCTCCGAAATGTTCCTGAATATCTTTCAGGGTTACCGTTGTATCCTCGACCGTGTCGTGCAGCAAGCCGGTAACAATGCTGGCTTCATCCAATCTCAGGCTAGCCAGTATATCTGCTACAGCAAGAGGGTGTTCAAGGTATGGTTCGCCGGAGCGGCGTGTTTGGTTGACGTGTGCCTGAGCTGCAAACACATAGGCACGGTTAATCAGATCAATATCGGCCTTTGGGAAGTATGTGAGAACCTTCTCGGTAATTTCGTATATTCGACTCACTGCGCTCCGGATACTTGCCAGCTGGAGAATGTCTCATCCGCAGTGTCTTCCGACTCAACGGATGCAAGTCGTTGACGCTCGTGCTCATCAAAGTCAAAAACCTGTTCCCAGGTAATCATACCCTCACCAATCTCTTTCAACGCATTTACAACTGGTTTGTGCGACTCCAGTTCAACAACCGGAGAAAACCCCCGCATAAGCTGACGGGCCCGACGTGAAGCAAGCAGAACCATTTCAAAACGGTTTGGATAGTGGCGTATGCAGTCTTCAACAGTAATTCGCGCCATGAGGAATCCCCTTAAAACAAATTTTCCGAAGGCTAACGCGTATTTTTCATGAAGTCATGCGTATGAATATCCCTGTTCAAGCCATAATAATATAACAGTTGAATATTTCCCGCCCTCTCCACACATACACAATGCTCTGCGCGGAAGGGAAAACTGTCATAATTCAGAAATTACCCCTGAAAGCACTGGCCACAGGCGCGAAGGATTTTCGATGGATGGGACACGGCCCGTACTCCCTGAGTGCATCCATGTGTACTTTGGTGCCATAACCCTTGTGTCTGGCGAACTGATAGGCGGGAAACTTTTTATCGAGCATAACCATCAGGCGATCGCGTACTACCTTGGCGACAATCGAGGCGGCAGCAATCTCCTGCACTGAGTCATCTCCGCCAATAATCGCTTCGGCTGGCAGAGCCAGGTCAGGGACCCGATTGCCATCCACCAGCACTTTTGACGGTGTGATCTCCAACCCTTCTACAGAGCGCCGCATCGAAAGCATCGTTGCATGCAATATGTTAAGATGGTCAACCTCTTCCACACTGGCCATGCTCACCGAATAAGCCACGGCATTATTACGAATATGGTGATAAAGCTTTAGACGTTTCTTTTCAGGCACTTTCTTGGAATCGCGGTATTTTCCCAGATATATGTCATCCGGAGAAAGAATCACTGCCGCTGTCACCACCGGCCCAGCCAGCGGCCCCCTGCCTACTTCATCAACTCCTGCCAGCATAATAAATCAGACACAGATAATCGCAGATAAACACTGGTCACAACATTTGCGATTACCTGCATTCATCCGTATCAATAGCTTACACCCGAAGGGCAGCATTAAACTTCGCCTGCATGGCCGCAACAATAGCCGCAGAAGCAGTATCTGAATCTTCCTGGGTCAGCGTACGTTTTGGATCCTGAAGCCTGAAACGTATACCGAGACTGACTTTAGCCTCCGGCACACCCTTGCCTTTGTACAGGTCGAAAATGTGTGCCTCAACAAGCAGCTTGCCGGCGGCGCTTTTGACCGCATTGAGAATTTTTTCCGAGGCTATGCCAACATCGAATAGAAAAACAAGATCGCGCTCCACACCCGGAAATTCCGGTAGCGGCATAAATTTCGTTCTTTTTTCGACAGGCAGGATATCGAGATTGATATCCGCCACAAATACCGGCGTATCAATATCAAGATCGGTAGCAATGCTGCTGTCAACCCGACCGATACGACCAACCTCAACACGACCAGTTAAAATCCTCGCACTTTGCCCTGACTGTAGACCCTGAATCGAATCATCCGCAATGAAACGCCCGCTCAGTCCGCGAGCCGCGAGCCATGTTTCCACTGCTCCTTTCAGGTCAAAGAAATCGGCCACACGCGCACTGCCATGCCATGCGTCAGACTGCACCTCACCTGCCATCAACCAGGCCAATACATTATTCTCATCATGCCCAAGCGCAGTTTTCACATAGAGGCGACCTTGCTCGGTCAGAGCCACACCTGCCTGTTGCCGGTTCAGGTTGTGTTTCGCTGCATTGAGCAGTCCCGGCCAGGCTGAACGCCGCATCAGGCTCATGGCATCGGAAATGGGGTTTTCCAGCTCGACATCCAGCCCGTCATCGGCTACGAACAAACGCTGTTCATCCGTGGAAATAAAGGCATAGGTTACAACCTGTAAAAAACCACCGGCTACAGCATCGTGAACTGACCGGTCGGATTTCGCCAGCACGGTCGCCTGCAATGTCGGAAGCACTTCAGGAATGGAATCAAAGCCGATCACTCGCGCATATTCCTCTGATATATCCTCAGAAATAGAGATGTCGTGGCGAAATAACGGTACTGCAACATTCAGTCTGTCCCCGTCTCTGGATATATCAAAACCCATTCTGCGTAGCACATCATCCGCCGGCTCGGGAATATCGATTCCCAGCCTTGATTCAAGTCGGGATACCGAACAGTCAATGACTCGACCGGCATTGATCCCGGCTGCATCACCACATACGGTGATTTCACCTGCAGAACCTCCGAATAAACCGGTAATCATCCCGGTTGCTTTCTGCATAGCAGTTTCAACCATGGCCGGATCCACGCCTCGCTCAAAGCGCATGGAAGCCTCGGACACCATGGCATAAACACGGCGTGTCTCGCTAACGCGAGCCGGACGGAAAAAGGCCGATTCCAGGACGATATTTACAGTGTTTTCATTTACGCCAGAAGCTGCGGAACCCATAATACCGGCCAGAGCAATGACACTGCTATCATCCGTTACCACCAGATCGCCTTTGAGCAATGTCAATTCACGACCATCCAGAGCTGCAAAATGTTCACCATCTCCGGCAGAGCGTACAACAATATCGCCATTCAGCCTGTCGGCATCAAAGGCATGCATAGGCTGGCCGGAATCAAGCATTACATAATTCAACACATCAACAATGCCGTTAACCGGACGCATCCCCGCCATCATCAGACCAGCCTGCATCCAGGCAGGGGAATCGGACAGTGTCAAACCCTCGATACGGCACGCCAGATAGACCGGGCAATCCATTTCAGCCTTCACGCTTACCCGTTGTGTCGACACCGTTGTATCAATCGCAGCTGTGTTATCACCGGAATCCAGCAGAGGCAAATTGGCATCAGCCGCCAGGTCACGGGCAATGCCGCGAATATTCATGCAATCGCCGCGATTGGGTGTAATCGAAAGATCAAACACCGCCTCTTCCATTTCAAGATACTCGCCCACTTCGACACCAACCGGTGCATCAGCAGGCAATATCATCAGGCCTGCCGACTCCTCGGCCAATCCCAGCTCAGTCTCCGAGCAGCACATGCCACAGCTGACTTCGCCACGAATCTTCCCTTTCTTAATTTTCAGACCATTCGGCAAACCGGTACCGATTGTTGCAACGGGTACTTTATCACCTGCACTCATATTGGCTGCGCCACAGACGATCTTCAGCGGAGCAGCTTCGCCGATATCCACTTTCAACAGACTCAGCTTATCCGCATCCGGATGCGCTTCTTTAGAAGTGATCAAGCCGACACGCACTCCCTTAACTGCCGCACGTGGCTCTTCAACACCTTCCACTTCATGACCCAGGCGAATCAGGTCGTCGGCAATCCGGGACGGCGACCCGGTCAGTGACACATATGTTTTTAACCAGGAGAAAGGTACCTTCATGATCCCATCCTCCTTAAGAAACGCACATCATTTTCAAAAAACAGTCTCAAATCCGGAATGCCTTTTTTGAGCATCACCATTCGCTCCACGCCAAGACCAAAGGCAAAACCAGAAAACTCTGCCGTATCGATACCAACAGCGTTCAGCACATTCGGATGGATCATGCCACTGCCCAGAACCTCGATCCAACCGCTATCCCTGCATATCCGGCAACCCTTTCCGGAACAAAACACACAGCCGATATCCACTTCAGCTGACGGTTCGGTAAAGGGAAAGTAATGGGGGCGCAAACGAACCGGGACATCTTTTTCAAAGTATGCAGAAAGGAAGTGTTTCAAAACACCCTTGAGGTGTGCCATCGACACATCGTGACCAAGCTTGAACACCTCCACCTGATGAAACATGGGTGAATGGGTAACATCGTAATCACATCGGTAGACACGTCCCGGTGCCACCACAGCAAGAGATGGTTCGCTGCCCTCTTCCAGGAAACGTTTCATGGCACGAATCTGCACCGGTGAAGTGTGTGTTCTTAGCAACATCGGCCCGGACTTATCCGTGTCGCTTAAACCCTTGAGAAAAAACGTATCGTGCATGGCCCGTGCCGGATGCTCAGGTGGAATGTTCAGCGCATCAAAATTGTGGAACTCGTCTTCTATTTCAGGACCTTCTGCAATGGCAAAGCCTAACTGCGAAAAAATAGCTGTCATCTCATCCAGCCCCTGCTGTACGGGATGCAGTACCCCTCTAACCGCTTTGCGTCCCGGCAAGGTCACATCGAGGCGTTCGGCTTCAATACGCGACGCCTTGGCCTTAACCGCCAGATCGGACTCAACCGTCTCCAATGACCTGGCCAACACTTTCTTGGTCGCATTGACGAACTGTCCGATCACCGGACGATCAATCGGTGGCAGCTTGCCAACACCCTTCAGCACTTCGGTCAACGCGCCTTTTTTGCCCAGATAGCGGACTCGCAACTGCATGAGATCGTCCAGATTCTCAACCTCTGCAAAGGCCGCCAGAGCCTGTTCCTGCAATGATTCAAGCTGCAATTTCAGCGAATCAATATCGTTCATGAGACTCCCCTTATTCACCACAAAGACACGAAGCAATACCAACCCGCATGATTCACAAAACTACGTGTATTCATCATAAGACCACAAAGATACGTCATATCACAAGATGCAAGTTTCTCTCTCTGTATCTCCGTACCTCTGAGGTAAACACCCTTCATCTTTGCATAGAAAAAGGCAGGACTGTAAATAGCCCTGCCTTCGATTTCATTACCACTTACAACTGGTAAAAACCAGAGAAGTATTCCTACTGAATCTGTGCTCGAGCTGTTTCTGCCAGCTTCGTAAAGGCATCCGCATCACGCACTGCAATATCTGCCAGAACCTTGCGGTCCAGCTCAATACCGGCCTTGTTCAGGCCAAACATAAAGCGTGAATAGCTTAAGCCATTCTGACGGGCAGCTGCATTAATACGTACTATCCAAAGGCTACGAAAATCACGCTTCCTGACCTTGCGGTCACGATAGGCATACTGGCGTGCCTTATCAACGGCCTGGGTTGCTACCCGGAAGCAGCTCTTGCGACGGCCACGGTAACCCTTGGCTGCCTTGATAACACTCTTGTGACGCGCGTGCGCCTGAACTCCGGATTTAACGCGAGGCATGACTCTCTCCTAAACTGTGAATACTCTGCAACAAATCTTTCACTGCTCTTTTACAGGACAAACCCGAGTAATGTGAACCATTGAGTGAGTTCAAAATAGTTCCTACTTGTAAGGCATCAAGCGATTGAGCTGCCCTACATCCGCTGCATCCACAAGCTCTGTACCCCTGAAGTTACGTTTACGCTTGGCGGACTTCTTGGTCAAAATGTGGCGTGCAAAAGCACTGTTGCGCTTCCACTTGCCACTTCCTGTTTTGCTGAAGCGCTTGGCAGCACCTCGATTTGTTTTCATTTTTGGCATCGTTCAAACCACCATTCTCAATTTGCTATTACTTGTTCTTCAGAGGGACAATAATCATGATCATTTGTCTACCTTCCAACTGCGGCAGCCTTTCGACCTTGCCAACATCGGTTAGCTCGGCAGCAACACGCTTCAACTGCTCCAGCCCTCTATCCTTAAAAGCCATTTCACGGCCTCTGAAACGCAGGCTTAGCTTTACTTTATCGCCTGCCTCTAAAAATTTTCGAGCATGTTTGATCTTAACCTCAAAATCATGCAACTCTGTACTTGCCCTGATTTTGACTTCCTTGGTCTGCATACTGTGCTGACGTTTTTTTGCCAGGTTGGCCTTTTTCTGGGCCGTATATTTAAATTTTCCATAATCCAGCATTTTGCAAACCGGAGGATTAACATTACCGGTCATCAGTACCAGATCCAGACCCCGATCATTCGCCTTGGCTATCGCCTCTCTCAAAGGCAAAATGCCATACTGTTTTCCCTCATCGCCAATAACACGGACAGTCTCCGCATCGATAGCGAAATTCACAGCCATTTCCTTCTTAATACAAGCCCCCTACTGATAATTCCTGCGCATATCCTGCATCTTGAGCAACCATTCCTCAGTTGTCACTGTCCCCAACTGGTCGCCGGCCCTGGAGCGAACGTTAATCGTTCCTTCCTGCCGCTCCTTTTCACCCGCAATAAGAATAAAAGGAACCCTGGACAGAGTATGGGCGCGGACTTTATAGCCGACCTTTTCATTGCGCAAGTCTAATTCAATACGAAACCCTGACTTACGCAGTTTTTCAGCAGTTTCGACGACATACTCGGCCTGATCGTCGGTAATATTGCATATTACCGCCTGCACCGGCGCCAGCCAGAAGGGAAAGGATCCGGCGTAATGCTCAATCAGGATACCGATAAATCGTTCCATGGAACCTAAAATAGCCCGATGTAACATAACCGGTGTCTGCCGCGAACTGTCTTCAGCCACGTACTCTGCATCAAGCCTGCCCGGCATGGAGAAATCAACCTGAATCGTTCCACACTGCCAGACACGGCCAAGACAATCTCTCAGAGAAAATTCAATTTTCGGGCCGTAAAAAGCACCTTCGCCCGGATTCTGTCCATATTCAATGTCCTTTGATTGCAAGGCCAGATGAAGGGACGCTTCAGCCTTGTCCCATTGTTCATCAGTGCCAACGCGATTATCCGGTCGATCAGAGAGGAAAATAATCACATCTTTAAAGCCAAAACGCTTGTAAACCTCATACGTCAGATCAATAAAGTTGCAGACCTCATCCTGAATCTGATCTTCAGTGCAGAAAATATGCGCATCGTCCTGCACAAAATTACGCAAGCGCATCAAACCATGCAATGTTCCGGATGGCTCATTGCGATGGCAGGAACCAAATTCGGCCAAACGCAAGGGCAAATCGCGATACGAATGCAGATTCTGGTTAAATATCTGAATATGACAGGGACAGTTCATCGGTTTGATAGCATAATCACGGTTTTCCGTGTTGGTGGTAAACATCTCCTCCCGGAATTTGTCCCAGTGACCGGACTTCTCCCAAAGCTTCCGATCCACAAGCTGCGGTGTCCTTACTTCCTTATAGCCGTGCTCACGGGTGACATCCCGAATTTCTTGCTCCACCGTCTGCCAGATACTCCAACCCTTCGGATGCCAGAAAACCATGCCCGGCGCCTCTTCCTGCAAGTGGTACAGATCAAGTGACCTTGCCAGTTTGCGATGGTCCCGTTTCTCCGCCTCTTCCAGACGTCGCAGATAGGCTTTCAGATCACCTTTGGATGCCCATGCTGTTCCATAAATACGCTGCAACTGCTCATTATCGGAGTTGCCCTCCCAGTAAGCACCAGCCACCTTCATCAGTTTGAAATGTTTTAACAGGCCGGTATTTGGCACATGTGGACCACGGCACAAGTCGGACCACTCACCCTGTTGATACAGGCTAACGGTTTCGCCCGCCGGAATACGAGCGATCAGTTTGGCTTTATAGGTTTCTCCGATTTGCTCGAAATGGGCAATGGCATCATCACGATCCCATTCCCTGCGACTGATAACAAGCTTTTGATTGGAGAGTTGGCGCATCTTCTCTTCAATCTTTTTCAGGTCTTCTGTTGTAAAAGCTCTCTCGAAAGCAAAGTCATAATAAAAACCCTCCTCAATTACCGGCCCGATGGTTACCTGCGACTTTGGAAACAAATCCTGTACAGCCATCGCCATCAGATGAGAAGTGGAGTGACGAATAATATTCAGCCCCTCTTCGGATTTTTCAGTGATCAGGGAAACTTCGTCACCATCATGTAATTCACAGGACACATCCATCAGTGTGCCATTTACGGAAGCCGCAATAGTCGCCCGCGCCAGCCCCGGCCCGATATCCGCTGCCAGATCATAGGCAGTAGCTCCACCCGTCAGAGTGCGACCTGAACCATCAGGCAGTTTAATATTCATGGCAGTGTACTTCCTCCAATTAAAAGAGACGCATCCCGGGCTCCTGGCGAAACAGTGCCACACGCAAAGGCCAAACTGCACTGTCCAGCCTTGCGTATGATTGGGATTAAAAAATGGTTGGCTCGGGCGGTTTCGAACCGCCGACCCCTACCATGTCAAGGTAGTGCTCTACCCCTGAGCTACGAGCCATTCATTAAACCATGCCAAAAAGGCAAATAAGGGCAGCGAAGGTTAGATAGTGAAAAATTGCGGGTCAAGACGAAAATTGCCGCTGCCAGCCCTTTTCCTTAAACCCTTTTCAGCCAGCGCCGACAGACATAACTATTCAAATCGGGAGTGACGTTATCAACTTAACGGAGCAAAGAGGGCATCAAGCTCCTCTGAGGACCACAGCGGCCTTTTGGCAGCGCCTTTCTGATGAATAGCATCCGCCAACTCGCGTTTACGCTCCTGCAACTCCAGAATCTTTTCCTCGACTGAACCTTCTGTCATCAGCTTATAGACAAAAACCGCCTTGTCCTGACCAATGCGGTGAGCTCGATCAGTCGCCTGCGCTTCCACAGCCGGATTCCACCATGGATCATAATGAATTACCGTGTCAGCAGCGGTCAGGTTGAGGCCTACTCCACCAGCTCTAAGGCTAATAAGAAACAAAGGGACTTCTTTATCCTGAAATGATTCGATAGGAGTCTCTCTATCTTTTGTCTGGCCAGTCAGTTTAACATAAGCAATATTCTTTCGGCTGACTTCGGCTTCAATCAGCTTCAGCATTGAAGTGAATTGAGAGAATAGGAGTACTCGCCTGCCCTCCTCAATCATCTCAGGTAGCAGTTCCATCAACATTCCCAACTTGGCTGATTCCGGAATCTCATCCGTTAAGCCATCAACCAGCCGGGGGTCACAACATACCTGACGCATTTTCAACAAAGCATCCAATACCACTATCTGGCTTCGCGCCGAACCCATTGAGGCCACCGCATCACGCACTCTTTTCTGCATAGCCAAACGCACGCTTTCATACAACTGCCGCTGCGCCCCTTCCATCTCAATACTACGGACAATTTCCGTTTTTGGTGGCAGTTCGAGTGCCACCTCATCCTTTTTTCGTCTCAGAAGAAATGGTCGTAACCTGACATTGAGCGCATCCTGTCTCGCTGTATCCCCCTTTATTTCAATGGGTTTACGAAACAACCTTGAAAAAGTTCGCATATCATGCAGATAACCCGGCATGAGAAAATCAAACTGGGCCCACAATTCACCCAGATGATTTTCCATCGGAGTCCCGGTCATGCACAGCTTGTTTTCTGTATTCAGTTGACGTACCAGCTGCGCCACTTTGGCTCTCGGATTTTTAATATACTGAGCTTCGTCAAGGATCAATGAATGCCAGTTCTGAGCCTCCAGCACCTTAAAATCCCGGGCCAGTAGCGGATAGGTAGTCAGCACCAGATCAAAAGCCATCAGCTTCTCAAAATGGCGGGCCCGACCCGGACCATGCAATACCAGCACGGACAGCTTGGGCGTAAACTTCTCTGCCTCACGGCGCCAGTTGTGCATCAGGCTGGTCGGCGCAATCACCAGCACCGGTAGTTTCAGCCGTCCATCCTCCTTTTCTTTCAGCACGTGGGCCAGCGCCTGCACAGTTTTACCCAGACCCATATCATCAGCCAGAATGCCGCCCAGGCCCATCTGGCGCAGGAACTGCAACCAGCTTAAACCTTCGCGCTGATAGTCACGTAATTCAGCCTGCAATGAATGAGGAACATCGCAAACAGGTATATTGCCGATATCAACAAGCTGCTTCATCTCTTTCAACCAGACGCTGCTACGGATACGTACCGGGGCAGATGACTGACTGAGACTCTCCTCCAAAGCCAGCATCTGCGGCGCGGAAAGCTGAACCTCCCCGCTCCCTCCACTGGTAAAGACATCCATCATAAAATGCAGGATATTTGCTACCATCTCACCGGGGACGGGCAACAATCGACCATTCGGCAAGGGTAGAGGGACATGTTCTTTTTCTGTCAGCCGGGCCAGATATTCGGACTTCAACAGCTCGGGTTTTTCACCGACCCAACGAGCCAGCGCATCAATCAGATCAATCTCCTCACCACCATCCAGCTTTACCATAAAACTGGCCTGCCCCATCAGATTGCCGGAAGGCTTTGAATCGCTCTGCCCCAGACTCAATTCCCATGCCGTAGCCTCTTCCACCCTGAAGGCAAAATCTTTACTGATCTCTATGGCAAAGCCTTTAGTTTCCAGTTCAGGGATTTCATAGAGCATCCATTCCGGCCAGTAATCATCATGTTCCAGCCTGAATACATATTCAGGCGAATTGAAATGGCTGGCCAAAGCACCTTCACTCACTGGAGATAAACCGGCTTCAACAAGTGCTTCAATTGCCTTGTTCTCGCCCTCAACGTCCCGCACATAATCGATTACCTTGTCACCCCTGATAGTACGGACTGACTCGGTCTCTGCAGAAAAAGAAGTCTGCCTGCCATCATAGTCAAATAGCACCTCAACCACATGACAGTGATCGGGAGTGTGGTAACCCCAACGCTTTGACAATCGGTTTGATTTAAGCCTGATGACCGGAACTGGCCTCACATGACGAAATTCATGTGCCAGATGCACGGGTGGCGGCACTTCATCCGGTAATTGGCTGGTTACCGAATCAATCACCTCATCAGAACAGTCCAGTTTAACAGCAGGGGTGTTCAGCAGGATTTCCGCAACATCCGCATCTTGTCCGCTGTCCACGGGCCCACATGTATTTGACTTTGTGTCGATATACCAGGGTGGCAATGTTGGCACGATCATTTCCGCATCACGCACCAGCAATGTCAGATGCTGATCTCCCTGCCTATTTAGTTGCCACCGCCATTCACCATTGCGCCTGTCTTGCCGCTTCAGTGCCGGTGCATCTATACTTTGCCAGTAGCAGCGCCCGCTCTCTATGATCCGCTTGAGGATACCTAAACCTTCCGTCCCCTTGATTCGATAGCCACGCATGGAAGCCAGTGAACGATCCGTTGCCACTTCCCTGAGTATTTTTTCATCGCTTGCTAACACGAACCGGGCCGGAGCATAGGTTAAAATACTGGCAGGGTCGTAGGACTGAGCCTTGCCATAAATACCCGATTTCAGAATTCGGGCCGACATAAAATTCAGCCGCACATTTCTGTCATCATCCGGCTCCAGAATGAAAAGCAAACGCTGTTTGACTGTATCTGGATAATCCGTGAAAACAGGCTTTTCAACTTTGCCCTTGCCCATCATGCCCAGCCAATGATGAAAGACCTGCGGCACGGGGACATCCGACTCGGTATCGAATAAATTGCTCTGTTTTTTTTCTGCCAGAATGGCATGCAACACAGCGGCGACATGCTTGCAAGCATGTCGCCTGGAACATGTGCACTTGCTTTTCATGCGCTGCCCGGGCAAGAACCTGATAAGGACACTGTATGATTGCCGGTCAGCATCCCTGACAGCTCCCAGAACAAGAGAATCGCCCTCATTTACCTCTGTATCAAGCACCTGATGCCGCAGGGAAAGCGACTTCCCCTGTGCAGCACAGGTCTCACCTAGCCATTGTCCAATCAGCTTTTCCGTAATCCCGGGAAAATTATACATTTTTATTATGGCTTCTCACTTTCCCCTGATTACAACCACAATTACGAATACACTTCGTCATGGCTGCCAATATCGAGCAGAATAATGACCTTCTCAGAAAGCTTCAGCGTCAGGGTGATTTGGCAGCTGTAAGTGAGACGGATAGCATGAACACCTTTCAACTTACCACTGAGCGGATGCAATTTCAGAGACGATTTGAATGGGTTCAGAGCCAGATCGCGCAAAATTTGATCTGCTTTTCGTTTCTGATTCGGGTGCTGCCTGGTAAATTGTTTGGCTGCTTTAGTGAAGTGAGGTGTCCATTCCAGCGTATACACTTACTCATCCATGCCAATCTCTTGCAATAATTCCTGAACCGTCCCCCGTTTCACCCGCCCCGATTTGATATCCTCCAGCGATGCCTGAACGCGGGTGATATAGGCATCTTCGACCTCACTCACAAGCTCCTGATATCTGCCTTCAGTCAATACAACATACTGGGGGCGGTTGTTCTTGATTACATGCACAGGGCCATGGTTCAAACCTTCATCAACGGCCGAAATGCCTCGGCGCTTAATTTCCTGAGCTGGAACGGTATTCATAGCACTGCCTCCGGTACTTTTTCAGGTGCTAATTATAGCGCCTGAAAAGCAAAGAACAAAGAGCCACTTGCAGAAGTCTGAGTGGATGAGTTGCAATCCCACTTCGTGTGCATTATTGAGATGGAATGAGGGGCATGGTGGTTCCATTCGACGAAATTCCAGCTCGAAAATGCGCCGAAGTGGGGAAGTAAATCGCTGCTCACGACTTTCGCAAGTGGCTCCAAAGGCTATTGAATCCGTTCAACTCCATTGGGCGTGGCCATGAGGACAATATCCGCCCCCTGTAGAGCAAAGATGCCATTGGTAACCACACCCGGGGTCTGGTTAAGGTGCTCTTCCATGGCCATCGGATCTGTAACCGACAATCCATGCACATCCAGAATTTCATTGCCATTATCGGTGAGATAACCCTCTCGCAGCCTTGGTTCGCCACCAAGCTTGCGTACTTCCAATGCCACAAGCTCACGGGCCATGGGAATAACTTCAACAGGAAGCGGGAAGGCTCCCAATGCTTCGACCCTCTTCGATTCATCCACAATGCAGACAAATTGCCTGGAAGCAGCAGCTACAATCTTCTCACGCGTTAAGGCCCCTCCTCCACCTTTGGTGAGATACTTGCTCGAATCAAACTCGTCGGCTCCATCCACATACACGGACAGCGCTCCTGTCTGGCTCAAGGCATCATTCAGATTCAATAAAGGAATACCATGACTTTGCAGGCGTTCTGCAGAGGCTTCAGAGCTCGCCACAGCACCTTTAACAGGTTCTTTCATCGTAGCCAGGGCATCTATAAACATATTGGCCGTAGAACCTGTTCCTACACCAATAATCGTATTTGGCTCCACATACTCCAGGGCGGCCTCAGCCACTTGCTGTTTCATTTCATCTTGTGTCATTTCTTTTCTCCTCAATCATCAGCATGAATCACGCTCAAAAAGTCTGAATGTACAGGCTCCATCTACAGGTTAGGCTAAGGCCATGCAGCACATAGATATTATTCTGAGCATTATGCTCGTCGTCGGTTTGGGGCAGATTGCCTGGCTTGTCGTTATGCTATACCGCCGTAAGCCTCAGACTAAGCTATTGGCTAACCCTCTGCCACCACTTATGGCGATATGGGTGTTGTTCTGGCCTCTGTACCAAACGAACTGGGCCATCTTTGTCGGCATGGCCTCTCTTTTCCTGTTCTTCACCCTGGTCGTCCGCCTGCATTCTCCCTTTTTCAGAGATATGCGGCTTGCCCTGTCTCTGCAAGGGATCGGACTCGTATCTCTTTCCACATTTGGTGTCGGCCTTTTTCTGTCCGCAGCCCTGTTTCAGAATATTCCTGAATTTGGCCTGGCCACCGCCTTGGCCATCTGTCTGGCACTGCCTGCGGCACACTGGCTGGAAACCGCAGAGATTGGCACAAGGCTAGGCTTTCCTGCCGATCCGAATCAGACGCTAACAAGTCACTTAACTTTGATTGTTGTCACCGCGCTTGTCACGGCATTCGCCCTGAAAGTATATCATGGACTTTCCTGGGAAGATGGCATTCTCGCTGCTTTATTGACAGGGTTGGCAGCTTCTCTGGGTCGCACCATGACAGGAAAACAGTGGCAACCTCTGGGTGTCATTGCAGCGATGGTATTCATGTTGTGGATTTTATGAGCCTGGAAAAACTGATCCGACAGGCTCTGGCAGAAGACCGGATTGACCGGGATCTTACCAGCCTGGCAACCGTACCATCCGACTTATCAGGTCGGGCAGAGATTACAGCCAGGGCAGCGGGTGTAATTTCCGGCATCGACATTGCCCGGACTGTGTTCACACTCGTTGATAAAAACATCGAACAGAACTGGAAAATGACAAATGGTTCCCTGACAGAGTCCGGGGACGTAATTGGCCTCATCCAGGGCAAACTTCGCTCAATTCTTACGGCGGAACGGACAGCGTTAAATTTTCTGCAGCACCTTTCAGGCATAGCCACATCAACGCATGCATTTTGCCGGGAGGTGCGAAATTACGACTGCCTCATAGCAGATACCCGTAAAACAGCACCTGGCCTGAGAGAGTCCGAGAAAAAAGCAGTCCTCCATGGCGGCGGTGTGAATCATCGTATCGATCTGGCTGACGGTATGTTGATCAAGGAGAATCATATTCTGGCGGCAGGATCGCTTGAAAAGGCTATTCTTGCCTGTCGTCGTATTTCTGATGTCTGGCTTGAAGTGGAATGTGAAACACTTGAAGAGGTAAAGGAAGCCATCGCCTGCAAGCCTGATATGATTTTGCTCGACAATATGCCTGTTGAACAAGTCGCTACGGCACGTCGGCAAGTGCCGGAGAGCATTATTCTGGAGGCTTCTGGTGGCATCACCATTGACAATGCCGGGCTCTACGCAGAAACCGGCGTCGACAGACTGGCCATCGGTGCGATTACCCATTCAGCTCCAGCGCTTGATATCAGTTTGCTGATCAGGGAAACGCTGAACAAACCATGATTCGCGATACTGCATTCAAAATAAACGATTACTGCGTTAAAGATTTGAGCAATAGCGGTGCTATTACTTGCAATCTTTGCCTTGAACTCGCTCGTTTTTCTTTGCACCTCATCGAACCAGGTTTATTCAGCGCTTCCTTAGGGACAAAGCATGAAACAGGTTGATACCTCCTGCCCGGAACGAAAGGAAGATGAGCTTCCGCTTAACCCTTCACGTATCAAAGCCGGATTAAAAACAAGCCTTCTGGGAAACGAATGCCTGCTGCTGGATGAGGCGGACTCAACAAATCTGGAGATCATGCGGCTGGCTCGCAAAGGCGCTGAAGAGGGCCTTGTTATAATTGCGAAGCGGCAAAATCACGGCCGGGGCAGAATGGGCAGGCATTGGCATACCTTCGGCCAGGAATCCCTGGCCATGTCCGTATTACTGCGTCCAAATATCTCTCCCGATCAAGCCTCTCAGCTAAGCCTTGTAGCTGCAGTCGGCGTACACGATGCCCTTTCTGCATTTGCTCCGAAAGTTCGCATTAAATGGCCGAATGACATTCTTTTCGGTAGAAAAAAACTGGCTGGCATCCTTACGGAGATGCAATCCGAGGCCGGGAAAGTTCTGGCCATTGTAGTCGGAATCGGTATCAATCTGGCCCCCCCTGTAAATGGTTGGCCGGAAGAAATTAAGCATAAGGCTACTCACCTTAGAAGCGTCAGCGGTTTACGACCTTCACAACTGGACGTCGTGATTCAGGTAATCTCCTGCCTGGAAGATGCTTACCTGGCATATCTTCAACAAGGGTTCGCATCTATCCGCGAACGCTGGTGGCAGGCACATGCCGCCAGCGGTAAATCTGTTCACGTCCATGATGGAAAAACATACATTATGGGCATTGCCAAAGAACTTGATGACAACGGCATGCTTATCATTAAAACTGAAACCGGCCTGCAACGTATTGTCGCCGGCGATCTGGAGATTATGCAGTGAATTCAATACTGGCGGCAGATATTGGTAATACTCAAATGGTTTTTGGCCTGTCTGACGGCGACAATTTGTTACACAAATGGAGGGTTTCAAGCACACGTCCCATGACTTCGGACGAGCTCGCCTGGCAACTGCGTGGCCTGTTTGTTCAGAATGAGCTTGACCCTGTCATGGTCAGCAAGGTTATTGCAGCAAGCGTTGTACCCAATCTTGACGCTATATTTTCCGATGCCTGCCAGCATGTGTTTGGCATCAGTGCTGCCTTTGTCGGCTCGCCGCAGCTCAGAACCGGCATGGCTGTTGATTATAAGAACCCCAGGGAAGTCGGTGCCGACCGGATTTGCAATGCGGTTGCAGCTAAGGAAATGTTCGGCGCGCCGGTCATTGTTGTGGATTGCGGAACAGCGACAACATTCGATGTCGTATCCAAAGATGGCCATTATGCCGGAGGTCTGATCCTTCCGGGCATGCAGATTGGACTGGAGGCACTATGTCATCGTGCTGCCAAATTACCGGCAGTGCCTTTCAATAAAACGGACACGCTGATCGGCAGGGATACGATCGGCAGCATTCAGGCCGGAGCTTACTGGTCTACTGTGGATGGCCTGTCAGGCATCATAACCCGGCTTCGCTCCCGGCCCGATTATACTGATGCTAAAATTGTTGCTACCGGTGGATACGCTAATATCATCAGGAAGGATATCAGCTCTATCGATCACCTGGAGCCTGATTTAACACTTAAAGGGCTTCTTCTGCTGGCAAGTCGGAATTAAGACGGACCTTCATGAGATCAGAAGGGCCATTGTCGTCCCGTAATCCGGGTTTGCGGATCCTGGCCATACTGGTTTGGCTTGGATGTTTTCTCTTCACAACTATCTGGAACTCGAATGGAATCCAGACTGTTATAGCTCAGGACATTCAGGAACAAGGCAAGTGGTATGTCGTTACCCGGGCCTTTATGTTGAAGCAGGCAGTAGAAGACATCCGAAAGCGATTACCTGAAACGGGGCATACTCCTGAGCTTTTAATCAGAAAAGAGAATGCCTCGCTTTATGCCTTTGATGATAAGCGGACATTCCAGCTACACCTGCGAGCTGAGATGGCAAGACTCGAATGGAAGAAACGTGGCATTAAAGCGGTCATCATGCCGAATGGTTCCGGTTTCAAAGTAAGCCTTGGCCGTTATCTCATCGCCGGCTATGCCAGACAATTCGAGAAACGGCTTGAACTGACCGGGATGCCATTCTCTTTACAGATGAAGGAAACGAAAATTCCCGTCTACCGTTTTTCATTCCAGTTTTCATCACGCCAGGAAGCAGAAAAACACTGGCAGGCAATAAAGGAAATTGGTGCCACTGATCCAACCCTGATGGATGAAAAACGCATGCGTTTAATGTTCAAAAATTAACGGAAAAGAGTATCCATGAATCTATCAAAAAGGTAATCAGCATCATGTGGGCCGGGACTGGCCTCGGGATGATACTGTACGGAAAAAATCGGCCTGCCTTTTACTTTGATGCCCTCAATGGTTCCATCGAACAGGGATCGGTGTGAAATTTCCACATTATCCGGCACATTTTCATCTTTCACGGCAAAACCGTGATTCTGACTGGTAATCTCAATTCTTCCCGTTTCTTCATCTCTTACTGGATGATTACCACCACGGTGACCGAACTTGAGCTTGAAGGTATCCAGGCCCAGGGCCCTTGAAAGCAGTTGATGTCCCATGCAGATGCCGAATATCGGCGTTTCACTCTTTATCAGTTCACGGATTGTATTTACTGCATAGCCGACTGCGGCAGGGTCTCCCGGACCATTAGACAAAAACACGCCGTCCGGTTTATGCGACAGAACAGTCTCAGCAGATGAGTCAGCCGGAACAACGGTCACTCTGCAATTCCGGTCAGCAAGTTTCCGGAATATGTTCCGTTTGCAACCAAAGTCAAAAGCTACGATATGCCGGACTCCATCGGTATTGGCAAAACGACAGGCATCGAGGTCATAGCTTCCCTGCTCCCAGCTAAAGGCCTGACCGGTGCTGACTTTGCTGACAAGATCGCGTCCTTCCAGACCCTGCCAGCCACGAGCCATTTCGATTGCCTCATCCTCAGTCATACCATCTGAAGCAACAACGCCATGAACCGAGCCCTCCGAGCGCAGGTGACGGGTAAGTGCCCGGGTATCAATGCCGGAGATGCCAACTACGCCCTGCAATTTCAGATATGTTTCAAGATCAGATGAAGCACGATAATTGGAAGTCATCCGGCTCGGCTGACGAATAACCGCGCCTTTTACAGCGGCAGCAGCGGATTCGCTATCAACCTCGTTGCAGCCGACATTGCCGATATGGGGATAGGTGAAGGTGATAATCTGATCTGTATAGGATGGATCGGTAAGAATTTCCTGATAACCGGTCATCGATGTGTTGAAACAGACTTCGCCAACCGAATGCCCCGTATGGCCAATAGCCTGACCACGAAACACCTTTCCGTCCGCCAGCGCCAATATCGCTGTCTGATGCTCTGTCATATCCACCTCACCGGTCGGAGGGTACGAAACCATCCCCAATGTGTCGAGCTGAAACGTGTCACAACATCCTGTTATTTATGTGGAGATAACATTTCAGCGGGATCAAGCATTTCATCTAATTCTTTCTCGGTTAATACATGTTGTTCCATACATAGCTTACGCACGGTTTTACCTTCAGCTACCGCCTGTTTGGCGATTTCCGCCGCCTTCTCATAGCCAATGACTGGAGCCAGAGCAGTCACCATGCTCATGCTCCATTCGATCTGCTGTTCACATTTCTCTCGATTGGCCT